>NZ_SRIC01000017.1 GCF_004684775.1 Streptomyces sp. MZ04
CGCGGAGGGCGGGGCTGCCTGCCGTCGGCTGGGTCGGCATCGCGCGGGCCGCGGGGACCGAGGGCACCGAGGGAAGCGGAGCGCCGACCGGGACCGGCGGCCGGGCGGCCGCGGCCGCGGTTGACGGTGCTGCCTCAGTGGCGCGCTCCGCCTCGGCGGCCGCCTGCGTCGTGGCCCTGCGGGCTCCGTAACGGCGGTGCACCGCCTGCTTGGTGACCCCGAGGGCCGAGCCCACCGCGTCCCACGAGAACCCGAGCGAGCGGTCGAAGTCCACCGCGGCGGTCACCAGCGTCTCGACGCTGTCCCGCAGTTCCTGGGCGAGGCGGACGGTCGGGGCGGGGGCCCGCCCGTACACGACGAAGCCCGCGGACGGGCTGGAGCGGCGCGGGCGGTAGACGTTGCCGAGCTGGGCGGTGAGGGTGCGCAGTGCGTCCACCTGCCGGCGGACCCGCTCGATGTCCCGCACCAGGAGGTGCAGGCTGGCCCGTGCCTGGGCGTCGTGGGTTGCGTGGTCGGCCATGAACAAGCCTCTCGAACCGGCGTTGAAAAGGATCGGGCCGCATCCGCGGCCCGCTGTGGTCAACTCTTTCTTGACCAACGCGCTAGTTCGTGAGGGGTCACGGTGCAGGGGCGTATGCGCATATGCACAGGGCGCGCGTCCACGCGTACGCCCCCAGGGGGATGTGCCACCGCTCGGGCGGGCGCCCCGAGGAGAGCGGCCGGGGGAAGCGGCTCATAGACTGGTGCGCTCCCGTCACGTTCCCGCCCGAGAGGCCGACAGCCACCGATGAAGCTCGTCTTCGCAGGCACCCCCGAAGTCGCCGTCCCCGCCCTGGACGCCCTGATCGCCTCCGGCCGGCACGAGGTGGCCGCCGTCGTCACGCGCCCCGACGCCCCCGCGGGCCGTGGCCGCAGGCTCGTCGCGAGCCCGGTCGCGCAGCGCGCGGAGGAGGCCGGCATCGAGGTCCTCAAGCCCGTGAAGCCGCGTGACGAAGCGTTTCTGGCGCGGCTGCGGGAGATCGCGCCCGACTGCTGCCCCGTCGTGGCGTACGGTGCGCTGCTGCCGAAGGTCGCCCTGGACGTGCCGGCCCGCGGCTGGGTCAATCTGCACTTCTCGCTGCTGCCTGCCTGGCGCGGAGCCGCGCCCGTGCAGCACGCGGTGATGGCGGGAGATGAGATCACGGGCGCTTCCACCTTCCTGATCGAGCAGGGGCTCGACTCCGGGCCGGTGTACGGGACCGTCACCGAGGTCGTCCGGCCCACCGACACCAGCGGTGACCTGCTCACCCGCCTCGCCTTCGCGGGCGCCGGGCTGCTCGTCGCCACCATGGACGGCATCGAGGACGGCTCCCTGAAGGCCGTGCCGCAGCCCGCCGACGGCGTCACCCTCGCGCCGAAGATCACCGTCGAGGACGCCCAGGTGGACTGGGCGGCCCCGGCCCTGCGCGTCGACCGCGTGGTGCGCGCCTGCACGCCCGCGCCCGGTGCCTGGACCGTCTTCCGCGAGGAGCGGCTGAAGATCATCCAGGCCGCGCTCGTTCCGGACCGCACCGACCTGGCGCCCGGTGAGCTCTTCGCCGCCAAGAACAATGTGTACGTCGGCTCCGGCTCGCACGCCGTGGAGCTGCTCTGGGTCCAGCCGCAGGGCAAGAAGCCGATGCGCGGCGCCGACTGGGCGCGCGGGGTGCGGATCGCCCCCGGCGAGCGGGTCGGCGCCACCGACGTACGCTGAACGAATACGCCTCACCACCATCAGCGGAGCACCTTTGAACGACCAGCCAGGCCGGCCTCCCCGCAAGCAGGGGAAGCCCGGCAAGCCCCACCGCCGCCCCAAGAAGGACCCCGTACGCTTCCTCGCCTTCGAGGCGCTGCGGGCCGTCGACGAACGCGACGCGTACGCGAACCTCGTCCTGCCGCCGCTGCTGCGCAAGGCCCGCGACAAGGGCGATTTCGACGCGCGTGACGCGGCGCTCGCCACCGAGTTGGTCTACGGGACGCTGCGCAGGCAGGGAACGTACGACGCGATCGTGGCGGCCTGCATCGACCGGCCGCTGCGGGAGGTCGATCCGCCGGTCCTGGATGTGCTGAACATGGGGGTGCATCAGCTGCTCGGGACGAGGATCCCGACGCACGCCGCCGTCTCCGCATCCGTCGAGCTGGCGCGCGTCGTCCTCGGGGACGGGCGGGCCAAGTTCGTCAACGCGGTGCTCCGCAAGGTCGCCGCCGACGATCTCGACGGGTGGCTGGAGAAGGTCGCGCCGCCCTACGACGAGGACGCCGAGGAGCATCTCGCCGTCGTCCACTCGCACCCCCGCTGGGTCGTCTCGGCGCTCTGGGACTCGCTGGGCGGCGGACGGGCCGGGATCGAGGACCTCCTCGAGGCCGACAACGAACGGCCCGAGGTGACGCTCGTGGCCCGCCCCGGCCGCTCCACCGCCGACGAACTGCTCGACGCCGTCGGCGAGGAGTCCGCGCTGCCGGGCCGCTGGTCGCCGTACGCCGTGCGGCTCAGCGAGGGCGGCGAGCCCGGTGCGATCGAGGCCGTGCGCGAGGGGAACGCGGGCGTCCAGGACGAGGGCAGCCAGCTGGTCGCCGTCGCCCTCGCGAACGCACCGCTGGAAGGGCGCGACGAGAAGTGGCTTGACGGCTGCGCAGGGCCCGGCGGCAAGGCCGCCATGCTCGCCGGTCTGGCCTCCCAGCGCGGCGCGGCCGTGCTGGCCGCCGAGAAGCAGCCGCACCGGGCCCGCCTCGTCGCACAGGCGCTGCGCGGCAACCCCGGCCCGTATCAGGTCATCGCCGCCGACGGCACCCGGCCGCCGTGGCAGCCCGGCACCTTCGACCGGGTCCTGATGGACGTGCCCTGCACGGGACTCGGCGCCCTGCGCCGCCGCCCCGAGGCCCGTTGGCGGCGCCGCCCGGAGGACCTCGACGGCTTCGCGCCGCTCCAACGCGGGCTGCTGCGCACGGCGTTGGAGTCCGTACGGGTCGGCGGCGTCGTCGGCTACGCGACCTGTTCACCGCATCTCGCGGAGACGCGTGCCGTCGTGGACGACGTGCTGAAGCACCTCGACGGTGCCGCGGGTGCCGAACTCATCGACGCGCGCCCGCTGTTGCCCGGCGTCCCCGCGCTCGGCGAAGGGCCCGACATCCAGCTGTGGCCGCATCTGCACGGCACGGACGCGATGTACCTAGCGCTGATCCGGCGCACCGCCTGAGCCCGCCGCCTGACCGCCTGAGTCCGCCGCACGACCGCCTGAGCCCGCCGCCTGGGCAGGGACCGCCGGGTCCTTGCTCAGGGGGTGCGGCCACCACACCTTCGGGCCCACGTCCAGGAACAACGCGGTGACCAGGACGGACCGCACGATGAAGGTGTCGATCAGGACGCCGAGCGCGACCGCGAAGCCGATCTCGGCGAACGCCACCATCGGGAGCGTGCCGAGCGCGGCGAAGGTGCCCGCGAGGACGAGGCCCGCCGATGTGATCACCGCGCCGGTCGCGGCGAGGCCCGTCACCACGCCCGCACGGGTGCCCTGACGGCCCGCTTCCTCACGGACGCGGGTCGACAGGAAGATGTTGTAGTCGATGCCGAGCGCCACCAGGAACACGAAGACGAAGAGCGGGAAGTCCGTCGACTCGCCCGCGTAGTCGAAGATGTACCGGAAGGCGAGCGCGCTGAGGCCCAGCGCGGCGGAGAAGGACAGCACGACCGTCCCGATCAGCAGCAGCGGCGCGACAAGGGCCCGCAGCAGCACGCAGAGGATCATCAGGACGACCACCAGGACGAGCGGGATGACCAGCTTGTTGTCGTGGGTGGTCGCGGTGTCCATGTCGAGCAGTGCGGCCGTGCCGCCGCCCACCATCGCGTCCGCGTCGGGCACGGCGTGCACCGCGTCGCGGACCCGCTCCACGGTCTGCTTGGCGGCCTCGCTGTCGGCCGGGTCGGTCGGGGTCGCCTCGAACAGGACCCGGCCGTCGGCCTCCGCCTTCGACCCCGGTGGCACGCCGATGCTCGCCGGATCGATGCCGCGCGTCGCCGCGACGGCGCGTCCCACCGCCTCGCCCTGTTCCGTGTTCGACACGATCACCAGCGGGTCGCCGCTGCCCGCCGGGAAGTACTCGGCCTGCAGCTCCTGGCCCACGATCGAGTCGGGCTTCTCCGTGAACGCGTCCGCGTTGCTGAGCCCCTCGGCCCGCAGCTGCGTCAGGCCGAACGCCATCGCCGCCAGGGCCACCGCCGTGACGCTCCAGGTCAGCCGGGGCCTGCCGGCGATACGGCGGCCCGTGCGGGCCCAGACGCCGTGCTCGGTGGGCTCGTCCGAACCGACGTGCGGGATCAGCGGCCAGAACAGCCACCGGCCGCAGACCACCAGGAGGGCGGGGAAGAGCGACAGCATCGCGAGGAGGGCCACCGCGACGCCGATGGCGGCGACCGGGCCGAGGCCCCGCGTCGAGTTCATGTCGGCGGTCAGCAGGACCAGCATGCTCAGGACGACCGTGGCGCCCGACGCGATGACCGCGGGCCCCGCCCGGTGCAGGGCGAGCTGCATCGCCTCGTGCCGGTCCTCGTGGCGGCGCAGCTCCTCGCGGTACCGGGCGACCAGGAGCAGGGCATAGTCCGTCCCCGCGCCGAAGACGAGGACCGTGAGGATGCCGGCGCTCTGGCCGTTGACCGTCAGACCCGCGTACTCCGCAAGGAGATAGATCAGCGCCTGCGCGGCGAACAGCGAGACGACCACGGAGATCAGGGGCACGAGCAGCAGGATCGGGCTGCGGTACGTGATCAGCAGGATCACGATGACGACGGCGCCGGCCGAGATCAGCAGCGTCGAGTCGATGCCCTCGAACGCCTCGGAGAAGTCCGCCGACGTACCTCCCGGCCCGGTGATGCGCACCGCGAGCCCGCCCGAACCCTCGCCCACCCGCTCACGGATGGAGTCGACGGCGGGCGCGATCCGCTCCCAGCCCTTCTCGTCCATCGTGATGGGTACGAAGATCTGGGCCGCCTCGGCGCTGTTCGGGTCCTTCGTGTCGAAGACGGGGCCGCGGGTCTCCGCGCCGCGGATGCCGTGCGCGCGCAGCTCCTTGAGCTCGGTGACGTCCTCGGCGATCTGCGCGCGGTCCTGCGCGGTCAGCCCGCCTTCGCGGGCGTACACGACGACCGCGGGAATCTGCTCGGGCCTGAAGTCCTCGGAGATTTCCAGGACTTGGGTGGACTCGGCGGAGCCGGGCAGCCAGGACGAGGCCTGGTTGTCCTGGGCGTCCGTGAGCTTCTGGGCGAGCGGCGCCGCGACGACGATCGCCACCAGCCAGAACAGCACCACAAGCCACTTGGTGCGCCTCCCGCACACCATCCAGGCCACGCCGCGGCCCGCCTGGCGCTGTGCTCCCGGCTGCTTGTCCGTCCGCTCGTCCGGCATGGCTACCCCCGCTGCCCCGCGTCGTGCCGGTGGACCGACCAGCATGGCACGCGGTCCATGGTCAAGAGGGCCTCTCGGCTCACGCTACGGACGGCGGTGAGCAACGGGCGCCGGGCATGGCAGGCTTGGGGCATGGCCGTGCAGATCAACCCCAGCATCCTGTCCGCGGATTTCGCCCGTCTTGCCGAGGAGGCAAAGGCGGTCGAAGGTGCCGACTGGCTCCATGTCGACGTCATGGACAACCACTTCGTCCCTAACCTCACCCTGGGGGTGCCGGTCGTAGAGTCCTTGGCCCGTGCGACGGAGACGCCGCTGGACTGCCATCTGATGATCGAGGACCCCGATCGCTGGGCTCCCCAGTACGTAGAAGCGGGCGCCGGATCCGTCACCTTTCACGCGGAGGCGGCTGCCGCGCCCGTCCGCCTGGCCCGTGAGATCCGCGCCAAGGGCGCCCGCGCCTCCATGGGGCTGAAGCCCGCGACGCCCATCGAGCCGTACGAGGATCTGCTCCCCGAGCTCGACATGCTGCTGATCATGACGGTCGAGCCCGGATTCGGCGGGCAGGCGTTTCTCGACATCATGCTGCCGAAGATTCGCCGGACCCGCGAGTTGATCAGCAAGCACGGTCTCGAACTCTGGCTCCAGGTGGACGGCGGCGTCTCGGCCGCGACCATCGAGCGCTGCGCCGACGCGGGAGCCGACGTCTTCGTCGCCGGTTCCGCGGTCTACGGGGCGAAGGACCCGGCGGCGGCGGTACGTGCATTGCGCAGCCAAGCGGCCGACTCGACCGCGGCGGCGGCATGGGCATGCAGCCACTGAGCCACGGGAACGTGAACGCAGTCCTTCAGGGCTGATCAAGCACGCCGGATCTGCAAGGATGAACGGCGAACCCAGGTTGCGCTGCGGCAACGCGCTCGATTCCGCAGCAACACGCGTGAAGCCGCAGAAATGCGTGTGAATGTGTGAACGACAATTGAGTGAATGACAGTGAGGAGATCGTCGTGTCGACGGGCGGCCGGTCAGCCATGCGGATGGGACCCGCGGAGCTGGTGCAGGCGGCGGCCATGGCCCGCCGCTTCTATCTCGAGGGCAAGTCCAAGATCCAGATCGCCGAGGAGTTCGGCGTCAGCCGCTTCAAGGTGGCCCGGGTCCTGGAGACCGCGCTCGAGCGTGATCTCGTACGGATCGAGATCCGTGTGCCCGCGGAGCTGGACGCCGAGCGCTCGGACGCGCTGCGCGCCCGCTACGGCCTGCGGCACGCGGTCGTCGTGGAGTCGCCGGCTCCCACCGAGGAGATCGACGATTCCCCCGACCCCGAGAACCTCGGCGAGGTCGCGGCCGATCTGCTCGGCGAGCTGGTCACCGAGGGCGATGTGCTCGGCCTCGCGTGGGGCCGCTCGACCATCCACATGGCGGCCGCGCTCGACCAGCTGCCGCCGTGCACGGTCGTGCAGTTGACGGGTGTGTACGACGCCGGGACCGCCGAGCGCGGTTCGGTCGAGGCCGTGCGGCGAGCCGCGCAGGTCTCGGGCGGCGAGGCCCACCCGATCTACGCGCCGATGCTCCTTCCCGACCCCGCCACGGCCGCCGCGCTGCGGAACCAGACCGGGATCGCGCGGGCGTTTGAGTACTTCGACAAGGTCACCGTCGCCGCCGTCTCCATCGGCTCCTGGGAGCCGGGTATCTCGACGGTGCACGACATGCTCTCGGACGAGGAGCGTGCGCATTACGCCTCGCTGGGTGTGGCCGCTGAGATGTCCGCGCACCTCTTCGACGCCGAGGGGCGTCGGGTCGGGCGGGATCTGGGGGAGCGGTGCATCACTGTCGAAGCCGACCGGCTTCGACGGATTCCTGAGGTCGTGGCGATTGCCGGGGGGCAGCGGAAGGCCGCCGCCATTGACGCGGTGCTGCGGTCTGGGCTTGTGACCAGCCTCGTCACGGATACCGCTGCCGCCGATCAGTTGTTGGTCATGGGGCCGACGCCGCATCCTGCGTTGGATCGGGCGGATCCGGACGGTAGTTGATTGGCTGCGGGCGCTCCGTGGCTGGTCGCGCAGTTCCCCGCGCCCCTTCGGGGCACTGGCCCCGCGTCCTGGCGGCGTTGCTTGTCTGTCTCGCCGTCCTCGTCAGCGGGTGCTCCTCGGGCGGCGGCATGGACACCGTCCATGCCGCTCGGCTGCCCCCCGAGGCCCGGCGGACCTTGCGGCTCATCGATGACGGTGGGCCGTTTCCGTATGCCAAGGACGGGGCCGTCTTCGGGAACTTCGAGGGCGAGTTGCCCAAGCAGCCGCGCGGCTACTACCACGAGTACACCGTGCGCACCCCCGGCGAACGTGACCGTGGCGCGCGCCGGATCGTCACCGGGAGCGGCGACGAGATCTACTACACCGACGACCACTACGCGTCCTTCAAGGCGGTACTGAGATGACGTCCGAACCCCTCGTGCCCCTGCTCGACGCCGCGCGCGGCGCCGGTCTGAGCACCGTCTCGCTCGATCTGAGCGGCGTGAGCGACAAGCGGGCGTTCATGGACCGCTGTGCCCGCGCGCTCGATCTGCCCGACTGGTTCGGGCACAACTGGGACGCGCTCGCCGACTGCCTCACCGACCTGCCGCGGGTGCCGTCCGGGCCCGGCCTCCTGCTGGTCGTCTCCGGCTGGCAGGCGTACGCGGAGGCCGCGCCCCAGGAGTGGATCGTCGCCCAGGAGGTGTTCACCGACGCGGTGGCGTACGCGCGTGAGCGGAGCACCGGCCTGGAGATCATTCTCGCGTTCGGGCCCGCGGTCACCACGGAGCGTGGCGGGGCGTGAGCCGAGCGTTCCGCTTGTGGGGGTCACTTGGACGATCCGACCAGGGGTCCCGTGACCTGCCTGGGTGATCATCCCAGGCGGTTCGACCCCCAGGGCATGGGACACTGAAGTACGTGCTTTTCCCCCGGCTGACTGTCCGGGGGCCACCTCTGATCGACTGGGATGAGCAGCACGTGCGCTTCCTCAATGACATCCAGCCTGCGTACGACCTGACGTACGACGACGTCTTCATGGTGCCGAGGCGCTCCGCCGTCGGCTCGCGTCAGGGCGTAGACCTTTCGTCGCCGGACGGCACCGGCACCACGATCCCGCTGGTCGTCGCCAACATGACCGCGATCGCCGGCCGCCGCATGGCCGAGACCGTCGCCCGCCGCGGTGGTCTCGTCGTGATCCCGCAGGACATTCCGATCGAGGTCGTCACCGACGTCATCGCCTGGGTCAAGACGCGTCACCACGTCCTGGACACCCCGATCGTGCTGGCCCCCCACCAGACCGTCGCGGACGCGCTCGCCCTGCTGCCCAAGCGCGCGCACAACGCCGGTGTCGTCGTGGACGAGGGCCAGCGGCCGGTCGGCGTCGTCACCGACACGGACCTGAACGGCGTGGACCGCTTCACCCAGCTCTCCGAGGTCATGTCCAGGGACCTCGTGCTGCTCGACGCGGACATCGACCCGCGCGACGCCTTCAACAAGCTGGACCACGCGAACCGCCGCTACGCCCCCGCCGTGGACAAGGACGGCCGCCTCGCCGGCATCCTGACCCGCACGGGCGCCCTGCGCGCGACCCTCTACTCGCCCGCCCTCGACGTCAACGGCAAGCTGCGCATCGCCGCCGCCGTCGGCATCAACGGCGACGTCGCGGCCAAGGCCAAGCAGCTCCTCGACGCGGGCGCGGACACGATCGTCGTGGACACCGCGCACGGTCACCAGGAGTCGATGATCGCCGCGGTCAAGGCCGTGCGCGGGCTCGACCCGCAGGTGCCGATCGTCGCGGGCAACATCGTCGCCGCCGAGGGCGTCCGGGACCTCATCGAGGCCGGTGCCGACATCATCAAGGTGGGTGTCGGTCCCGGCGCCATGTGCACCACGCGCATGATGACCGGCGTCGGCCGCCCGCAGTTCTCCGCGGTGCTCGAATGCGCCGCCGAGGCCAAGAAGTTCGGCAAGCACGTGTGGGCCGACGGCGGTGTCCGTCACCCGCGTGACGTCGCGATGGCGCTGGCCGCCGGTGCGTCGAACGTCATGATCGGTTCGTGGTTCGCGGGTACGTACGAGTCCCCGGGCGACCTGCAGCAGGACGCCAACGGCCGCCTCTACAAGGAGTCGTTCGGCATGGCGTCGGCGCGTGCGGTGAAGAACCGCACGAGCGAGGAGTCGGCCTACGACCGTGCCCGCAAGGCGCTCTTCGAGGAGGGCATCTCGACCTCCCGGATGTTCCTCGACCCGGAGCGTCCCGGTGTCGAGGATCTGATCGACTCGATCATCGCGGGCGTTCGTTCCTCTTGCACGTACGCCGGTGCGGGCTCGCTCGAGGAGTTCGCCGAGCGGGCCACTGTAGGTGTGCAGAGCGCTGCGGGTTACGCGGAGGGCAAGCCGCTTCACGCCAGCTGGAGCTAGGCGCTCCGCGGGGAACTGCGCCATTCGACTGCGGCCGCGTCGTGGCTTGTCGCGCAGTTCCCCGCGCCCCTCAGGAACCCTGCAGCGCAGCCCTGTACGCCTCGATCGGCGGGCGGGGCTGCCTGCCCAGCAGGGTGCGCAGTGCGCCGCGGTCCTCGACCCCCGTGCCGTCCAGGAAACCCCCGGCTATCGCCGAGTACGTGCTCAGGAGCATCGGTATCTGGAAGGGCAGTGCCTGGGCTGCCGCGGTGATCGCCTCGCGGGTCGCGGCGAGTGTGCCGGGTTCGTACGCACCGTGGATCGCCTCCGCCAAGTCCTTTCCTCCCAGGGCCTGTTCGCCGATCAGTTCGTACGTGCGGCCCGCGTGCGGGGCCGGATCCGTCGCCACCCGTGCCGCGACCTCGGCCAGGTCATCGCGTGCCACGGCGGCCAGCCGGCCGTCGCCCAGGGGTGCGGCGATGGTGCCGTCGGGGCCCGGTGCCGCGATGGCGGCCAGGAACTCCGCGTACAGGCCGTTGCGCAGGATCGTCCAGTTCATCGACGAGCGGCGCAGTCTGCGTTCGGTCCAGCGGTGCGCGAGTGCGTACGTCAGGTGGTCGCCGTCGCCGCTGAGGCTGGTGTAGACGAGGTGCCGCACGCCCGCCTTCTCCGCGGCGGAGATCGCGGCCTCGTGGCGGGCGACGACCACGTCGTCCTCGGCGGCCCCCGCGGAGATGACCAGGAGCGTGTCCACGCCGCCGAAGTCCAGGGACGCCGGATCGTCGAAGTCGACGCGGCGGCCGCCGGGAGCGGGGGCGCGGCTGCCGATGACGACGTCGGCGCGGTCCGCGAGGCGGGCGGTGACGAGCTTGCCGAGGGCGCCAGTGGCGCCGGTGATCATGAGCATGGGAAGGTTCCCCCGTGGTGAGTGGTTGTGTTGGTGCTTGTGCTTGTGCTTGTGCTTGTGCTTGTGCTTGTGACCATGGTGATCGGCGGCGCGCCGCCGCGTAAGGAGGCACTTTCATGTCAGCAGGGCACACGGCGGTAACCACCCCGCCGGCTCCTGAGGCGGTTGTCGAGCCGGTGATCCGCTGTGAGACCCCGCAGGACGAGTGCGGGGTGCGGGACGTCCTGGACCGGCTCGGCGACAAGTGGTCCGTGTACGTGGTGGTCGAACTCGCCTCGGGCGTCCTGCGGTTCAAGGAGCTGCAGCGCCGGATCCACGGCGGCATCTCGCAGCGCATGCTCACCCTCACCGTGCGCCGGCTGGAACGCGACGGCCTGGTCAAGCGCACCGTCTACCCGACGATTCCGCCGCAGGTCGAGTACGAGCTGACCGAGATGGGCCACAGCCTCACCCACCTCGTCAAGGCGCTCGCCGACTGGTCCATCGGCCACCGCCCGGCCATCGCGGCCGCCCGCGAGGCCTACGACGAAGCGGCCCAGGAGTGACGCTTCAGCAGTGCTGAGGCCACCGCGTCCGCGAGTACGCCGTGGCCCGCGTCCCCCGGATGCACGCCGTCCACCAGATGCCGGGGTTCAAGGAGGCCACCGCCAGGGAGCAGCGCGGCCCCCGCGTCCTCGGCCGCCCGCTCCACCGCCGCGCGCAGCTCGGCGAGCGTGGCGCCAAGGGCGTTCGGCGTCGACTCGGCGTCCGGGCGGAGCACGGGGGAGAGGACCAGGAGGGGGGTCTCCGGGTGCCCGCGCCGCACCAGGGTCAGGAACGCCCGCGTCGTCTCGTAGAGCAGCCCCGCCGAATGCGGCGTGCGCGACCAGCAGTTCGTGCCGAACGCGACGGTGATCAAGTCGGCCTCCAGGGAGGCGAGTTGCTGCGCCGACGCGATTTCGCCGCGGGCCGCACCCGCGTACCCGAGGTTCACCGTGTCCAGGCCGAGTGCCCGCCCGGCGAGCGCGGGCCATGCCAGATGGGGGCGCGACGCCGACCAGCCCTCCGCGATGGAGTCGCCGTAGACGAGCCAGCGCGGTCGCCGTGCGGCGGGCTCGATCGTGCCGCCGCCGACGGGGCGCAGGCCGGTGAGGGCGGGGCGCAGTGTCTCCGGCAGGTGGAGGATGAAGTCGCCGTCGGGGTAAGGGAGTTCGATCCGTGCCACGTGCGAGCCCGGCGCCGCGGGGGTGTCGAAGGCGGTCTGCGCGCGGGCACCCGGCGGCGTGGACGTACCTACGGCTCGCGCGGGTGCGCCCCGCTGTGAGGGTGTGCCGGCGGCTTCCGTTCCGCTGCCCTCGACGGGGGCGCCCGCCTTCTCGCCGGAGTCCGCGAGCAGCGTGAAGACGGGCGGCGCGTTGCGGTACGAGTCCGTAACCGAGGGAGGCGAGGCGGCGTACGTCACCTCCACCGCCCGCACCCCACACACGGCGAACTCAAGCCGCACCCCGGCCGGCAGGCCCGCCCGTTCCCAGGTGTCGGCGGGCAGACGGTCCCGGTCGGTGGGGTCGGCGCGCAGTGCTCGGCCGTCCGGTGACCACCATGCGGCGCCTCGCGTGAATTCCCTCATCGTGCACCGCGTGTGGTGAGCTCGAGGCGCGCTTCGGCCGGGAGGCCCGCTCGCTCCCAGGTGTCGGCGGGCAGCCGGTCCCGGTCGGTGCGCGGGGGGTGGCCATCGCGTGCCCGCCACGCCACGCCCCGCACGAACTCCCTCACCGGGCGCCCCCGATCGTCGGGTAGGGGAACTTCACGCCGACCCCGCCGTCCACGACGAGCGTCTGTCCGGTGACGTACGAGGAGAGTGGTGAGGCGAAGAAGAGCAGGGCCGATGCGATGTCGGAGGTCTCCGCGACGCGGTTCAGCGGGGCGTTGCGGGCGTTGCGTTCGCGGCCCTCGTCGCCGATCAGGGCCGCCACCCGCGGGGTCCACACGACTCCGGGCGCCACCGCGTTGACCCGCACCCCGCGCGGGCCGTACTCCACCGCCGCCGAGCGGACCAGCGAGACCAGACCGGCCTTGGCCGCGCCGTACGCCGCGTGCAGGGGCGCCGCCGTGAGGCCCGACACCGACGCCACGAAGACCATCGGGCCGCCGCCCGCTTCGGCGAGCGCCGCGCCGCCGTACTGCACCGCCAGCCAGGCGTGCCGCAGGACCATCGAGAAGTGCCAGTCCCAGGACGCGTCGTCAAGGTCCGCCAAGGCCGTGTAGCGGGCCATGCCGACGATGTCGACGATGCCGCCGACTGCGCCCAACTCCCTTTGCGTGTAAGCGAAAAGCTCCCTCACCTCCTCGCGGCGCGTCACGTCAGCGACGTACGCGACGGAGTCCGTCTCGGCTGCGACCGCCTCCGCGCGGTCCTTGTCGACGTCCACGCACAGCAGCCGTGCCCCCGCCGCCGTGAGGGCGTGCGCGGTCTGGCGGCCGATGCCGTTGCCCGCGCCGAGCAGGACGAAGAGGCGGCCGTCCAGGCGGTGCAGGGAGGCGTAGTCGGGGACGGGGGAGGTGTCGAGCGGCGTCATCGGGACGCCAGGCGGGGCTTGTACGCCGCCAGCTCCGGGATGACTTCCTTGCCCAGGATCTCGATCGTCCGCAGGATCTCCTGATGCTCCAGATAGCCCCACTGGACGTAACAGATGAGCTGGTCGATGCCGAGGTCGGCGTAGTGCTTGGCCTTGCGGACGATGGTCTCCGCGTCGCCGATGAGGATCATGTCGCCGTCGTTGAACTCCTGGACGGGGACGCTGCCTTCGATGATCGGGGTGAGGAGGGGGAAGGTCCGCTCACGCTCCTCGGCGTTCAGGTGCGGCAGCTCCCAGTCGAGCGTGAACTGGGCGAGATTGCGGTACCACCAGGCGACCGAGTCCCAGACCCGCGGTGAGGGCCGGTCCGTGGCGTGTACGAGGGTGTACGCGCTGACGCGGTTCGTCGTGACGTCCGTGATCGGTGCCGGGGTGCGCGCCGCCTCGCGGTAGGCCCGCACCTGCCGGGCCATCGCCTCGAGCGGCTGCATGATCGAGAAGGAGAGAAGGCCGAGGCCCGCCGCGCCCGCGACCTCCGCCGAGCCGGGGGAGGTCGCCGCCATCCAGCAGGGCGGGTGCGGGTCCTGCACCGGCTTCGGGGTCACCATCCGGCGGGGGAAGGTGAAGCGCTCCGACTCGTAAGCGAAGTACTCCTCGCGCCACATCCCCGTCACGATCTCGATCGCCTCGCGCCAGTCGGACCGCGACTGTTCCCTGTTGACGCCGAATGCCGTCTGTTCCATGGGAGTTGAGCGGCCGGTGCCCCACTCCACGCGGCCCTCCGAGAGCACGTCCACCGCCGCGACCTTCTCCGCGATCCGCTGCGGCGGGGTGAAGCCGAAGGGGGTGAGCGTGACGCCGAAGCCGAGGCGGATGCGTTCGGTCAGCGCCGCGAGGTGGCCGAGCAGGACTTCCGGCGCGGGGCAGTGCGAGCGGCCCTCGCGGAAGTGGTGCTCGACCGCCCACACGGTGCGGAAGCCCACCCGGTCCGCGAGCCGGATCTGCTCCACGGCCTCGCGGTAGGCGCGCTGTTCGGCGGTGCGCTGGCCGTGCGGATGGGGTCCGTTCCAGGGCTTCGGTACGTCGATCTCGTACAGCACATCGAGGTCCATGGCCTGCTGCCTCCCTCTCGACCGGGGTGCACGATGGGGGAGATCTGACGAAGTGTCAACCACTTGCCCGAGGCTCCCGCACGCAACGGACGAAACGGACCGCGCAACGAAGACCCGCAGGAAACGGAAGTACGCAACGATCATCCGCCGCTGCGCAAGGTTGCTGCATTACGCCAGTGAAGCCGGACTCATAGAGTCATCCGCTGTACGTGGTGTGGCGGGGACCGCCTGCTCGGCGGTCCCCATCCATGCGTGGGTGCTGCCGCCGGTCCCGCCGCCCTGACCGGCAGCGATGAAGGAGCCATGCGTGCTCGACCAAGGCGCACCCCCGCAGAACCGCCCAAGCCCCCCGGGAGCCACCGGACTCGGCAGCCGTCTCATGCGGCGCAAGCCGGTGGAAGCCCTGGTCGCGGAGGGTGGCCAGGGTGAGGGCGGCTCGCTGCGGCGCTCCCTCGGCATGTGGCAGCTGACCATGATCAGCATCGGTGCCACGCTCGGCACCGGCATCTTCGTCGTCCTCGGCGCGAGCGTCCCCAAGGCCGGGCCCGCCGTCACGATCTCCTTCGTGATCGCCGGACTCACCGCCCTCTTCTCGGCCCTCTCGTACGCCGAGCTGGCGGGCTCCATACCGGTCGCCGGCTCCTCCTACTCGTACGCGTACGCAACGATGGGCGAACTCGTCGCCTGGGTCTGCGGCTGGTGCCTGGTCCTGGAGTACGGCGTGTCCGTGGCCGCCGTGGCCGTCGGCTGGGGCGAGTACCTCAACGAACTGCTCGACGGCACCATCGGCGTCACCATCCCGGACGCGCTCTCCGCGGCGCCCGGCGAGGTGGACGGCGCGATCATCAACCTGCCCGGCCTGATCGTCGTGCTGCTCGCCATGGTGTTCCTGCTCGGCGGCGCCAAGGAATCGGCGACGGCCAACACGATCATGGTCATCGTGAAGATCGCCGCGCTCGTGCTCTTCTGCACGATCGGCTTCATGGGCTTCAAGTCCGGCAACTACTCGGACTTCATGCCGCTCGGCACGGCCGGCGTCAGCGCCGCCGCCGCGAGCCTCTTCTTCTCGTACATCGGCTTCGACGCCGCATCCACCGCCGGTGAAGAGGCCAAGAACCCGCAGCGCGACCTGCCCCGCGCGATCATGCTCTCGCTGATCATCGTCACGGCCCTCTACGTCCTGGTCGCCGCCGTCGCCGTCGGCGCCTGGAACTGGAAGGACTTCGAGGGCTCCGAGGCCACGCTCGCCGCGATCATGAACGACGTCACCGGGCAGAGCATGTGGGGCACGATCCTCGCCGCCGGCGCGGTCATCTCCATCGCGTCCGTCGTCCTGACCGTCCTCTACGGCCAGACCCGCGTCCTGTTCGCCATGTCCCGCGACGGCCTGGTCCCCAAGGCGTTCGGCAAGGTCAGCAAGAAGACGGGCACGCCCCGCGTGAACACCGTCATCGTGTCGCTGTTCTGCGCCGCCCTCGCCTCGGTGATCCCGCTCGGCAAGCTCGTCGACGCCACCAGCATCGGTACGCTCTTCGCCTTCGGCCTGGTCAACATCGCCGTGATCGTGCTGCGCCGGACCCGCCCGGACATGCCGCGCACCTTCCGCGTGCCGCTCGGCTGGCTCTTCCCGGTGCTCGGCTTCGGCTTCTGCGCGTACAACATGTTCAGCCTCGACTCCATCACCTGGGTCGTGTTCGGTGTCTGGATGGCCGTCGGCCTCGTGTTCTACTTCCTGTACGGCATGAGCCGCTCCCGACTGGCCACAGCAGAGAAGTGATCCACCCCCAGTGCGACTGAACGATCTCGACGAACGCATTGTGCACGCCCTCGCCGAGGACGCCCGCCGTTCCTACGCCGACATCGGCCAGCTGGTCGGACTCTCCGCGCCCGCCGTGAAGCGGCGCGTGGACCGGCTGCGGGCCTCCGGGGCCATCACGGGGTTCACGGTGCGGGTCGACCCCGCGGCCCTGGGGTGGGAGACCGAGGGGTTCATCGAGATCTACTGTCGCCGCAATACCTCGCCCGAGGCCATCAAGCGGGGCCTCGAGCGGTATCCGGAGGTCGCGTCCGCGTCTACCGTCACCGGTGACGCGGACGCGATTGTCCAGGTTTTCGCTGCGGATATGCGGCATTTCGAGCGGGTGCTGGAGCGCATTGCGGGGGAGCCGTTTGTGGAGCGGACCCGGTCTGTGTTGGTGCTCTCGCCGTTGATGCGGCGGTTTTCGTCCGGGTCGCCCGCGTAGTTCCCCGGCTGCGGGTTGTCTTGGGTCGCTCGCGCGGTTCCCCGCGCCCCTTACGGGGCGCTACCGCACGTGGAACGTGCCGCTGCCCGGCCTCGTCTTCTCGAACGGGGCCGCGCTCACGCACTTGGGCATGTCGTCCGGCAGGTCGTTCGGGATGCCCACCATCGCCCAGCTGTAGCCGAAGCGGTCCTGCTTGCCCGTGTCGTGGACCGTCAGGCCGACGCGCTTGCCGACGGACTCCTTCAGGCCGCCGTCCGCCTTGGTGACGACCGCCGAGACCGTGGCGACCTTTCCGCCGGTCAGCAGGCAGTCCACCCGCGCCTCGGCCGAGCCGCCCCACTTGGGGTTCTCCATGGAGTGGCTGAACTTGATCGTGCCGCGGGCCTTGCCCGGATCGGCCTTGTCCTTCGCGTCCAGACGGGCGTCGAAGGTGAACGTGATGTCGTCGCCCTTCGGGCGGTCGATCATCGCGGTGCCGGTCAGCGCGGCCGCCTCTCGGTGCTGCGCGTCCGACGCGAAGGCCGGTACCGCCACCCCGGTGGCGAGCACGACCAGGACTCCCAAGGCTGCGGCGACACGGGTACGGGTCAAGGTCATGAGGGGTCCTCCGTCTGCGGTGGCTTCGCCCGGTCGCTCCGGGCGGGATCAACGCTCCCGTGCACCGGCGCCCCGCGCATCGCACGCGAGGTGGTGATCGCCTCCGCCGCGCGGCGGGGACGCCGGTGCGCGAGCCCTCCTCGGGGAGGAGCCGCCAGACCCCCGTCCGGGCGGCTCCTCGTCCGTGGCCGCGCCGGTCAGTCCGTCGGGTACGGCACCTTCCACGGCACGACCTCGAAGTCGCCCGTGCCCTGCCTGACCTTCTCGTGCGGCGCGGAGCTGGTGCACTTGGGCAGCTTCTTGGTGCCGTCGGGACGGCCCACGGCCGCCCAGCTGTAGCCGACGCGGTCCTTCTTGCCCTGGTCGTGGACGGTGAAGCCGACGCGGCCGCCCTTGATCTCCTTCAGGTTCGTGTCGGTGATGATGCCGGTCGCCGTGGCCACCTTGCCGCCCGTCATCAGACAGTCGATGCGGCCCTTCGCCCAGCCGCCCTCGCCGCCGGGCTTGTCGAGGTGGACGAAGCGGAAGGTGCCGGTGGCCTTCGACGGGTCACCGTTGTTCTTCGCCGCCAGATGCGCGTCGAAGGTGAACGTCACGTCCTCGGTGGTCTTGCGGTACATCTTCGCCGAGCCGGTGAGCGCCGCCGCCTCGCGGGGCTCGGCCCGCTCGCCGGCGTGCGAGGTGGACGCGGCGTCGTCGCCGGACGCGACGGCCACGCCCGCCGCGCCCGCCGTCATCAGGAGCGCGGCGCCCACGGCGAGGGCGCGGGGGTAGCGGCGGGTGCGGGGCGAGGTCGTGCGGCTCATGGGAGCCCTCCGTCTTCGAGGCCGTTCACCCGGCGTTTCCGGGTGAGATCACGCTCTCGCGGACGGGGGGTCCGGCACGTCCGGCCAGGGGCGGGACTCCGCTTCCGCCGCGCGGCGGGGGCCCGCGGCGGACCCCTGCGCCCGGAGGAGGAGACCCCCGATACCCGGGGCGCACGGCACCGCGCAACGAATCGCCGCCCCTGGCCCGTCACGCGCAACGGATCGCGCGGCAGCCCGCAACGCTCGCGCCTTGTCCGGGCAAGGCCGCCGACCGTACCGTCTAACGGACCCCACAAGCCCCTTCGTACGCCATGAGGATCCGCCATGCCTGCGCTGCGCACCGCCCTGCTCCAGAGCTCAGGGCAGCTCGGATCCGTCGCCGAGAACCTGAAGGAGCTCGACGACGCGGCGGGCCGCGCCGCCGCCGCGGGGGCGGGGCTGCTCGTGGCGCCCGAGCTCTTCCTGACCGGCTACGCGATCGGCGACGACATCCCGCGCCTGGCCGAGACCGCCGACGGTCCCTCGGCCGCCGCCATCGCCGAGATCGCCGTACGTCATGGTGTCGCCGTCGCCTTTGGCTACCCCGAGCGGGACGGAGGGGGGCACCTCCCGCTCGAGCGAAGCCGAGAGCGGGGGACGGTCTTCAACTCCGTCCAGCTGATCGGCCCCGACGGCACCCGCCTGGCGAACTACCGCAAGACCCACCTCTTCGGCTGCTTCGAGCGCGACCACTTCACCCCCGGTGAACAGGCCGTCGTCCAGGCCGAGCTCGGCGGTCTGCGGATCGGCCTGATGATCTGCTACGACGTGGAGTTCCCGGAGAACGTCCGCGCGCACGCGCTCGCGGGCACCGATCTGCTGCTCGTGCCCACGGCCCAGATGCACCCCTTCCAGTTCGTCGCCGACTCGGTCGTGCCGGTGCGGGCCTTCGAGAACCAGATGTACGTGGCGTACGTCAACCGGGTCGGCAAGGAAGGGGAGTTCGAGTTCGTCGGGCTCTCCACGCTCGCCGGTCCCGACGGCGTCGCCCGCGCCCGCGCCGGACGGGACAGGCAGCTGGTGTTCGCCGACGCCGACCCGGAGTTCCTGGCCGCGTCGCGCGAGAACAACCCCTATCTTCGCGACCGCCGCCCGGGTCTGTACGCGTCGCTGGCCTGACCCCCCCGAGCCTCCCCTTCTTCTGTTCTGCCGTTCCCGCAAGGAGTCCGTACCCCATGACGTCCACGGTGCCCAATGCCGTCCAGCACACCGACGCGCAGCCGCCGATCACCATGTTCGGTCCCGACTTCCCCTACGCGTACGACGACTTCCTCGCGAACCCGGCGGGCCTGGGCCAGATACCGGCGACGGAGCACGGCACCGAGGTCGCCGTCATCGGCGGCGGCCTGTCCGGCATCATCGCCGCGTACGAGCTGATGAAGATGGGCCTCAAGCCCGTCGTCTACGAGGCCGACCAGATCGGCGGCCGGCTCCGCACCGTCGGCTTCGAGGGCTGCGACGACTCGCTCACCGCCGAGATGGGCGCGATGCGCTTCCCGCCGTCCTCGACGGCGCTGCAGCACTACATCGACCTGGTCGGCCTGAAGACCAAGGCGTTCCCCAACCCCCTCGCGGAGTCGACCCCTTCGACGGTCGTCGACCTCAAGGGCGAGTCCCACTACGCGACGTCCGTCGACGACCTGCCGCAGGTCTACCGCGACGTGATGAACGCCTGGAACGCCTGTCTGGAGGAGGGCGCCGACTTCTCCGACATGAACCGCGCCCTGCGCGAGCGCGACGTGCCCAAGATCCGCGAGATCTGGTCGAAGCTCGTCGAGAAGCTGGACAACCAGACCTTCTACGGCTTCCTCTGCGATTCGGAGGCCTTCAAGTCCTTCCGGCACCGCGAGATCTTCGGCCAGGTCGGCTTCGGCACGGGCGGCTGGGACACCGACTTCCCCAACTCCATCCTGGAGATCCTGCGCGTCGTCTACACCGAGGCCGACGACTACCACCGCGGCATCGTCGGCGGCAGCCAGCAGCTGCCCCTTCGCCTGTGGGAGCGCGAGCCGCAGAAGATCGTGCACTGGGATCTCGGTACGTCCCTGAAGTCGCTGCACGAGGGCGGCGAGCCCAAGCCCGCCGTGACGCGGCTCGACCGCACCGCGGGCAACAGGGTCACCGTCACCGACGCCTCGGGCGACATCCGCACGTACCCGGCGGCGATCTTCACCGCCCAGTCCTGGATGCTGCTCTCCAAGATCGCCTGCGACGACACGCTCTTCCCCATCGACCACTGGACGGCGATGGAGCGGACCCACTACATGGAGTCCTCCAAGCTCTTCGTTCCGGTCGACCGGCCGTTCTGGCTGGACAAGGACGAGGAGACGGGGCGTGACGTCATGTCGATGACGCTGACGGACCGCATGACCCGGGGCACCTACCTGCTCGACGACGGGCCGGACAAGCCCGCCGTCATCTGCCTCTCGTACACGTGGTGCGACGACAGCCTGAAGTGGCTGCCGCTGTCGGCGAACGAGCGCATGGAGGTCATGCTGAAGTCGCTCGGCGAGATCTACCCGAAGGTCGACATCAGGAAGCACATCATCGGCAACCCGGTGACTGTGTCTTGGGAGAACGAGCCTTACTTCATGGGCGCCTTCAAGGCGAACCTGCCGGGGCACTACCGCTATCAGCGGCGGCTGTTCACGCACTTCATGCAGGAGTCCCTGCCGGAGGACAAGCGGGGCATCTTCCTTGCCGGTGACGACATTTCCTGGACGGCGGGCTGGGCTGAGGGTGCGGTGACGACCGCGTTGAACGCGGTGTGGGGTGTCATGAACCACTTCGGGGGGACGACGGACGCTACGAACCCCGGGCCCGGGGATGTGTACGACGAGATTGCGCCCGTCGAGCTGCCTGAGGACTGATAGCGCCGTTTCATCTGGGGCGCGTGGGCACCGGACGGTCCGTTGTGGCTGGTCGCGCCCACGCGGCGGAGCCGCATATGTAACAGCCCCGCGCCCCTTCGGGGCGGCCCCTCGGGGCGGGCCCTTACACCCCGGCCGCCCGCGCCGCCTCGTACACCTCCGCCGCGAGGTCCTTCAGCTCCTCGCCGTCCCGTGCGCTGCCCTGCAGTTCGATGAGGATCTCCTCCACCGCGCCCACCGCGGCGTGTGCCGCCAGGTCCTCGACGATCTGGGCGACGCTGCCCTGGAAGGGGGCGCGGCCCTCGCCCTCGTACGCCTTGGCCGTGTAGCGCGTGTTGACCCGCAGGACGCTCTGGACCGGGTCCTTGCGGCCGTGCTCGGCGGCGGCTTCCTGGACCTGCTGCCACTGCGTGGCGAGCGCGTCCGCGCCCATGCCCACCGGCATCCAGCCGTCCGCGCGGTCGATGAGCCTGCGCAGCGCGCGCGGGCTGTTGGCGGGCAGCAGGATCGGGATGGGGCGGGCCGGCTTGGGGCCGACCACGGCCGAGGTGATGGTCGTCAGCTCGCCCTCGTACGACACCGGGTCCGGGCCCCAGACCGCGTGGCAGACGTCGATCAGCTCGTCGAGGACCTTGCCGCGCTTCTTGAAGGGGGCCATGCTCGCCGCCGCGTACTCGTCGAGCGACCAGCCCGTGCCGAGGCCCGCGACGACCCGGCCGCCGCTCGCCGCGTCCAGGCTGGCCAGGGAGCGCGCCAGCTGGAACGGCACGTGCAGCGGGGCGACCAGAACGCTGGTGCCCAGGCGGGCCCGCTCCGTGGCGGCCGCGGCCAGCGTCAGGGTGATCAGCGGGTCGGGCACCGAGCGGTAGACGTCGGGCCAGGGCAGGCCCTCTATTCCGTAGAGCCCCTGGGTGGCGGGCTCGGGGAACAGGATCCGTTCATAGACCCACAGACTCTCGTACCCGATCTCCTCGGCGGCTCGGGCGACAGCGGGGACGTCTCGTCCCATGCTGTACTGCCGGCCCTGCGGGAGGCTCAGTCCGAGTCGAGTGGCCATGGTGGTGCTCCTTCGCATCCGGGGTCCCACGCGTCAACGTACAGCGATCGCCCGGGAGTTCCGCGGGGGAGCGCGATGAGTGGCCGGATCAGTCCGGCAGCGGGGTGAGCAGCATGCGGCCCACCAGGCCCGCGGCGCCGTCGAGGCGGGTGCGCAACTCCTCGGCCACGGCCGGGAGTCCACGCAGCGCCCACAGCGCCCGCGCCGCCGCCCACGCTCCGTCCCGGGCCCGCTCCAGGCTCCAGGAACCCACGAGATGCGTCAGGGGATCGGCGATCTGGAAGAGATCGGGGCCCGGCATCAGATCTTCGCGGATGCGCTCCTCCAGCGAGACGAGGATGTCGCCCACGCGGTCGAACTCGTCCTCGACGTCGGCCGGTTCGCAGCCGAGCGTACGACAGGTGTCCACGACGGCCAGCGGCAGATCGTGCCCGATGTGCGCATTGATGCCCGCGAGCGCGAACTGCAGGGGACGTACGCCCGGATGGCGGCGGAACTGCAGCAGGGGCCGCCAGCACGCCGGCGCCCTGTGGTGGCCGGCCGCCGCGTCGACGGCCCGCAGATAGCGCTCGGCGAACAGGACGTCCAGCGTGATCGCGGCCCCGGAGTCGGCGAACCGGCCCCTGTCGAGGTGCCGGTCGACCTCTTCGGTGACCGACAGATAGACCCCGTTGAAGACGCCGACCCCGTCGCCCGATGGGAGGTCCGCGCCGAGCGCGCGCATCCGCGTCACCACCCCGTCAACCCCCTGTGCCGGGCCTGTGAACTCCGCGAACCGCTCCAACTGCGCCATGGTGGCAGGGTCCCAGTCATAGGCTGGCCCGAGTGTCACCGCACCGGACGCTTCCCCAGAACGGGGGAACGGCGTCCGTGTGTGCCCCTGGGGAGGGGAGCTGTACACCGTGTCCGGGGGGACACGGAGGAGGGGGAGGAGCAGCATCGTGTCAGGCAATCGCGCACGACATCGCGCCGGACGACGGGCCGAGCGCAGGGGCGCCGCCCGCCATGGGGTCATGGTCGCGGCGGCCTCGGTGGTGGCCGCCGTCGGGACCGTCGCGGGCATGGTGTCCGCGCTCGACGAGGGCGGCGGCAAGGACCGGGCACGCCCGAAGGTGACGGAGTCGCCGACGCTCGAACCGCTGCCCGCGGTGCCGACCCCGTCCGCCTCCGAGTCCTCGGCGAAGCCGTCCCCCGCCAAGTCCTCCGCGAAGCCGAAGCCGAAACCGAAACCGAAGCCGTCGACGCGGCGCCCGGAGAGACCGGACAACACGGCCCCGGCCGCCAACTCCCTCTACCGGTACGGCGATTCACAGGTGCTCGACTGGGTCAGGGCCAACCGCGGCGACGCGCGGCGGCCGCTCATAGAGTCGAGGATCGCCGATCAGCCGGCCGCCGTGTGGTTCGCCGACTACGCGCCGGGGACCATCACGTCACGGGTGCGGGCCGTGACGTCGGCTGCCGGGGGCCGGGTGCCCGTCGTCGTTCCGTACGCGATACCGGACCGGGACTGCGGGGGCGCCTCGGAAGGCGGGGCGCCGGATCTCGCGGCGTACGACGCGTGGATCGAGAAGTTCGCCGCGGGCCTCGGCTCCGGCGAGGTCATCGTCATCCTCGAACCGGACGCGATCGCGCTCTCCGAGTGCCTGTCGGCAGGCGAACGGGCCGACCGGTACGCCTCGCTCGCCCGCGCGGGCCGCACCCTCAAGGCCGCCGACCCCAAGGCCCGGGTCTACTACGACGCCGGGCACTCGGGCTGGAACGCTGCCACGAAGCAGGCCGGGCGGCTGCGCGCGGCGGGCGCCGCGTCGGCGGCGTCCTCCGACGGCATCTTCACCAACGTCTCGAACTTCCACCGCACCGCCGACGAGGCCGCCTACGCCCGCCAGGTCCTGGCCGCGCTCGGCGGCCCCTCGGGCCTGGGCGCCGTCATCGACACCAGCCGCAACGGCAACGGCGCCCCGGCGGACGGCGAATGGTGCGACCCCGCGGGCCGCAAGCTCGGGCCGAGCCCGACGCTGCGCACCGGCGAGGCCCGCATCGACGCCTATCTGTGGATCAAGCTGCCGGGCGAGTCCGACGGCTGCAAGGGCGCGCCGGGGACCTTCACGCCCGGGTACGCCTACGACTTGGCGCGTGGCTGAGAGCCGTCGGCGCCCGCTTCCGGATCCGTCTCGTCGTACGAGGACGTGCCCTGGTCGAGCAACGGCTCCTGCGTCTTGAGGTGCGGGGGCGCAAACGCGCGAAGGACGTGATAGCCCGTGATCACGACGATCGTGCCGAGCGCGATGCCGCTCAGCTCGAAGTTGTCGGTGATCTTCAGGGAGACGCCGCCGACGCCGATGATGATGCCCGCGGCGGCCGGTACCAGGTTCAGCGGATTGCGCAGATCCACCTCGGCGTTGATCCAGATCTGCGCGCCGAGCAGGCCGATCATGCCGTACAGGATGACGGTGATGCCGCCGAGCACGCCGCCCGGGATGGCCGCCACGACCGCGCCGAACTTGGGGCAGAGGCCGAAGAGCAGCGCGAAGCACGCGGCCGCCCAGTACGCGGCGGTGGAGTAGACGCGGGTCGCGGCCATCACGCCGATGTTCTCGGAGTACGTCGTGTTGGGCGGGCCGCCGACCGCCGTGGAGAGCATGGACGCGGCGCCGTCGGCGGAGATCGCGGTGCCGAGCTTGTCGTCCAGGGAGTCGCCGGTCATCTCGCCGACCGCCTTGACGTGGCCCGCGTTCTCGGCGACCAGTGCGATCACGACGGGCAGCGCGACCAGGATCGCGGACCACTCGAAGCTCGGGGCGTGGAAGGACGGCAGGCCGATCCAGTCGGCGTTGCCGACGGCGGAGAGGTCCAGGCGCCAGTGGTCGACGACCTTGCCGGAGCCGTCCGCCGAGTGGATCTTGCCGAAGACCAGGTCGAGGGCCCAGGACAGGGCGTACCCGAAGATCAGCCCAAGGAAGATCGCGACGCGTGACCAGAATCCGCGCAGGCACACCACGGCAAAGCCGGTGAACAGCATCACCAGAAGGGCCGTCCACTGGTCCTGCGGCCAGTACGTGGACGCGGTGACGGGGGCCAGGTTGAAGCCGATCAGCATGACGACGGCGCCGGTGACGATCGGGGGCATCGCGGCATGGATGATCCGCGCGCCGAACTTCTGCACGGCCAGACCCACCAGGAACAGTGCGGCGCCGACCACGAAGACCGCGCCCGTCACGGTCGCCGAGGAGCCGCCCTGCGCGCGGATGACGGCGGCCACACCCACGAAGGAGAGCGAACAGCCCAGGTAGCTGGGCACCCGGCCGCGCGTGGCGAGCAGGAAGATGACGGTCGCGACGCCCGACATCATGATCGCCAGGTTCGGGTCGAGGCCCATCAGGACGGGCGCCACGAACGACGCGCCGAACATGGCGACCACGTGCTGGGCGCCGAGCCCGAAGGTCCGCGGCCAGGAGAGCCGCTCGTCGGGTCGGACGACGGCTCCGGGCGCGGGGGTGCGCCCGTCTCCGTGCAGTCTCCAGCGCACGCCGAGATCCATGGTTCTGTTCCGCCTTCTGTGCGCCCGACCTGTTGTCAAGACCTGAATGAGTCAGCGCAATGTTAAACGGGCGTAAGGTCCGCGGATGTTCGGCAGGTGGTGCGGGCGACGGCGGGGTCAGGCAGGCGACGGCGGGTCTCAGGCCTTCGGCCCCGGTGCCGTCGCGTCCGCCGCGGCGACCGGCGTGGCGTCGCGGCCGTCCGTGCGCAGGACGCCCGCGAACACCGCGAGCCCGCAGGCGAGCACCGTCACCAGGCCGAAGGAGACCACCAGGCTCGTCGCGTCGGCGAGCGTGCCGATCGCCGACGGCGCGATCAGACCCGATGTGTACGTGATGGTCGCGACGCCCGCGATGGCCTGGCTGGGGTTGCGGCCGCTGCGCCCTGCCGCCGCGAAGGCCAGCGGCACCACGACCGCGATGCCGAGTCCCATCAGGGCGAACCCGCCCATGGCCATGGCCGGATGTGGCGCCGCCACCACGAGCACCCCGCCGAGCGCCGCGACCACGCCGCCCACCCGCACGGTGCGCACCGCCCCGAACCGGTCCACCACCGCGTCGCCCGCGAGCCGCGCGATCGCCATGGTGAGCGTGAACCCGGTGGTGCAGGCCGCGGCGAGCCCGGCCGAGCTGTCCAGGACGTCCCGCAGATAGACCGCCGACCAGTCCAGGCTCGCACCCTCGGCGAAGACCGCGCAGAAGCCGACCGCGCCGATGAGCAGCGCCGACTTCGGCGGCAGCGAGAAGCGCGGCGGCGGCTCTTCCTCGGGGGCCGCCTGCAGATCCAGCACGCCCTGGCAGGCGACGAGGCCGATCGCGGTGAGCGCCACGGCGGCGAGCGCGTGGTGCAGCCGGGCGTCCGCGCCCAGGTGGGCCGCGACCGTGCCCGCCGCGGAGCCGATCAGGGCGCCGACGCTCCACATGCCGTGCAGCCCCGACATGATCGACTTCTTCATGCGGGTCTCGATCTCGACGCCCAGGGCGTTCATCGCCACGTCCGACATGCCCGCCGTGGCGCCGTACACGAACAGGGCCAGGCAGAGCGTGAGCAGGTTCGGCGCGAGCGAGGGCAGGATCAGCGCCATCGTCCACAGGGCGAGCAGGCCGCGCAGCGCCGTGCGGGCGCCGAAGCGGTGGCTGACCCAGCCGGCCAGCGGCATCGCCACCGAGGCGCCGATCGCGGGGAAGGCCAGGGCGAGGCCGAGGAGGCCCGCGCTGAGGTCGGCATGTTCCTGGATCCAGGGGACGCGGGTGGCGAAGGAGCCCGTGACGGCGCCGTGCACACAGAAGACAGCGGCTACGGCGTACCGCGCCCGCTTCAACTGCCGTGCGTCATAGACCACTTCACTCATCGATGCTCCGCCCCTCCCAGCGTGCTGCCCCGCTACGGCGACAGGTACCGCCCCGCTACGGCGACGTAAACTATCAGGAACCCTGCCTGATAAATAGCAGCTTTATGGAAGGATCCCCGGCATGCCCGCATCACCGAGCACCGCCCGGGCCATCAACGACCGGCTCGCCCTGGGGCTCCTGCAGCGCGAAGGGCCGCTGACGGCCAACCAGTTGAAGCAGCTGACCGGCCTGTCCCGGCCGTCGGTCGCCGATCTCGTCGAGCGCCTGCAGGGCTCGGGACTGATCACGGTGGTGGGGGAGGCGGGCGCGCAGCGCCGGGGCCCCAACGCCCGGCTGTACGGGATCGTCGCCGACCGGGCCCACCTCGCGGCCCTCGACGTACGCACCGGAGGCCTCTCCGTGGTGGTCACCGATCTGCTCGGCGCGGTGCTCGCCGAGGCATCGCTGCCCATCGGCGGCGACACCGGAACCGAGCCCGCCGTGGAGCGCGCCGTCGCCCTCGTCGAGCGCACCGCTCACGAGGGCGGCGCCCGGCGGCTGCACACCGTCGGCATCGGCGCCCCCGGCCTCATCGACCCCGCCTCCGGCGAACTGCGCGACACCACCTCGCTGCCCGCCTGGCACCGCAGGCTCGCGGGCGCGCTCCAGGAGCGGCTGCCGGCCCGCGTCCTCGTCGAGAACGAGACCAACCTCGCCGCCCGCGCCGAACAGCGCGAAGGCGCCGCCCGGGACCGCGACACCTTCGTCCTGCTCTGGCTCGGCGAGGGCGTCGGTGCCGCCGTCGTCCTGGATGGGACGCTGCGCCGCGGCGCCTCGGGCGGCACCGGGGAGATCGGCTTCCTGCCGGTGCCCGGCACCGCGTCGCTGCCGTCCGCCACCGGCTGCGACGGCGGCTTCCACTCGCTGGCCTGCGCGGCCGCGCTGCGCGAACTCGGCGCCGAGCACGGGCTCCTGGAGCCGGGGGAGGGCGCCGCCGATGTGGTGCGCCGCGCCGTCGCGACCGGCCACGGCGGCTATCTCGACGCGGCCGCCGACCGGATCGCCGTCGGCGCCGCCGCGATGGCCGCCATCCTCGACCCCGGCTGCGTCGTCCTCGGCGGCGAGCTGGGCCGCGCGGGCGGCGACGCGCTTGCCGCCCGCGTCGGGGAGCGCGTCACCGCCATGTCGCCGCTACGTACGGAGGTCAGGGCGAGCACGCTGGGCGGCTCCGCCGTGCTGCGGGGGGCGCTGCTTGCCGCGAGGGAGGCGGCGCAGGACGAGTTGTTCGGGCCGGGGCGTTGAGCAGGCCCTTCGGCCGACCACTACCCTCTGGGTGTACCTGCCCGCGCCGCCAGGAACTCCTCGAACGTCCCCTTCCCCACGGCCTGTTCGGGCGCCAGGTGGCCGCCCGCACGGAACTCCCGATACGTCTTGCCCGCGAGCCGCAGCGGCATCAGCGGGCGCCGCTTGCCGCTCGCCCGCAGATAGGTGCGGGCAAGGTCCGGCAGCGTACGGACCTCGGGGCCTCCCATGTCCTCGACCCGCCCGGCGGGCGGCGCCGCCGCCAACTCGGCAAGCCGGGCGGCCACTTCACCGACCTCGATCGGCTGGTCGCTGACGCCCGACGGCAACGGCATCACCGGGAACTTCGCCGCGCCCTGAAGGATCTGCAGGACGAGATCGTGGAACTGCGTGGTCCGCAGCACCGTCCAGCCGAGGCCCGACTCCTCGATCCGCCGCTCCACGGCCAGCTTCGTCTTGTAGTAGCCGAGCGGCACCCGGTCGACACCGACGATCGAGATGTAGACCAGGTGCCGGACGCCCGCCCGCCGGGCGGCCTCGATCAGATGGCCCGCGGCCTGCTCGTCGCCCCCGCGCTGGGTGCTCGCACAGTGCACGATCACGTCCGCGCCCGCCATGGCGGCGTCGAGCCCCGTGCCCTCCCGCAGATCGACGGCGTACGGCTGGGAACGGCGGCTCAGGACGCGTACGTCGTGGCCGTCCGCGCTCAGCCGCTCCACCACCGGGCGGCCGAGGGTTCCCGTGCCGCCGGTCACCAGGATCGTGGTCATCGCAAGGCTCCTTCGCTGTCCGGGACGCCGCACCGGCGTCCGTCACCAGCTGAGAACCGGGCGGCGGTCAGGAATGTGACAGCTGCCCGGCCACGAAGCCGAGCTTGTCAGGGTTGACCACCGTCCGCAGGGCGCTGACCAGGCCGTCGTCCCGGAACTCGAACGTCGCGGTCCCCACCACCGTGCCCTCCACCGTCGCCACGATCGCGGGCGCGCCGTTGACCTCCGCGTACGAGAGATCCATGGCGCCGCCGAAGTTCTCCATGCCGCCCACCAGGAAGCGCAGCACCTTCTCGCGGCCGACGATCGGCCTGCGCGCGGCGGTGACCTTGCCGCCACCGTCGCCCCACCACGTGACGTCCGCCGCGAGCACCTTCTCCAGGCCCGCCAGATCGCCGTCGCGGGCCGCCGCGATGAACGACTCCACGAACTTCTGGCGCCGCTCCGCCGCTGCCTCGAACCGCGTCTGCTCCCCGGCAACCGCCCGCGTGGCCCTGCGGTACAGCTGGCGGCAGTTGGCCTCGCCGATGTCGAGGACACCGGCGATCTCCCGGTGGCTGTACGCGAACGCCTCCCGCAGCACGAACACCGCGCGCTCCACCGGCGTGAGCCGCTCAAGGAGGATCAGCAGCGCCATGGAGACCGCGTCCCGCTGCTCCGCCGACTCCAGGGGGCCGAGCGCACCACCGGACGTGATCACCGGCTCCGGCAGCCAGGGCCCCACGTACTGCTCGCGCCGCGCCCGCGCCGAGGTCAGCCTGTTCAGACAGAGGTTGGTGACGACCTTGGCCAGCCAGGCCGCGGGCTGCCCGATGTCATCGCGCCGGGCGCCGCTCCACCGCAGATACGCGTCCTGGACGGTGTCCTCGGCCTCCTGCGCGGAGCCGAGCATGCGATAGGCCAGGGAGAACATCCGGGGGCGGTGGGACTCGAACTCATCCGCGAGTGCTGCTGTCGTCACGCGCTCAGCGTGCCAGAGAACGGCATATCGCCGCCGGTCAAAGCCGTGCGACCGGTTTGTGTGAGCCAGGCCACAGGGGTTCGCCCGTATGGGCGTCGATCAGGCGTGGCAGACTGACCTCGTACCAAAAGCAGCGCACTCCGGGGTCGGTGTAATTCCGAACCGGCGGTTACAGTCCGCGACCCGGTCGCCTCCAGCGACCGGTTGACCAGGTGAAATTCCTGGACCGACGGTGAAAGTCCGGATGGGAGGCAGTGCGCGGCGGGCGGGCATTCGTGCACGTCGCCGAGTGGCTTGTTTTTGGGATACCCGTCTTTTCGGGTTCCCCAGGGAGAGGTCTCGTTTTCCGGCGTCGCTCCCGATGCCGCGGTCCGTACATTCTGTCGTCATCGACAGGCCCCGGAGTCCGTGCCCTATGAGGCAGGAGGACCCGGTGGCCACCGCAGCCGCAGCGAACGACCACGAGCGCATCGCCATGCGCCGCGCCATCACGCTCGCCGCTCTCGGACTCGGTTCCACCAGCCCCAATCCGGTCGTCGGCTGCGTCATCATCGACGCCTCCGGCCGGACCGTAGGCGAGGGCCACCACCAGCGCGCGGGCGGCCCGCACGCCGAGGTCCACGCCCTGCGCGCCGCCGGTGAGAAGGCCCGCGGCGCGACCGCCCTGGTCACCCTCGAACCCTGCAACCACACCGGACGCACCGGCCCCTGCGCCCAGGCGCTCATCGACGCCGGGATCGCCCGCGTCGTCTACGCGGTCAGCGACCCGAACCCCACCGCGACCGGGGGCGCGCAGCGACTGCGCAGCGCCGGAGTCGACGTGGAATCGGGCCTGTTGGAGGACGAGGCCGCCGCGGGGAACGCCGCCTGGCTGACCTCCGTGCGGCTCGGCCGCCCCTACGTCACCTGGAAGTACGCCGCGACACTCGACGGCCGTATCGCCGCCGCCGACGGCACGAGCCGCTGGATCACCTCCGCCGAGGCCCGCGCCGACGTCCACCGGCTGCGCGCCGAGTGCGACGCGGTCGTGGTCGGCTCCGGCACCCAGCGCGCCGACGACCCGCACCTCGCCGTACGGGGCGTCGAAGGCGCCGTGCAGCCGCTGCGCGTCGTCATCGACACCAACGGCACCGCCGTCACGCCCGGAGCCCGCGTCCTGGACGACGCCGCGCCCACGCTCGTGGCGGTCGCCGAGGACGCGACCACCGAACTTGAAGCCGACACGGTGCGACTCCCGCGCGCGGAGGGTGGGTTGGACATCCAAACCCTCCTCGCCGAGCTCCACGCGCGCGGGGTGCGGTCCGTCCTCCTCGAAGGCGGTCCGACGCTCGCCGGAGCGTTCGTCGCCGCGGGCGCCGTCGACCGCGTCGTCGGCTATCTCGCCCCCGTGCTGCTCGGCGCGGGGCCCGCCGTCCTGGCCGGCGGCGGAATCACGACCATCACCGATGCGTTGCGCCTCGACGTCAGCGAGAGCGTCCGCATCGGCCCCGATCTGCGCATCACCGCCACCCTTGCAGCGAAGGAGCACTGAGTGTTCACCGGAATCGTCGAAGAGCTGGGCGAGATCACCGCCGTCGAGAAGCTGGCCGACGCCTCGCGCTTCCGCCTCCGTGGCCCCGTCGTCACCGAAGGCGCGAAGCACGGCGACTCCATCGCGGTCAACGGCGTCTGTCTGACGGTCGTGGAGCATGAGGGCGACGAGTTCACCGCCGATGTGATGGCCGAGACGCTCGACCGCTCCAGTCTCGGCGCGCTCGCGGTCGGCTCGAGGGTCAACCTCGAGCGGCCCACCGCCGTCGGCGACCGCCTCGGTGGGCACATCGTGCAGGGGCATGTCGATGACGTCGGCACCGTCGTCGAGCGCAAGCCGTCCGAGAACTGGGAGATCGTCAAGGTCTCGCTCCCCGTGGGCCTCGCCCGCTACGTGGTGGAGAAGGGCTCCATCACGGTGGACGGCGTGAGCCTGACCGTCGTCGACGCGGGACCCGACTACTTCACCATCAGCCTCATCCCCACCACCCTCGCGCTGACCACGCTCGGCATCAAGCAGCCCGGCGACCCGGTCAACCTCGAGGTCGACGTCATCGCGAAGTACGTCGAGCGGATGCTCGGCGACCGTGTCCAGGCGACCTCTTCCGCCGCTCAGGAGGCCACGAAGTGAACTGGCTCAACTCCGAAGCCTTCACGGCCTTCGGGCAGCACGTGATCTGGTCCGACATGGTGGGCAACACCGTCGGCCTGATCGCCCTCGCCCTCGGCTGGCGGCGCTCCATATGGACCTGGCCCGCCCAGTTCCTGTCCGGCGTCATCCTCGTCGCCGCGTACGCCTCCGCGCAGCTCTCCGGCGGCGTCGGCAAGCAGCTGCTCGTCATCGGCGTGGCCTTGTGGGGCTGGCGCCTGTGGACCAGCGGCAAGCGGCAGGCGCAGGACGGCTCCATAGCCATCCGGTTCGCGACCTGGAAGGAGCGCGGGGTGCTGCTCGGCGGCACGGCCGCCGGCACGCTCGCCGTCGGCGCCCTGTTCTCCGCCGTACCGGACCTCTCCTGGAACCCCTGGCCCGACGCCTACATCTTTGTCGGCACGCTCACCGCGATGGTTGCCCAGGCACGCGGCCTCGTCGAGTTCTGGTTCGCCTGGCTGCTGGTCGACGTGGTCGGAGTACCGCTCGCGTTCGACAGCGGCCTCGCCTTCTCGGGCCTTGTGTACGTCATCTACCTCGCCCTCGTCCTGTGGGGCATGCGCGACTGGTGGCTGCGGTCGCGCACCGCGTCCTCGCAGCCCGTCATGGAAGGAGCCCCGGCATGACAGCGGCACCTGTTTGGTACAGCACGGGTCACGAGGAAGACGCCTCGGACCTCGCCCTCGATCCCGTAGAGGCGGCCATCCGCGACATCGCGGCCGGGCGTCCCGTGGTGGTCGTCGACGACGAGAACCGGGAGAACGAGGGCGACCTCGTCATCGCCGCCGAGAAGGCGACCCCCGAGATCATCGCCTTCATGATGAGCGAGTGCCGCGGCCTGATCTGCGCCCCCATGGAGGGCGAGGAACTGGACCGCCTCGAGCTCCCGCAGATGGTCGAGAACAACACCGAGTCGATGCGGACGGCCTTCACCGTCTCCGTCGACGCGAGCGGCGCGCACGGCGTCACCACCGGCATCTCCGCCGCCGACCGCGCCACCACGCTCCAGATGCTCGCCGCGGGCAGCCACGAACCGGCCGACTTCGTGCGGCCCGGCCACATCTTCCCGCTGCGCGCCAAGTCCGGCGGCGTCCTGGTGCGCGACGGCCACACCGAGGCCGCGGTCGACCTGGCCCGGCTCGCCGGACTGCGCCCCGCCGGGGCCATCGTCGAGATCGCGGGCGAGGACGGCACGATGCTCCGCCTGCCTGAGCTGATCCCGTTCGCCCGCAAGCACGGCCTGACGATCATCTCCATCGAGGACCTGATCGCCTACCGCCGCTCCTCCGAGCCCACCGTCCGCCGCGAGGCCGAGGTCCGTCTTCCCACCGCGTTCGGCGAGTTCACGGCGTACGGCTACCGCTCCACCGTCGACGGCGTGGAGCACGTCGCCCTGGTGCACGGCGAGATCGGCGAGGGCGACGACGTCCTCGTCCGCATCCACTCCGAGTGCCTGACCGGCGACGTCTTCCACTCGCTGCGCTGCGACTGCGGCCCCCAGCTCGAGGCGTCCATGCGGCGCATCACGGACGAGGGACGCGGCGTCGTGGTCTACCTCCGCGGTCACGAGGGGCGCGGCATCGGTCTGCTGTCCAAGCTGCGCGCGTACGAACTCCAGGAGCGCGGCAGCGACACCCTGGACGCCAACCTGGAGCTCGGCCTGCCCGCCGACGCCAGGGACTACGGCGCCGGCGCCCGGATCCTCGACGACCTCGGCGTCCGCAGCCTGCGCCTGATGACCAACAACCCCGACAAGACCGACGCGGTCGTCCGGCACGGCCTGAAGGTCAACGGACGCGAGCCCATGGCGGTCCAGGCGGGCGAGCACAACCTCCGCTACCTGCGCACCAAGCGGGACCGGATGGGCCACGACCTGCCCTGGCTCGACACCCCCGAGGTCTCGGCCTGCGGCAACCAGTAAGTACCGGCACACGAGAACGCGTACGACAGCGCATACGACGCATACGACAACGCAAACGAGAACCAGGAGAAGCGCGTGAGCGGCAAGGGTGCACCCGAACTGAGCGTGAAGAACTGCGGCGACCTGCGGGTCGCGGTGATCGCGGCCCAGTGGCACGAGAAGGTCATGGACGGCCTCGTCGACGGCGCGCTGCGCGCCCTGCACGAGCTCGGCATCGACGAGCCGACCGTCCTGCGCGTGCCCGGCAGCTTCGAGCTGCCGGTCGTCGCCAAGGTCCTCGCGGGCCGCGGCTACGACGCGGTCGTGGCGCTCGGCGTCGTCATCCGCGGCGGCACCCCGCACTTCGAGTACGTGTGCCAGGGCGTCACCCAGGGCCTGACCCAGGTCAGCATCGACACCGGAGTGCCCATCGGCTTCGGCGTGCTGACCTGCGACACCGAGGAGCAGGCCCTGGACCGCGCGGGCATCGAGGGCTCCCGGGAGGACAAGGGGCACGAAGCGGTCACCGCCGCCGTGGCCACCGCGACCACGCTGCGTACGATCTCCGAACCCTGGCGGTGAGCGAGGGCGAGGAGCCGCGTAAAGTAAGCGACATCATGTCCAAGAAGACTTTCGAGGAGCTCTTCGCCGAGCTCCAGCACAAGGCCGCCAACGGCGACCCCGCCACCTCCCGCACCGCCGAGCTGGTCGACAAGGGCGTCCATGCCATCGGTAAGAAGGTCGTCGAGGAGGCCGCCGAAGTCTGGATGGCCGCCGAGCACGAGGGCAAGGAAGCCGCCGCCGAGGAGATCTCGCAGCTCCTCTACCACGTGCAGGTGATGATGGTCGCCCGCGGCATCTCCCTCGACGACGTGTACGCCCATCTCTGAGCCGTACGCCCCAGCCGCACCCAACTCCCCTTAACGCAAAGGAATCCCGCCTCATGCTGCGCATCGCCGTCCCCAACAAGGGTTCACTGTCCGGACCTGCGTCGGCGATGCTCCATGAGGCCGGTTACCAGCAGCGCAAGGAGTCCAAGGAGCTCGTCCTCGTCGACCCCGAGAACGAGGTCGAGTTCTTCTACCTGCGGCCCAAGGACATCGCGATCTACGTCGCGACCGGCAGGCTCGACATCGGCATCACCGGCCAGGACCTCCTGGTCGACTCCGGTGCCGACGCCGAGCCGATCCTGCCGCTCGGCTTCGCCCGCTCCACCTTCCGGTTCGCCGCGAAGCCGGGCACGGCCGAGCGCATCGAGGACCTCGCCGGCAAGACCGTCGCCACCTCGTACGAGGGCATCGTGGCCAAGCACCTCGCGGACAGCGGCGTGGCCGCCTCCGTGGTGCACCTGGACGGCGCCGTCGAGACCGCCATCGAGCTGGGCGTCGCCCAGGTCATCGCGGACGTCGTGGAGACGGGCACCTCGCTGCGGAACGCGGGCCTCGAGGTCTTCGGCGACCCGATCATGAAGTCCGAGGCGGTCGTCATCCGGCGCACCGGCGCGGACGGCGACGACCCGAAGGTGCAGCAGTTCCTGCGCCGTCTGCAGGGCGTCCTGGTCGCCAGGTCGTACGTGATGATGGACTACGACTGCCGCGCCGAGCACCTGGAGCGGGCCGTCGCCCTCACCCCGGGCCTCGAGTCGCCGACCATCTCGCCGCTGCACAACGAGGGCTGGGTGGCGGTGCGCTCCATGGTCCCGGCCAAGGAGGCCCAGCGGGTCATGGACGACCTGTACGACCTCGGGGCGCGCGCGATCCTGACCACGGCCATCCACGCCTGCCGCCTCTGATGACCCGGCAGGAGACCCCGGCCATGACCGACCAGACCGACATCCCCGCGCTGCCCGTCACCTTCCGGCCCGGCCGGACGCGGGCCGTCCTGCTCGGTGCGGGAGTCGCGATCTTCGTGGTCCTCACGGTGATCGCCCTGCTCATCCCGGGCCTCAGCACGGGGGAGCGGACCAGCTTCATCTTCACCGGCGCCCTGCTCTTCGGCGTGCTCCTGCTCCTGAGCAGGCCGAAGGTCGTCGCCGACGAGGCCGGCGTGACCGTCGTCAACATCGCCACCAGCAGGCGCCTTGCCTGGGCCGAGATCATCCAGGTGAACCTGCGCCCCGGCGACCCCTGGGTGTTCCTCAACCTCAGCGACGGCACCAGCCTGCCCGCGATGGGCATCCAGCCCGGCATCGCCAAGGCACAGGCCATCAGCGACGCCCGCGCGCTGCGCGCCCTCGCCGACGCCCGCACCCCGCAGGGCTGACGCTTCGGGCCCGGTCTTGATTAATCTGGTGGCGGGGCACGCCCGGTGTGCCGCCCCGCCCCTGAAGGGCCCGCCCGGCCCGCGGGGGCTCCTGCTATCCGAGGAGTGACTCCCTCCGGCGATGGACGGTTCGTCCTGTAGTACATGCGCCGCCCCCTCCCGACATACCGGGACCGGCCTGACCAGGGAGGCGGCGGCATGACGACTTCCCTGCTGCTTCTCGGGGCGGCATTTCTGCTGATTCTCGCCAACGGCTTCTTCGTGGCCGCCGAGTTCGGGCTCGTCACCGTCGAGCGCCCGGACGCGGAGAAGGCCGCCGCCGACGGCGACCGACGGGCCCGTACGGTCGTCGCCGCCCTCAAGGAGCTGTCCTTCCAGCTCTCCGGCACCCAGCTCGGCATCACGATCACCTCGCTCGTGGTCGGCATGCTCGCCGAGCCGGCGCTCGCGCATCTGTTCGCGGGCCCGTTCACGGCGACCGGCCTTCCGGAAGGCGCCGTACCGGGCGTCTCCGTAGTGGTCGGCATGCTGCTCGCGTCCGCCGTGCAGATGGTGATCGGCGAGCTCGTGCCGAAGAACTGGGCGGTGTCGAGGCCGCTGCAGGTCGCGCGCTTCGTCGCGGGCCCGCAGCATGTCTTCGCGCGGCTCTTCCGGCCCGTGATCTCGCTCCTGAACGCCGTCGCCAACCGGATCGTGCGGGTGCTCGGCGTGGAGCCCGCCGACGAGCTCGCCTCGGCCCGCACCCCGGGCGAGCTGGTCTCCCTGGCCCGGCACTCGGCGCAGGCGGGCACCCTCGAACAGGACACCGCGGACCTGTTCGTACGGACCCTCTCGCTGGGCGAGCTGACCGCGCAGCACGTGATGACGCCGCGCGTGAAGGTCAGCGCGCTGCAGACGTCGGCGACCGCCCAGGACGTGGTGAACCTGACCCGTGCCACGGGTCTCTCCCGCTTCCCGGTGTACCGCGAGCGGATCGACGAGATCGTCGGCATGGTGCACCTCAAGGACGCCCTGGCGGTCCCGGCGTACGAGCGGCTGCGGACACCCGCGGGCCGTATCGCGCAGACGCCGCTCCAGGTCCCCGAGACGCTGCCCGTGCAGCAGCTCCTGGAGCAGTTGCGCAGTGAGCAGCCGATAGCCGTCGTCGTCGACGAGTACGGCGGCACGGCCGGTGTGGTCACCCTGGAGGACATCGTCGAGGAGCTCGTCGGCGAGGTCCGCGACGAGCACGACCTGCACGATCTGCCCGAACTCGCGGCGGCACCGGCCGAGGACGGCCGCCAGGCCTGGGACGCCGACGGCAGCTGCCGGGTCGACACGCTCCAGCGGATAGGGCTCGACGTCCCCGAGGGGCCGTACGAGACCGTGGCCGGGCTCGTCGCCGATCTGCTCGGCCGCATCCCCGCCCCCGGCGACCGCGCCGAGCTTCCCGGCTGGCGCCTCGCGGTGCGCCAGGTCGATCACTACCGCGCCGAGCGGGTACGCCTCGTCCGGACCGCGGAGGCCACCGAAGCCCTGAGCGTGGCGGAGGCCGTCCGATGAGCGTGCTCCAACTCCTGTTCGCCCTGCTCCTGGTGCTCGCGAACGGCTTCTTCGTAGGGGCCGAGTTCGCGCTCGTCTCCGTACGCCGCAGCCAGATCGAGCCCCTGAACACCAAGCGGGCCCGCCAGGTCCTCTACGGCCTCGAGCATCTGCCGCAGATGATGGCGGCCGCCCAGTTCGGGATCACCATCTGCTCGCTGACGCTCGGCGCGGTCGCCGAGCCGACCGTCGCGCATCTTCTGGAGCCCGTCTTCGAGGCGGCGCACATCCCCGAGGGGATCATCCATCCGCTCGGATACGCCATCGCACTCGCCGTCGTCGTCTTCCTCCACCTCGTCATCGGCGAGATGGTCCCGAAGAACCTCGCGATGGCGGCCCCGGAGAAGACCGCGCTGTGGTTCAGCCCCGGCCTTGTCGCCTTCGCCCGGCTGTGCAGGCCGGTCACGGTGGCGCTCGGGGCGTGCGCCCGGCTCGTCCTGAAGCTCTTCCGGGTCGAGCCAAAGGACGAGGTCGAGGCGGTCTTCACCAGCGAGCAGCTCAACCGGCTCGTCGGCGACTCCGGCCAGGCCGGACTGCTCGAGCCCGAGGAGCAGGAGCGCCTCGAGGACGCCCTGGAGCTGGGCTCGCGCCCGGTGACGGACGTCCTGCTCGACCGGGCGTCCCTGGTCACCGTGGGGGCCTCGGTCACGCCGAGCCAGGTCATCGAACTCACCGGGCGGACCGGCTACTCCCGCTTCCCCCTCTGCGCGGAGAACGGCGCCTTCATGGGCTACCTGCACGTGAAGGACGTACTGGACCTGACGGACGGCGCGGAGACGGACCGGGCGGTGCCGCAGCAGGTCTGGCGCCCCATGACGACGCTGCGCGCCGAACTCCCGCTGGACGACGCCCTGACGGTGATGCGCCGCGCCGCCACGCATCTGGCGCAGGTGGCCGACGCGTCGGGCAAGGTGCTCGGCCTGGTCGCCCTGGAGGACGTACTGGAACTCCTGGTCGGCGAGGTCCGCGACCCGGCGCACCGGGTGTCGGTGCCCCGCAGGCCCCAGGACGTGCGGGACGGCGCCCTGGTCGGCTGAGCCTCGTGGCCTGTCGTCACATCCGGGGCGGGTCCTGCGGCCCCCGCCCCGAAAGGACCTCTCCGTACGCCTGCATGAGGTCCGGGAGGCGCAGTGTCGACAAGTCGTCACGGCCAGGCTCTCCGGGATAGCCGGACAGGCGCAGGTCGCGGTAGGCGCAGCTCTTCTCGTAGAGCGTGCGCAGGAAGCGGCCGTTGCCCAGCTCGTCGATCCAGGACTGGTCGACGACATGGCCGCTGATGGAGCGCAGCTCGTCGAGCGCCTCCTCGTCCCACACGTCGCCATTGTCGGCGGCGAGGACCTCGCCGATCGCGGTGAGCTCGAGGGGGCGGTACGAGGGGAAGTCGACCCGCGTCGTGAAGCGGGACGAGAGGCCGGGGTTGGCGGCGAGCAGCCGGTCCATGCCCTCCGGGTAGCCGGCGAGGATCACGACCAGGTGGTCGCGGTTGTCCTCGGCGCGCTTGAGCAGGACCTGCAGGGCCTCGTCGCCGTACGCGTCACCCTTGCCGTAGCCCGAGTTGGAGAGCGAGTACGCCTCGTCCACGAAGAGGACGCCGCCGATCGCCGAGTCGATCAGTTCATTGGCCTTCACGGCGGTCTGGCCCAGGTACTCGCCGACCAGGTCCGCGCGCTGCGCCTCCACCAGGTGGTCGCCGCCGAGCAGTCCGAGTGCGTAGAACGCCCTCCCCAGAATGCGGGCCACCGTGGTCTTGCCGGTGCCCGAGGGTCCTGAGAAGACGAAGTGTCGTTTCGGCGGTTGCACCGGCAGCCCCTGCGCGGCCCGCAGGCGCGCCATGTTCAGCTGCGCCGAGAGCGCCTTGACCTGGCGCTTCACCGGCTCCAGACCGACCATCCGCTCCAGCTCGGCGAGCGCCGCCTCCAGGAGGGCCGGATCCGTCGGGCCCGGCGGCAGCTGCGGAAGACCCGGCTGGATCGGGATCACGGCCTTCTCGCGCACCGCGTCGGTCTCGGACGGGCCGCCGCCGGTCGGCAGTTCGGGCTCGGTGACCTTCAGGTCGCGGCCCTCCGTCCCGAAGAGCGGGTCGATCCCGTCCGGAGCGTCCACCATGTCCTGCCCGAAGCCGGACAGGGCGATCGATGCCAGGTCGGTGACCTCGTCGTACCCGTCGCCCTCTGCGATCGCCGCGAGCCGCGCCGAGGTGTCCATGAACGCCGGGTCCACCCGGTGCACCGCCCGGTACAGCGGCAGCGCCGCCGCCGAGCGGCCGGTGCCCTCGTGGGCGCGGGCCAGCCAGTAGCGCAGCTCCTTGCGCTGCGGCTGCTCGCTGCGGCAGCGCATCAGGGCGGCGGACAGGAGCGGCTCGGCCTGCCCGTACATCTCCAGGCGTACGCGGGCCATCCCGCCGAAGAGACCGGCCTCGATACCCAGCATCGCGTCGTCGATCAGCGAGTCCGTGTGCCGGACCAACTGCTCCCAGTCCTTGACCAGATAGGACCGGCAGGCGTGCAGGAAGCGCACCTGCGGATCCGCGTCGACCGGCGGCAGACCCGCCAACGCCCGGTCCAGCTCCGGGACATGGCGTCCGTCGAGCCAGTGCGAGGCGTGCGCGAGGAGCAGATCGCGCGTGCTCTCCAGGACGGGCTGCACCCACCAGCCGAGCCAGTACCAGGAGTTGAGCGTGCGCCCGTGCCGGGCGCGCTGCTCCCCGAACCGGTCCCGGTGCTGGAACATCCGAAGGAGCGCCGTCGTCGTGTCGATGCGCAGCGCGTGCAGTCCGAGCCAGCCGTCGGCCATCCCCGGATCCATTCGCACCGCGGCCCGGAACTCCTCCTCCGCCTGGGGATAGGCGCCCATCGTGTAGGCGTCGACGCCCCTGATCCAGGCGAGGTCGGCCGGGGCGGGTGAGCCCTGCGTGCCGAAGTCCATCACGTCCCCCACAAACCGTGCCCCCGTTTGTGTACCGCCAGGCCGGTGCCCGTCGGCAACTTCGCTGAACCGCCGTGCTGCGGACGGGAGTTGTCTCGGTGCGCAGAGCAGCCGTCCGTACGTCGCACCGAAAGGCATCGTACCTGCGGGGGAGTGCTCGGCCGTAGGGTGCCGCAGCGCGGGATCGGCCAGGTGGGGCCATGTGACGGTGGGCCGCAGTGGTCACCGAGTGTGAGCGAATGGCGGCTCGGAGCGCCCGGAACAGGGGCGTGGAGGCAGAACGAAGCCCCCGATCACGGGGGAACAACCGGGGGCTTCGCGTCTGCGGGCGACCCCGAAAGGCCGCACATTCAGAACGTAAGTCCTGTAAGGGCCCTCGGTCAAGCGGAGTTGAGGCACTCTATAGAAACTCGAGTGAACTTCCGGAAGTTGCTTTCCGGGGGTTCAGCACATCGCCGACGGCCCTTCACCGTGCGTGACGATTTGGCTCTGCGCTGCGGTCTCATCAGGCCCCGCAAGCACCTCATATCCCTCGCGACACTGTCGTACCAAAGAGTGCGCGAAGGGCCTTGACGGGTCCTGGTCGAAGTGCCGGCGCTCGGCGGGCTCCCACCCGTCCCAGAAGTCACTCTGCTCCGCCCCGTCCCGGTGGCGACCCCGTTCCCACGCCTCGCCCCGGGGCAGCTCCATCCACAGGAGCCGCGCGAGGAACGGGCGCAGCGCGCGGCGGCCCGCGCCCACGCCTTCGAGGAGGACGACGGGCGCGGGCGGCAGGGTGCGGACCTCGGGGCCGAAGCGGCGCGCGTGCCAGTCGTACGTCTCGTAGCGCGCGCTCTCGCCGCGTGAGAGCGGCATGATCACCTGCCGCCGCACCCGCTCCGTCCAGCCGAAGAGCTCGTCGTGGCTCGCGATGTCGTCCAGGCGCACCACCGGGGCGCCGTCCAGCGCCTCGGCCAGGCGCCGGGCGAAGGTCGACTTGCCGGAGCCCGCGTGTCCGTCGACGCCGACGAGGCGGACGGGGCCGCAGGAGGGCGGCAGGCGCCGCAGGGCGTCGGCGACGTGGGACAGGGGTGTGGCGTGTGCGGTCATCGCTCACCAGCGTACGGGGGCGGGGCTCGCCGCCTCACGGGTGCGGAATGCCCCGCTCCGCGCGCCGTCCCTGCTCACGCCAGTGGTCGAGGCCAATATTGGTGGCAGCGATGGTCCCCGAAGCGCTGGCAGAAGTCGGCGTGCAGCAGCCATAGTTGGCCTACCGCGTGTACCTGACCTGCCCCTTCCGGATCCGTCCGGAACCCACGTCGACTGGGGGTCCCGCCATGGACCGAGCTGATGACATGTCCCGCAGAAGCGTCCTGGGCGCGGCCGCCGCGCTGGCCGCCGTGGCCGCGACCGCGAGCCCCGCGCTCGCCGCGGGAGGCCGGGTGGCGCCGCGTGCGCAGCGCCCGGTGAGCAACCGCTTCTGGACGTCGTACGCGGACTGGAGCGCGGGCACCGCGAACGGCACCCGCGCCGTCGCCGGAGCCCGCCCCGCGGTGGAGATCGCCAAGGCCGCGGGCACCACCGACTACGCCGATCCGCACACCGGCAAGACCGCCACCTGGGAGTACGCCCGGTGGACCTCGCCCGTGCACCGCCCCACCGTCCCGGCGACGGAGGTCGTCGCCTCCTGGAACGCCCGCACGCCCGCCGGCACCTGGCTCCAGGTCGAGCTCCAGGGAACGTACTCGGACGGGAAGAAGACCCCCTGGTACGTCCTGGGCCGCTGGACCTCGGGCGACGACAAGGAGAAGGACATCCGCCGCACCTCGGTCGACGACCAGAGCGACGGCAAGTCCAGCATCTGGACGGACACCTTCTCCATCGACGACACCACGACGGGCCTGCGCCTCGCCTCCTGCCGGCTGCGCCTGACGCTGTACCGCAAGCCGGGCGCCACGGCGACGCCCACCGTCTGGCGGCTCGGCGCGATGGCGTCCGCCGTCCCCGACCGCTTCACGGTGCCCGCGTCGAAGCCGGGCCTGACCAAGGAGCTGACGGTCCCGCGCTACTCGCAGGAGATCCACGCCGGGCAGTATCCGGAGTACGACAACGGCGGCGAGGCCTGGTGCAGCCCCACCTCCTCGCAGATGATCATAGAGTTCTGGGGCCGCAAGCCGACCGCGGATGACCTCGCCTGGGTCGATCCCTCCTACGCCGACCCGCAGGTGTGCCACGCGGCCCGCCACACCTTCGACTACCAGTACGCGGGCTGCGGCAACTGGCCCTTCAACGCGGCCTACGCGTCGACGTACAAGGATCTCCAGGGCGTCGTCACGCGACTCGACTCGCTCACCGAACTGGAGTCGCTGATCGCCGCCGGCATCCCGGCCATAACGTCCCAGTCGTTCCTCAAGGAGGAGCTGACCGGCGCCGGCTACGGCACGGCGGGTCACCTCATGACGGTGATCGGCTTCACGGCGGACGGCGACGTGATCGCCAACGACCCGGCGTCGCCGACGAATCCGGCGGTGCGCCGCGTCTACAAGCGGCGCGAGTGGGAGAACATCTGGCTCAGGACCAAGCGCTACAACGCCACCGGCAAGGTCGTCTCCGGCACGGGCGGCGTCTGCTACCTGTACTTCCCGACGAAGCTCTCCGCCGCCCAGAAGTCCGCGCTGGCGGCCGTGGGCATCCGCTGACGGCGTGACGAGGGGCCCCGCCCGAAGCCGGGTGGGGCCCCTCGTGCGCGGGATCAGTTCAGCGGTGCCGAAGTGGCGTAGTAGAACGTCATCGGAGGCCGGCCGCGGGACGTGGCGATCTCGTTGAACGCGTCCACGATCTCCATCGGGGTGATCTGCTTCGCGGCGGGAGCGTTCTCGATGTTGATGCTGAACGACATCTGCATCATCGCGTCGATGTCACCGATGCTGACATCGCCCGCGAACTTGGTGCCGGTCGCGATGTTGGCGTCCGACGACCGGGCCGCGTCTGCCTGGGCCGCCTCGGCCGCCTCGGCCGGCTCGCCGTCGGCGGCGCGCGCCGACCCGGCACCCGCCAGGGCGGCACCCGCCGCCGCGCTGCCCGAGTAGCCCAGCCGAACGAGATCATCCGCTTCGTCCGGCCCCGCGCGGTACGTCACTCGGACCTCACCCGGACGTCACTTCGCCGGATCCACCACCCAGTCCGGATGCCCCGGCATCGGCGGTGTCTTCGAGCCGTAGAGCCACGGCCGCAGGAAGCCGTCGAGGTCTTCGCCCGCGACCTTCGACGCCAGGTCGATGTACTGCTGCGTGCTCGCCGTCTTGCCCCGGTAGGTGCTGATCCACGCCCGTTCGATCTTCTGGAACGTCGCGTCGCCGACCTGCTCGCGCAGGGCGTACAGGACCAGGGCCGAGCCGTCGTACCGCATGCGCTTGAAGAGGTTCGGCTCGGTCGGCTCGGCGGGGGCGCCGTAGTCGCGGCGCCACTGGTCGTGGGCCTGGTACGCCGTCTTCATCGCGGCCTCGAAGCTGTCGCCGCCGTGCTCCTCGGAGTACATCCGCTCGTAGAAGCGGGCGTGGCCCTCGCTCACCCACAGGTCGGACCAGCTCGCCAGGGCGACGCTGTCGCCGAACCACTGGTGGGTGAGCTCGTGCACCAGGTTCCGCTCGGCGTCCACCTTCGTGCCGAGGAGGTCTGCCTTCGGGATGAGGGAGAGCGTCTGGGTCTCCAGGGCGACGCCCAGATCCGTGTCGCCGACGAGGAGGCCGTACCGGTTGAACGGGTAGGGGCCCAGCTTCTCCTGAAGCCACGTCAGATGGTCGGGGGTGAGCTTGCGGTACTCCGCCGTCGGCTCGACCAGGGCATCGGGGACGACGTCCCGCAGCGGAAGGCCGCCCGGACCCTTGGAGTCGATCAGCTTGAACTTGCCGACCGCCATCTGTACGAGCTGCGTGGACAGCGGCTGCTCGGAGTCGTACGTCCAGCGCACCCGGTCACCGGGGCGCTCGGTACGGTCGACCAGCCTGCCGTTGGCGACCGCGGTCAGGTCCTTCGGCGTGGTGATGCGGAAGGTGATCGGCGCCCGCCGGCTGGGGTGGTCGTTCGCCGGGAAGATCAGCCGGGCCCCGTTCGGCTGCGGATAGACCACGGTGCCGTCGGCCGTGGGTATCCAGCCGTAGTCCTCGATGGCGTCGTCGCGGTGCCGCGTCTGGGTCGGGTCGGCGGTGTACGTGACCTTCGCGGTGAACGTACTGCCCTTGGGTATCGGGGACTTGGGCGTGACGGTCAGCTCGTCGCCGTCGCGGGATGTGCCCGCCGCCGAGCCGTTCACCTGCACGCCGTGCAGGGTGTTGCCGCCGAAGTCCAGGTTGAAGCGGGACAGCGACTGTGTGGCGGTGGCCCTGATCGTCGCTGTCGCCTCGAACGGCGTCTTCGGGGCCTGCCAGTCGAAGTCGAGGGTGTAGCGGTCGACCCGGTATCCGCCGTTGCCGTCGAGCGGGAACATCGGGTCGCCCAGGCCCGGCGCTCCGGGTGACGGGGCGGCCGGAGCGGACGGCGCGGCCTGCGAGACCGTTCCTGTGAGGGCGGCCGTCACGGTGACGGCGGCCGCGAGGGCCAGCCGTGTTCTGCGGCGGGGCGTCCGGTACGTGCTCATCGGAAACCTTTCGGTCGGATGGTTGCGCGGACGAGTCGGCGGGAAGATGCCCCGCCGTTCGTAGTGAGACGCGCGGCCGACGGCCCCGGTTGTACCGGCGCCTCGACGTGGCCGACCGCGTCCCGCGCGGGCCCGGCGGCGCGTGACCGAGCGGCGCGTGACGAGCGGCGAAGTGACCGAGCGGCGCGTGACGAGCGGCGAAGTGACCGAGCGGCGCGTGACGAGCGGCGAAGTGACCGAGCGGCGCGTGACCAAGCTCTCGCCCGCGACGGCGGAATCCGGTGGGATGGTGGACGGGTCAGTGGGGGGATGCCACTGCCGACCGATGTAGCGAGAGTTGCCATGACTGCGAGCACAGCCACCGCCACCGTGACCCGCGCGGTCACCCGTACCGGCGGCCCCAAGGAAGACGGCCCGAAGATCCTCGAGCACGTGCTGGGCTGGACCCTCGTCGTCGTCCTCGCGATGCTGGTCACGCAGACCGGGCTGATGTGACCTCGGTCTCGTAGCTCTCCGCGGTGCGGTCCAGATCCGCACGCCAGTGCCGGTGCGGGACGCCCACCAGGCCGTACAGCCACCGCACGGGCGAGCGCCGCGCCAGCAGGGTCACGCCCGAGAGCACCGCGAAGACCGGAAGCCCGATCCACCCGCCGACGAGGCGCACCAGGACACTCGCGACCAGCGCGCCCAGGAACGGCAGACCGTAGACCCCGGCCGCCGCGATGGCGATCGCCAGGACCCTGTGCACCTTGCGGTCCTCGTCCGCGCCCGGCAGCGACCAACCCTCCATCAGCCAGCCGATCTCGGTGAGCAGCATGGTGCCGATCACCGCCGCGCCGAAGACCAGCAGGGCCAGGAACGTGCCGGACGTCAGGAAGTCCAGGACGTGGTTGACCACGCTGTCCTGCCGCCACCGCGCGAAGTCCCGCGCGCCGGGCGAGAGGAACCGCTCGTAACCCCGGCCGTCCCAGCCGTGGACCAGCGTCCCGAAGAGCAGGAAGTAGCCGCCGACGCACTGGAGATACGCCCAGTAGCCGGCCCCCACCAGGACGAGCGCCTGCGCCACCAGGAACCCGAGGGCGGCGGCCACCGGGAGCCCGCCCGCGTAGAAGAGCACGAACCCGGCCCACACCCCCTCGTGCCCGTCCGCGACGTGCATGGTCGCCCACGCGGGGTTCTGCCACAGCAGGAAGAGCCCCGTCGGGACCAGCAGCACCGCCGCGAAGAGCACCGTGAGCGCCAGATACGGATTGGCGGCGCGGCTGCGGGTCCGCGGGCCCTCGCCCGCGTTGATCCGCTCCCAGACCTGCAACTGCCGCCCCGCGGACATCGCGAACGTCGCGCCGATCGCGTACGCCCAGAACAGGGCGGCCTGGATCTGGATCATGCGCGGGCCTCCTCCGGCATCGGCTCGCCCGGCATCGGCTCGCCCGTCATCAGCTCGCCCGTCATCGGCTCGCCCCCAGGGTGAGCCCGTCCGTGACGATCAAGTCCGATGTGACCAGGGCCTGTTCGGCGCTCACGTCCGTCATGAAGACGAACGGCGGTACGACGGGCGGCACCGGCAGCTTGTCGGGCGTGAAGGTCAGACAGAGCAGCCCCTCCAGGCAGCCCTTGAACTTGGTCAGATAGAGCGTGACCGAGCCGCTGAGGTCCAAAGTGTCGGCCCCCAGGGCGAGTTCACGGCTCCCGTCGCGGGTCTTCAGCCGGTAGTCGGTGAGCGACGCGGCCTTCATCCGCAGCACCATGACCTTCAACGGGCCCTCGGCCGTGGGGATCTCGCGTACGCCGGCCAGGGTGAAGCCCTGGGGTGCGAAGAGGGTCGTGGTGACGGTCGGCGGGGTGCTCGGTGCCACGATCGCGTCGCCCGCGCCGTCCCCGGGGGCGGCCCTGGCCGGGCTCCCGTTCATGATCCCGGCGAGGATCAGCACGGGAAGGAGCGCGGCGAGCGTCCGTGTGCCCTGCCCGTCCCGCACCTTCGGCACCTCGGGCGACTCCTCGTCCCCTTCCGGGACCGGCGTCCAGCCGAAGCCCATGGCGCTGCCCGCGATGCCGAGCGCCATGCCCACCAGGAACCCGCCGAGATTGGTGGCCGCGAACGAAAGCACCGACAGGATCAGGGCGTTGACGCTCACATAGTGGTGGGCGTGCGGAAGCAGCCACAGGAAGATCCCGGCCGCGATGAGCGCGAGCCCGATGCCGATCGCGGCGAGCCCGCCGAGCCCCAGGCTGACCAGGACGGTCAGCGGCGACAGCGGCACCAGCAGCAGCTCCGCGCCGCCCAGGACCAGCAGCAGACCGCCCCAGAAGGGGCGGGTCCGCCGCCATCTGCGCAGCACCCGGCGCGGCTCCCGCAGCGGAAGGCGCTCGTCGAGCCAGCCGCCGCCGTCCCGCCCGAACGCCTTGACCCCGGCTCTTCGGCCGCCGGTCAGAAGCACTTCTCGCCGCCGAGGCTGACGTCGAGCTTCATGCCCTTGAGCCGGAAGTTCCCGCCGGTCGCCGACCAGGCGTGCGACTTCACGCCGGACACGGTGATGTCGCCGGCCTGCAGGCCGAACTTCCCCTTCTCGCCCTTGATCCCGGGCACTTCGTCGAGCGTGGAGGCGTCCCGCCCGATCTCGGCCGTGCCGAAACGGGCGTCGCCCTCCAGATCCTCGCCGTCGATCACCAGATTGCTCGCCGTGACCTGGCCCGCGTCACCGCCCGCGGTCAGCTTGAACACCACGGTGCCCACCGGGGTCTTGACCTCGGCGGCCTGGCAGATGTCGGACAGGGTCGCGTCACCGATCCCGAGGAGCGCCACCGGGTGCCCCTTGCCGTCGATGTCCCGGTCGGTCTGTACGTAGGAGGAAAGGCCCTGGCTGGTGAGTTTCCCGGACGACACCTGGAAGCTGGTGCCCGAGACGGCGAAGGACGCGGCGAGCGCGCCCTCGGCCATCACGGAGGCCATGGCGCCGACGGCCAGGACGGCCGGCAGGGCCACGACGGCCGTCTTCTTCCAGGAGGTTCTGCCTTCGCGTACCGCGCTGCGTGCTGCGCCCACTGTCTTCCTCCCGTACGTCGTTCCGCGTGCACAGGCGTGCGTAAGGGGAGTGCGTGAAGCGCCGTCGGGAGCCGAACCGGCAGCCGGCAGGGTTCTGCCATACTGCGGACATCCCGAGGCAGTTGGAGACTAGGGCCGAAATTGAATAATAGTCAACAGCGTGGCACCGACCGCTCCGTGGCGCGCCGCGCCGAACTCATCACCATCGGCCGGAAGTTGTTCGCCGACACGTCCTACGACGCGCTGTCGATGGACGACATCGCGAAGCAGGCGGGCGTCGCCAAAGGGCTGATCTACTACTACTTCAAGTCCAAGCGCGGGTACTACCTCGCGATCATCGAGGACTCGGTCGCCGACCTGGTCGAGCGCGCCGGACGCCACGACGACCTGCCGCCCGTCGAACGGGTGCAGCGCACCGTCGACGGCTATCTGCGGTACGCCGAGCACCACCAGGCCGCCTACCGCACCATCATCAGCGGCGGCGTCGGCTTCGACGCCGAGGTGCACGCCATACGGGACGGTGTGCGCGAGGCGCTGATCGGCACGATCGCCGAAGGGGCGTACGGCCGTGGGGACATCCCGCGCCTCGCGCGCACCGCGCTGCTCGGCTGGCTGTGCAGCGTCGAGGGCGTCACGCTCGACTGGATCGGCCACCGGGAGCTGGCCCGCGAGACGGTCTGCGACCTGCTTGTACGGACCCTCGGGGACACACTGCGCGTCATCGAGGACTTCGAGCCGTCGTTGCCGGCGCCGGCCAGGCCATGAGGACGCGGCGCCGCTGAGGCCATGAGGACGGGGCGGGAGCCGCCGACCGGCTCCCGCCCCGAATCCCCCGTGCCAACGGTCAGTTGATGGACTTGATCAACTCACCGTCGGACGTGTCTCCGCTGAGCTCCCAGAAGAACGTGCCGCCGAGGCCCTGCTGGTTCTTGTAGTCCATCTTCCCCGCGATGGTCGCCGGGGTGTCGTAGCTCCACCAGTTGGTGCCGCAGTGCGCGTACGCGGTCCCGCCGACCGTGCCGTTGGCCGGGCACTTGGTCTTCAGTTCCTTGTAGTCGTCGATGCCCTGCTCGTACTTGCCCGCGGCCGGTCCGGTCGCGGTGCCGCCGGGCTCCTTCTGCGTGACGCCCGTCCAGCCGCGGCCGTAGAAACCGATGCCGAGCAGGAGCTTCTCGGACGGAACGCCGAGTGCCTTCAGCTTCTTGATCGTGGCGTCGGAGTTCCAGGACTCCTTGGGGATGCCGCTGTACGAGGTGAGCGGCGAGTGCGGGGCGGTCGGGCCCTGCGCGTCCCAGGCGCCGAAGAAGTCGTACGTCATCGGGTTGTACCAGTCGACGTACTGGGCCGCGCCCGCGTAGTCGGCGGCGTCGATCTTGCCGCCGTCGGAGGCGTCCGCCGGGATCGCCGCGGTCACGAGGTTGCCGCTGCCGAACTTCGAACGGACCGCGGACATCAGGTTCTTGTACGCCTCGCGCCCGCTGGTGTCACAGGTCAGACCGCAGGCGTTCGGGTACTCCCAGTCGATGTCGATGCCGTCGAACACATCGGCCCACTTGGAGTTCTCGACCAGGTCGTAGCAGGACTGGGCGAAGGCCGCGGGGTTCTTCGCGGCCTCGGTGAAGCCGCCCGACCAGGTCCAGCCGCCGAAGGACCAGAGGACCTTGAGGTTCGGGTTCTCCTTCTTCAGCTTGCGCAGCTGGTTGAAGTTGCCGCGCAGCTCCTGGTCCCAGGTGTCGGCGACGCCGTCCACCGACTGGTCGGCGGTGTACGCCTTGTCGGTCGCCGCGTAGGCGTCGCCCATGGCGCACTTGCCGCCCTGGACGTTGCCGAACGCGTAGTTGATGTGCGTGAGCTTGGCGGCCGAACCAGACGTCTTGATGTTCTTGACGTGGTAGTTCCGGTCGTAGACACCCCATTCGGTGAAGTATCCGACGACCTTGGAACCGGCGGCGGCCTTCTCTGTGGCGCCTTTGTCCTGCCCGGCGGCGGCCGTGCCCGCGCCGGCCAGCAGACCCGCGCCGAGTACGGCGCAACACGTGGCGGCGAGGAGCGCCTTGAACCGGGCGCGGGGGGTGTGCGGTCTGAGCATCGTGTCTCCTCGTGGGGGGAAACAGGGAGGGGGGAAGTGGTGCTGTGGACCTGCGGGTGTGACGTGGCATGAACACGTTTGGCATGAACGCGTTAAAACGCTCGGGGGAACAGTAGGAGGACTAGACCAGTTCGGTCAATGGTTCGTACCAATCCCGTGATCGTCTGTGATCTTCGGCTATCTTTTAAGTGAGCGGTCGTTAACCAGTGACGGGCTGCCGCCGATCGGGCATACTCAACGCGCCACAGCCGCTGGTCAGCAGCTTCCGTGACCCGGAAGGGGACCCCGGCCCGGCATCATTTTCCGGCGGCGTCGCCTCACCCAGGCCGCCCGCCGCAGCGCCCGACAGGGAGGAGAGCGTCATGCCCGACCACGCCCCGCAGCCGGTGGACCGTCAGCTGCCCACGGATGAGGCCAGGGATCTGCTCTCACTGGTCAGGGACATCGCCCAGCGCGAGATCGCCCCGAAGGCGGCCGATGAAGAGGACGCCGGGCGCTTCCCGCGCGAGGTCTTCGCCCTGCTTTCCGAGTCCGGACTGCTCGGACTTCCGTACGACTCGGAGTTCGGCGGCGGCGACCAGCCGTACGAGGTCTACCTCCAGGTCCTCGAGGAGCTCGCCGCGGCCCGGCTCACCGTCGGCCTCGGCGTCAGCGTCCACTCCCTGTCCTGCCACGCGCTCGCCGGGTACGGCACCAAGGAGCAGCAGAGCGAGCACCTGCCCGCGATGCTCGGCGGCGGACTGCTCGGGGCGTACTGCCTCTCCGAGCCGGCGTCCGGCTCCGATGCCGCCTCGTTGCGCACGAAGGCCGTGCGGGAGGGCGACGACTGGGTGATCACGGGCACGAAGGCCTGGATCACGCACGGCGGGGTCGCCGACTTCTACACCGTCCTGGCCCGTACCGGCGGCGAGGGCGCCCGCGGCATCTCCGCGTTCCTGGTGCCGGGCGACGTCGAGGGTCTGCACGCCGCGGCGCCGGAGAAGAAGATGGGCATGAAGGGCTCGCCCACCGCACAGATCAACTTCGACGGCGTACGGATCTCCGACGCCCGCCGCATCGGGGACGAGGGCCAGGGCTTCGCCATCGCGCTCTCCGCGCTCGACTCGGGGCGGCTCGGCATCGCGGCCTGTGCCATCGGTGTGGCCCAGACGGCGCTCGACGCGGCGCTGTCGTACGCCACGGAGCGGCGGCAGTTCGGCCGGCCGATCGCGGACTTCCAGGGCCTTCGGTTCATGCTCGCGGACATGGCGACGCAGATCGAGGCGGGCCGGGCGCTCTATCTCGCCGCGGCCAGGCTGCGCGACGCGGGCAGGCCGTTCTCCAAGCAGGCGGCCATGGCCAAGCTGATGTGCACGGACGCCGCGATGAAGGTCACGACGGACGCAGTGCAGGTGCTCGGCGGCTATGGCTACACCGCGGACTTCCCCGTGGAGCGCTTCATGCGCGAGGCCAAGGTGCTGCAGATCGTCGAGGGCACCAATCAGATCCAGCGCATGGTCATCGCCCGTCACCTCGCGGGTCCCGACTCGCGCTGAACTGACCGAGTCTGACCGGCGGCGCCGCGAGCCGGACCCACTCCGGGTCGTGGCGCCCCGGCAGCGTCTTGCCGCGCTCGGCCCAGTTCCGGATGAGGGCGCGGTAGATGGGCGGGTCCTGCGGCTGCGGCTGGGGCGGCTGAGCCCGCTGTGGCGGTTGAGCGTGCTGTGGCGCCTGAGAGTACTGGGGAACCGATTCTGCGGCGGGTGCGGGTGCCGTCAGGAGAGTGCGCCTGCGGCGGCCGGTCGGGGGAAGCACGGTGGGCATCGGCGTGGGGGTGGTCATACCGGGCCAACGCGCATCGTGCCGGACAGGTCACCGGCGGCCGGAATCGAGCGTCAGTTCGCGACATGCCCATGCGGTGGTGTGCGGGCGCCCTGGAGGAACGCGGGCGGCGCGGCTCGGTGAACGCGGGCTGACACGTGTCTGGCTCCGTCGCCTTGTCTGACGTACCGTCAACTCCGCGCCGGAGGCGGTCGACCTGCCCCGTGTGCTCGCAACTGCCGTGCGCCCAGGGAGGTTTGACGTGGCAGAGGACCGTCCCGTTCCGCTCGACGAGTACCCGATCCACCAGGTCCCGCTCTCGATGAAGCACGTCGCGACGGGCGACCGCAACGCCTACGACCGCTGCATCTTCCACCTCTTCGACCATGAGGGCCGCGCGCTCCTCATCCTCGGGCTCGGCGTCTACCCGAACCTCGGGGTGATCGACGCGTACGCCACCCTGCGCACCGGGGATACGCTGCACGCCGTACGCGCGTCGGACGCGCTCGGCGACGACCGGATGAACCTCTCCGTCGGGCCCCTGTCCATCACCGTCGACGAGCCGCTGCGGCGCCTGCGCCTGAGGTGCGCCGCCGATCCCGGAGACCCCGACTCCCTCTCGTACGACATCACTTGGTCCGCGGACTTCCCCGCCCTGTGGGAGCCCCACCACATCCAGCGGCGCGGCGACCGGCTCTCCCTCGAAGGGCGCCGATTCGTGCAGGCGGGCGGCTGCTCCGGGCAGATCCGCGTCGGGGGCGAGGAGATCGCGGTGACGGCGGGGGAGTGGACCGCGACCCGCGACCGGAGCTGGGGCGTGCGGCCGATCCCCGGTGAGGAACGCGGGCGCCTGGAGGAGGAGTTCGGCACCGAGGGCTTCCACTGGATCTGGAGCCCGGTGCGCTTCGACGACCGCTTCCTCATGGTCATCACCCAGGAGGACGCGGACGGACACCGCACCCTCAACGAGGCGACACTCGTCCGCGAAGGCCACCGCGACCGCCAACTCGGCTGGCCCCAGGCCGACATCACCTACCGCTCCGGCACCCGCCACCCCGAGCGCGCCGTCATCCACCTCGTCGACCCCGACGACCGCAAGCCCCTGGAGCTCGGCGTCGAGGTCCTCGCCTCGCTGCCGCTCGCGGTGGGCGCCGGCTATCCGCCCGCGGACGACTGGCAGCACGGCACCTGGCAGGGGCGCGGCTGGAGCGACCGCCGCGCCTACGACCTGTCGGACCCCGCGGCGCACCCCATGGCCGCGTACGGAGTCATCGACCACGCCGCCCGATTCACCCTCAACGGGCAGACGGGGTACGGCATTTTCGAGCACGGCAGCTTCGGCCGCCACGACCCGAGCGGCTTCACCGGCTTCGACTCGGTCGCCCCCTGAGAGCCGCCCCTGAGAGCCGCCCCTGAGAGGAGCCCCTGAGAGGAGCCCCGCGATGGCCACAGCACCACGCCCCCGCACCACCACCCGTGACCCCGAGGAGCTGGCCCGCCGGCTCACCGCCTGGCTCGCCACCCGGCTGCCCGGCGCCAAGGCCACCGGCGTGCGGGTCCCCGAGTCCAACGGCATGTCGAGCGAGACCCTGCTCTTCGACATCGAACACCCCGAACCGCCGCTGCGGGCCTGCGCGTTGCGCGTCGCGGCGGACCCGGCCGCGTACACGATCTTCCCGGTCTACGACCTGCCGCGCCAGCACCGCACGATGCGCCTGGTCGCCGAGCGCACCGACCTGCCGGTGCCGCGCGTGCTGTGGCTCGAGGAGGACCCCGGGCCGCTGGGCGCGCCCTTCTTCGTCATGGAGCGGGTCGAGGGCCGGGTGCCGCCGGACGTCATGCCCTATACGTACGAGGGGAATTGGCTGCACACGGCGAGCGACACCGAACGTGCTCGCCTGGAGGAGGCGTCGATCGGCCTGGTCGCCCGCCTGCACGACCAAGTGCCGGTCGGGGAAGCCCAGTTCCTGGCACTGCCCGGCGAGGGCAGCCCGCTGCGCCGGCACGTCGCCGCCCAACGCGCCTACTACGCATGGGTGGTCGACGGCCTGCCGCGCTCACCCCTCATCGAGAGCGCCTTCGACCGGCTCGAGGAAACGTGGCCCGACGAGGAGGGTGACGCCGTCCTCAACTGGGGTGACGCGCGCATCGGCAACGTCATCTACGACGGCTTCGAACCCGCGGCCGTCCTCGACTGGGAGATGGCGGCGCTCGCACCCCGCGAGGTCGACCTCGGCTGGCTGGTCTATCTGCACCGCTTCTTCCAGGACCTGACGGTGAGCTTCGGCCAGGACGGCCTGCCCGACTTCCTGCGCCGGGACCGCATCGAGGAGCGCTACGCCCAACTCACCGGCCACACGCCGCGGTCCATGGACTTCCACACGCTGTACGCGGCACTGCGGCACGCCGTCGTCATGCTCCGCGTCGCCTACCGCCAGGTGCACTTCGGCGAGGCCGCGGTCCCCGCGGACCCGGACACGCTGATCCTGCACCACGCCAGCCTGGCGGCCATGGTGCAGGGCAGCTACTGGTGAACGCTCAGGCGGCCGTGCGCCGGACCTGCTGAGGCACGCGCAGCGGGCGCGAGCCCTGGCCGCCGACGTGCGAGAAGGGCTGGGTCCGCCAGTCGAGTCCCTGAGGGAGCGTCAACAGCAGGGCGGTGTCCTGCTCCTGAGCCTCCATCGACTCGTCGGCGGGCGCCGCGTCGGCCGCCGCGCGGCCCGTGCCCGCGCAGACCGTGAGCCCGAACGGGTTCCACGGAGTGGGGCACAGCGCGTGCTCGGGCAGTACGTCCTCGTCGGCCAGGAGTGCGATCGGCTGCGCGCAGTCCGGGCACGTCACGCGGTACATCTCGAAGGTGTCGTACGCGTCGAAGTCGGCGTCGTGCTCGCCCGGTTCGGAACCGGGTTCGACGCCCTCCGATGCGAGGGCGGACGACGCGGATTCATCGGAGCGCTGCTGCTTGCTGCGGGCAGTGCGACCGGGGCGCTTCAAGTTCTGCATGGGAATCTCCCCCTTGGGTGGGCCGACAAGGCGCTGCGGCCTCGACCACAGCAAGCACTTCCCGTCCCGTCGTAGAGGTAATCGTGGCATCCCTTCGGACACGGTCACAGGCATGTGGCGTTCGTCACATGCCGGAAGAAGATGCCCCGCGTCGGCTCTCAGGTATCCGGAGGGATCAAGAGCCCTGTAGGTTCGGCGCATGGAGGAGCTGGACCGACAGATCGTGCAGCTGCTCGTCAAGGACGGGCGGATGAGCTACACCGACTTGGGCAAGGCCACGGGCCTGTCCACATCGGCCGTGCACCAGCGGGTACGACGCCTGGAGCAGCGCGGCGTGATCCGTGGCTACGCCGCGGTCGTGGACCCCGAAGCCGTCGGGCTGCCGCTCACGGCCTTCATCTCGGTGAAGCCCTTCGACCCCAGCGCACCCGACGACATCGCCGAACGCCTCGCGGGCGTCCCGGAGATCGAGGCGTGCCACAGCGTGGCGGGCGACGAGAACTACATCCTCAAGGTGCGCGTGGCGACACCACTGGAGCTGGAGCACCTGTTGAGCCGGCTGCGAGCCCTGGCCGGGGTCTCGACGCGGACGACCGTCGTGCTCTCCACGCCGTACGAGGCACGGCCCCCGCAGGTCTGAGACGGCCCCCTGCGCGGGGGCGCGCCGGGGGAGGGGCCAGACTGGTCCCATGATGGAGAGCACCGCCCCCCAGAACCCCCCTCAGGGCCACCGCACCGTGCTGCTGCGCGGCGGAGAAGTCCACAGCCCCGCCGACCCGTTCGCCACGGCGATGGTCGTCGAACGCGGGCATGTCGCCTGGGTGGGATCCGAGGGCGCCGCCGACGCGTTCGCCGACGGCGTGGACGAGGTCGTCGACCTCGACGGAGCCCTCGTCACCCCGGCGTTCACCGATGCGCATGTGCACACCACGTCCACCGGACTCGCCCTGACGGGACTCGATCTGACGGGTGCGCGCACCCTCGACGAGGCGCTCGCCCTCGTCCGCGAACACACCGCCGCACGCCCGCACGACCGCGTCCTGCTCGGCCACGGCTGGGACGCCGCCCGCTGGCCCGACGGCCGACCGCCCACCCGCGCGGAGCTCGACGAGGCGACCGGCGGCCGCCCCCTCTACCTCTCCCGCATCGACGTCCACTCGGCGGTCGTCACCACAGCGCTGCTCGACCTCGTCCCCGGCGTCACCGGGCGCACCGGCTTCCAGACGGACGCCCCGCTGACCGCCGACGCCCACCACGCGGTGCGCGCCACCGCCCTCGGCGCCCTCACCCCGCAGCAGCGCACCGAGGCCCAGCGCGCGGCCCTGCGGCGCGCCGCCTCGCTCGGCATCGGCTCCCTGCACGAGTGCGCGGGACCCGACATCTCCAGCGAGGACGACCTGACCGGACTGCTGCGCCTGGCCGCCGGCGAGGCCGGGCCGCGCGTCGTCGGCTACTGGGCCGAGCAGGGCGCGGAAGGCATCGCCCGTGCAAAGGAACTGGGCGCGGTCGGCGCCGCCGGCGACCTCTTCGTCGACGGCGCCCTCGGCTCGCACACCGCCTGCCTGCACGAGCCGTACGCCGACGCCGCCCACACCGGCACCGCCTACCTGGACGCCGCCGCCGTCGCCGCGCACGTCATCGCCTGCACCGAGGCCGGGGTCCAGGCCGGCTTCCACGCCATCGGCGACGCCGCCATGACCGCCGTCGTCGACGGCATCCGCGCCGCCTCCGAGAAGGTCGGCCTGCCCCGCGTCCGCGCCGCCAGGCACCGCGTCGAACACGCCGAGATGCTCACCCCCGAGACGATCGCCGCCTTCGCCGAGCTGGGCCTCACCGCGTCCGTACAGCCCGCCTTCGACGCCCTGTGGGGCGGCGACGACGGCATGTACGCCCAGCGCCTCGGCGCCGAACGGGCCCGCACCCTCAACCCGTACGCCGCCCTGCTGCGCACCGGCGTCCCGCTCGCCTTCGGCTCCGACAGCCCCGTCACCCCGCTCGACCCCTGGGGCACCGTCCGCGCCGCCGCCTTCCACCGGACCCCCGAACACCGCGTCTCGGTGCGCGCCGCGTTCACCGCCCACACCCGGGGCGGCTGGCGGGCCATCGGCCGCGACGACGCGGGCGTCCTGGTGCCGGGCGCGCCCGCGGACTACGCCGTGTGGCGCACCGACGACCTGGTCGTCCAGGCACCCGACGACCGGGTCGCCCGCTGGTCGACCGACCCGCGCTCCGGAACGCCGGGACTGCCCGACCTGACGCCGGGGGCCGAACTGCCCGTCTGCCTGCGCACGGTCGTGTTCGGGCAGACGGTCTTCGTGCGGCCGGACGAGTGATGTCCCGGCGGTGTGTACGGCCGATCGCGGCCCTTCGCCGCCTCCCGCGACCTGCGCATCCGCCGCACTGACCTGGCTGTCTCTCCCAGCGGTCCAGGTCAAACGGCTATTGACAGAACGCCGCCGTCGGCCGGTAGGTTCGGCCGGGTCCACCACAGGACGTCCGACCGGGGAACCTCCACGCAGCCGTCGAACGCCGCTGGGCCATGGGCGGTGTGCCGCACCGGCGCACCACCACTGGGAGCCAGGTCCAGCGCCCGCGCCGCGGATGCGAGGGAACGTTCCACCGAGTCGGCGGGTGTGACCCGGGTGGGGCCCGGACGCTCAGTAGACAACGGCTCTCGGTCGACCCGCAGCCAGCGGGCCCCAGGTCGGCCCGAAGGGTGCCGGGCCCCGATCCGCAGTACTCCGTTCATCTGCCCGTGCCGCCGTGGCCACGCCGGACGCGGCCACTATGGTGGTCCTCTGCGTACGAACGAAGGGGCAGTAGTGAACGACGGCGGTGGGGTCTCCGAAACCGGTGACCAGGGGAGGCAGTTCGGCCCGCTCGGCATGGCCTTGGTGATCATTCCGACCTACAACGAGGCGGAGAACATCCAGTCCATCGTCGGTCGTGTCCGGGCCGCCGTGCCCGATGCGCACATCCTCGTCGCCGACGACAACAGCCCCGACGGCACCGGCAAGATCGCCGATGAGCTCGCGGCCGAGGACGACCAGGTCCACGTACTGCACCGCAAGGGCAAGGAAGGCCTCGGCGCCGCCTACCTCGCGGGCTTCCGGTGGGGCCTGGACCACGACTACGGCGTGATCGTCGAGATGGACGCCGACGGCTCGCACCAGCCCGAGGAACTGCCCCGGCTGCTCACCGCCCTCAAGGGCGCCGACCTGGTCCTCGGCTCGCGCTGGGTGCCCGGCGGACGCATCGTGAACTGGCCCAAGTACCGCGAGTTCATCTCCCGCGGCGGCAGCACGTACTCCCGGCTGATGCTCGACGTGCCGCTGCGCGACATCACCGGCGGCTACCGCGCGTTCCGCCGCGAGACCCTCGAAGGCATCGGCCTCGACGAGGTCGCCTCGCAGGGCTACTGCTTCCAGGTCGACCTGGCCCGCCGGGCCATCAAGGCCGGGTACCACGTCGTCGAGGTGCCGATCACGTTCATCGAGCGCGAACACGGCGACAGCAAGATGAGCCAGGACATCGTCGCCGAGGCGCTCTGGCGCGTCACGGCGTGGGGCGTGGGCGAGCGCGTGGGCCGCTTCACGGGACGCAAGCCCAGCTGAGGCCCGCACCGGCCCCCACAAGGGGCCGCGGGCCCCTGAGCGGCCCTTATTGATCATCCCCTTATGCCGGACTGAACCGGGCCCAGGCACACTGGAGCCATGACGACTGGCGTACCGCCCACCCGACCCCC
>NZ_SRIC01000179.1 GCF_004684775.1 Streptomyces sp. MZ04
CGTCGGGGGAGGGGTAGAGGACGACTCCGAAGCCGTGTTCGGCGGCGACGCGGGCGGCTCCGGTGTAGACGCGGGCGAAGAATTCGTTGGTGAGGGCGGGGACGACCAGGAGTGCCGTCCTGGTCCGGCCCAGGCGGAGGTTGCGGGCCGCGAGATTGGGCCGGTAGCCGAGCTCGCGGGCGGTGGCGCGGACCCGCTCGGCGGTGCGCTCGGCGACCCGGCCGCGCCATTTCTCGCCGAAGACGAGGGAGACGGTGGCCTGGGACACCCCGGCGGCGCGGGCGACGTCGCGGCTCGTGGGGCGCGGCCCCGCGGTCTCCTGCTGTGGCCCGGCCACTCCTGGTACCTCCCCGGTCGGTGCCGCGGGACGTCAATGAGGTGGACCCGCGATGAGCGCTCATGGTACGTATGACGCTCGACGTTATACGTAAAACCTCGGCGCGTCGGTGCCGGGCGAGGGGCGGGAAGCATGGCTGCCGGATACGCGGAGATCCTCCGGACGAGATACGCCGGGCGGCTGCTCGCCGGCACGCTGGTGGGCCGGCTGCCGAACGCGACGGCCGCGATCGCCATCGTGCTGTTCATCCGCGCCGAGGGCGGGACGTACAGCCTGGCCGGCGGTCTCGCCGCGGTGTACGGCGTCGCCAACGCGGTGGGGCAGCCGCTGCTCGGCCGCCTGGTGGACCTCTACGGACAGCCGCGGATCCAGCTTCCCGCGGCGGTGCTCTCCGCGCTCGGCATGGGGGCCTTCGCGTTCACCGGCCCCGACTCGCTCGGCGCCGCCTATGTGGCGGTGGGCGCGGCCGGACTGTTCACGCCGCCCCTGGAGGGCGGCCTGCGCGCCCTGTGGCCCGGCGTCCTGGGCAAGGAGGAGCAGGTGCACACGGCGTACGCCATGGACGCCATAGCCCAGGAAGTCATGTTCACGGTGGGCCCGTTGCTCATCACCGGCTGCGTCGCGCTCTGGTCGGAGCAGGCCGCGCTGCTCGTCGTGAACGCCATCGGAGTCCTGGGCGCCCTCTCCGTAGTGCTGTCGAAGCCCTCGCGCGCGTGGCGCTCGGCGCCCCGCGAGGCGCACTGGCTCGGCGCGCTGCGCTCCAAGGGGCTGCTCGCGCTGCTCGGCGCGTTCCTCTTCATCGGCATGGCGCTCGGCTCCATCACCGTCGCGGGGGTGTCGTACGCCGACGGGAACGGCGGCGACGCGGTCTACGGCTGGATGATGGCGGCGCTCGGTCTCGGCGCCCTGGTCGGCGGTTCCGTCTACGGGGCGCGGCAGTGGAGCGGCGTACCGGAGAAGCGTCTTACGGTCCTGGTGGCCCTGTTGGCGCTCTGCTACTGGCCGTTGACGCTGACCCCCGGTGCCGTCGCCATGACGGCGCTCACGGCCGTGGCGGGCGTCTTCCTGGCGCCGGCGCTCGCGTGCGCGTTCATCATCGTCGACCGGCACGCCCCGCGCGGCACGGTCACCGAGGCGTTCTCCTGGCTCGTGACCACGTTCACCGTCGGCGCGTCCCTCGGAACGGCCGCCGCGGGCCCGGTCGTCGAGTGGGGCGGGACGGTGTGGGGCTTCGCGCTGCCGGGCTTCGCGGGAGTGGCCGCGCTGCTTGTTCTGCTGGCCACGGGCCGGGTGCTCGCGCTGCCCGTGGATTCGACGGTCGTTGCGGGTTCATCGGAAAATGATCGAAACGGTGCCGTCGAACCCGGTTTCAGTGCAGGGCATAAGGCGTAATGTTCAGTCATGGACCGCCGCATTTTCGGGCTGGAGAACGAGTACGGCGTCACGTGCACGTTTAGGGGGCAGCGCCGTCTGTCACCTGACGAGGTGGCGCGCTACCTCTTCCGCCGTGTTGTGTCATGGGGCCGCAGCAGCAACGTCTTTCTGCGGAACGGCGCCCGCCTCTATCTTGACGTCGGGTCACATCCGGAATACGCGACACCGGAATGTGACAACGTGACCGAGCTGGTCACCCACGACAAAGCGGGCGAGCGCATCCTGGAAGGCCTGCTCGTCGACGCCGAACGCCGCCTGCACGAGGAGGGAATCGCGGGCGACGTCTATCTCTTCAAGAACAACACCGACTCGGCGGGAAACTCCTACGGCTGCCACGAGAACTATCTGGTGGCCCGGCACGGGGAGTTCTCGCGGCTCGCGGACATCCTCATTCCGTTCCTGGTCACCCGGCAGCTGCTGTGCGGCGCGGGCAAGGTGCTGCAGACTCCGCGCGGCGCCGTGTACTGCGTCAGCCAGCGTGCCGAGCACATCTGGGAAGGGGTGTCCTCCGCGACCACCCGCTCCCGGCCGATCATCAACACCCGCGACGAACCGCACGCGGACGCCGAGCGCTACCGCAGGCTCCACGTCATCGTCGGCGACTCGAACATGTCCGAGACGACCATGCTCCTCAAGGTCGGCGCCACCGACCTCGTCCTCCGCATGATCGAGGCGGGCACGGTGATGCGTGACCTGACCCTGGAGAACCCGATCCGGGCCATCCGCGAGGTCAGCCACGACATCACGGGCCGCCGCAAGGTGCGCCTGGCCAGCGGCCGCGAGGCCTCGGCCCTCGAGGTGCAGCGCGAGTACTACGAGAAGGCCGTGGACTTCGTGGAGCGCCGCGGCATCCGTACGGGCACGGTCGAGCAGGTCCTCGAACTGTGGGGCCGCACGCTCGACGCGATCGAGGCCGAGGACCTCGACCGGATCGGCACCGAGATCGACTGGGTCATGAAGTACAAGCTCATCGAGCGGTATCGGGCGAAGAACAACATGACCATGTCGCATCCGCGGGTCGCGCAGATAGACCTCGCCTACCACGACATCCACCGTCGTCGCGGTCTGTACTACCTCCTGGAGCGGAAGGGACAGGCCGCCCGTATCTGCAACGACTTGAAGATCTTCGAGGGCAAGTCCGTGCCCCCGCAGACCACCCGCGCGCGGCTGCGCGGTGACTTCATCCGCCGGGCCCAGGAGCAGCGCCGTGACTTCACGGTCGACTGGGTGCACCTGAAGCTCAACGACCAGGCACAGCGCACCGTGTTGTGCAAGGACCCCTTCCGGTCGGTGGACGACCGGGTGGAGAAACTGATCGCCGGTATGTAAACCCCAGTGACAGGTGGTGCGTTGCGGGAACGCAACGCGGGGCGCCGTACGTTCCTCGTACGGCGCCCTTCTCCATGCGTAGAGTTGCGCGCACGCCAACCGACAAGATCGACCGATACGAGGCCCCCACCGTGCGCCGACGCTCACTTCTCCTTGCCGTTCCGGCCGGCCTGCTCACGCTGGCCGGGTGTGGTGACGACAAGGCCGACAAGGCCAAGTCCAGCGACAGCCCGTCCCCTTCCAACTCGACCTCGGCCGCGCCGACGGCGAAGATCGTGGACGGGCCCGTGCCCGAGATCACGAAGGGGACGAAGTTCGGCCAGAAGCCGACCGTCGCGAAGGGGAACGGCAAGCCGTCCTCCGACCTCGCGGTCAAGACCCTGATCCAGGGCAAGGGGGCCGAGGTCAAGAAGGGCGACTATCTTCAGGCCAACTACCTCGGCCAGATCTGGGCCACGGCGAAGGTCTTCGACAACTCCTACGACCGGGGCAGCCCCACGGTCTTCCCGATCGGCGTCGGCCAGGTCATCCCCGGCTGGGACCAGGCCCTGGTCGGCAAGAAGCTCGACAGCCGAGTGGAGCTCGCCATCCCCCCGAAGCTGGGGTACGGCACGGAGGGCAACAAGCAGGCGGGCATCAAGGGCGACGACACCCTGGTCTTCGTCGTCGACCTGGTGGGCACGTTCAACGCCAAGAGCTCGGCCAAGGGCAAGGAGGTCGCGCAGTCCAACATCGACCTGCCCAAGGTCGGTACGAACACGGACGGCAAGGCCCCCTCGATCGACGTTCCGAAGAAGAAGGACGCCCCCAAGAAGCTCGTCGCGACGTACGTCCTGGAGGGCGACGGCGACGAGGTCAAGGAGACCGACAGTCTCCTGTGCCAGTACAAGGGCGTGCTGTGGGCCGACGGCAAGGAGTTCGACTCCTCGTACAAGAGCGGCCAGCTCGCCCAGTTCCAGCTCGCGCAGGTCGTCAAGGGCTGGGCGCAGGGCCTGACCGGCAAGAAGGTCGGCAGCCGCGTCCTCATCGTCATCCCGCCGGAGCTGGGCTACGGTGACCAGCCGCCGCAGGGCAGCACCATCAAGAAGGACTCGACGCTGGTCTTCTCCGTGGACATCCTCGCGAAGGCGTGACGCCGGGCGAGGATGTAAGACTGTCCGCGCATGACCATCCGTATCAAGCAGGAGCATTTTCGTGAGCATTGACAAGCCCGAGGTCGACTTCCCGGGCGGCGAGCCGCCGGCCGATCTGCAGGTCAAGGACATCTGGGAGGGTGACGGGGCGGTCGCCAAGGCGGGCGACTTCGTCAAGGTCCACTACGTGGGCGTCGCCTTCAGCACCGGCGAGGAGTTCGACGCGAGCTGGAACCGCGGCAACCCGCTGGAGTTCCAGCTGGGTGCCGGCCAGGTCATCCAGGGCTGGGACCAGGGCGTGCAGGGCATGAAGGTCGGTGGCCGGCGCGAGCTGATCATCCCCGCCAAGCTCGCCTACGGCGACCGTGGCGCCGGTGGCGGTCGCATCGCCCCGGGCGAGACGCTGATCTTCGTCTGCGATCTCGTCTCCGTCTGAGCGACGACTCAGCGACGACTGAGGCCACGGTCTGATCAGACCTGCCCACCGAGGGTCCATGCCTGTCCTGGCATGGGCCCTCGGCTTTTGCCACGGCACCCCCGGGCGGTACGGTCGCGGTCGTAGGAACCTTCAAGAAAGGGCGTCGATGGCCATTGCCAAGGCCGAGCGGCTGATGAACCTGGCGCTGTGTCTGCTCGGGACGCGGCGGCCGCTCAGCAAGCGCGAGCTGCGCGAGTCCATCGAGGCCTATCTCGAAGCGGGCTCGGACGACTCCTTCAACCGGATGTTCGAGCGCGACAAGGATGATCTGCGCGAACTCGGCCTGGTCATCGAGACGGTGGAGAACCTCGACGGCGACGTGGGCTATCTCGCCCGCCGCGACAGCAACCGCCTCCCGCCCATCACCATCGACGCCGAGGAGGCCGCCGCGCTCGGTCTCGCGGCCAAGGTCTGGCAGCAGGCCCGCCTCGCCGGAGCCGCCAGCGGCGCCCTGCAGAAGCTGCGCGCCGCAGGCCTTCCCGAGCAGGTCGACCCGTACGAGGCACACAGCGCCCTCGAACCGCGCATCCCCGTGCACGAGGCGTCCTTCGAGCCGCTGATGCTCGCCTGCCGCGACCGCCGCCCCGTCGCCTTCGACTACCGCAAGGCCACCGCGGCCCGCCCCGAGCAGCGGCACGTCGAGCCGTGGGCGCTCGAGTGCTGGCGCGGTCACTGGTATCTGGCGGGCTGGGACCGTGACCGAGGGGCCGAGCGGGTCTTCCGGCTCTCCCGCATCACGGGCAAGGTGCGCTCCCGCGCCGGAAAGTTCACCGCCGACGTCCCCGACGTGGTCACGGTGCGCGAGACCGTGGCGAGCTGGGCGGGGGAGAGCGCCGACCGCTCCGCCCTGATCCGGCTGCGCGCGGGCGCGGGCTATCCGCTGCGGGCCAAGGCCGCCCACATGCGTGAAGTGGGCGAGGGGTGGGACGAGTTGGAGATTCCGTACGGACACGGGCTCGATGCCTGGCTGGTGGAGTTCGGGCCCGATGTGGTGGTCCTGGAGCCCGCCGAACTGCGGGCCGACGTCGTGGACCGGCTGCGCGCCGTGGCCAAGGGCTGAGGGGACGTACGACCATGGCCTCGAACGCCATCGACCAGACCCGGCGGATGCTCTCCCTGGTGACCTATCTGCGCGAGCGCCCCGGCGCCCACGTCAGCGATGTCGCCCGTGCCTTCGGGATCACCCAGGACGAGCTGATCTCCGACCTGGACGTGCTGCCGCTGTGCGGGACCAGCTTCCGCGGCGGTGATCTCCTCGACATCGACACCGACGGCGACCGCATCTGGTGGCACAACCCGGACGACGTGGCGGCCCCCCTGCGGCTCGCCGCCGACGAGGCCACCGCTCTGCTCGTGGCCGCCCGTGCCGTGTCCACGCTGCCGGGGCTGCGCGAGAGCGACCGGCAGGCGCTGCTTCGCGCCACCGCGAAGCTCGAGACCGCGGCCGGCGAGGCCGCCGGGGCCAGCGCGCGGCTCTCGGTCACCTTCGAGTCCGAGGGCGGCGTCTTCGCGGACGTCGACCGCGCCATCTCCGAGCGGCGCCGCCTCTGGCTGCGCTACTACTCGCCCGCGCGTGACGAGCTCACCGAGCGCGAGGTCGACCCGATCCGGCTCTTCGCCGTCGGACACACGTACATGGAGGCGTGGTGCTACCTCTCCGAGGCGCGCCGCACCTTCCGCCTCGACCGGGTCGCCGAGATCCGGATCATGGACGAGCCGTCCGCGCCGCCCGAGGTCGAGCTCCGCGATCTGTCCGAGGGTCTTGTGCAGCCCGCCGCCGAGGACCCCGAAGTGGTCATCGAGGTCGGGCCGGGCGGCCGCTGGGTCGCCGAGTACTACCCGCACGACAGCGCCGAGGAACTCCCCGACGGCGGCCTGCGGATCACGCTGCGCACCCCGGACCCCACCTCGCTGCGCAGGCTCGCGCTCCGGCTCGGCGGCGACGGCCACATCGTCTCCCCGGCGGATCTCGCGGACAGCGCGCGGCAGGCGGCACGCGAGGCCCTCGCGGCCTATGACAGACACCAGGACGGGTCGTACGACAGGCAGGAGCAAGGGCGATGAACACCAGCATCATGTCCGAGATTCCCGAAATGTCGAGAATCGCCCCTGTGTTGTTCAAGGCCGCCTGCCCCGACTGCCGCGCCCGCTTCGAACTCTCCGCGGGCGCCCTGCGGTTGGCCATCGGCGCATCCGCCCGCACCACCTTCTACTCGTTCACCTGCCCCGAGTGCGGGGCCGCGGTGCGCAAGCCCGCGGGCGAGCGCATCGTCGAACTCCTCACCGGCGGCGGGGTGCGGACACTGCGTCTGCACTCGACCGTCTAGGCTCGGCGCATGTTCTGGGCGATGCTGGCGATTGCTGTGGGGTTCTGCGGCCTGGCCGTACTCGGCGTCCTGGCGATCCGGGTCTTCCTGGAGGCGCAGCGCCTGAGCCGTCAAGTGACGGAGACCACACGGCGGATCAATCGCGCGGCGGAGGATCTGGAGGCGGCGGCGACGGGCGTTGCGCGTGCGGGTCGAGATGCCCTATAGAACCGCTGAATCCCGCAGGTGCCGTAGTGGTGCGTATCGACCCCGCGGCCTGTCAACTTCCCTTGTCCGGAAGGTACGCTGCTGAAGCGGCCCGGAGTGCGAGGCGCGGGCCGCGACTGGGAGTACGCACAGGGATTGCCCTGCGTTCACCCCTGAGCGTTACGATCGCTGCCAGCACGGTGGCCGGACAGCAAGTCCGGCCTGTCCGGCAGCCCCGCCCCTGCCGCCTCGGTGAGAAGGTAAAGACCTATGTTCGGAAAGATCGGCGCCCCCGAGATCATTCTCATTCTCGTCGTCATCGTTCTGCTGTTCGGCGCGAAGAAGCTTCCCGACATGGCCCGGTCGCTCGGCAAGTCCGCGCGCATCCTCAAGAGCGAGGCCAAGGCGATGAAGACGGACGGCAAGCAGGACGAAGCCGCCCCGGCCGACCCGCCCGGCGACCCTTCCGCCCAGCAGCGCACCATCCAGGCCGCGCCCGGCGACGTGACCAGCTCGCGCCCGGTCACCGAGCCCACCGACAGCACGACCAAGCGCTGATCCAAGGTCGGCGACGGCCGGCCTGCCGCACGAGATGAGGACGTGGGTTGCTCAAGTCTGCCCGCAAGAAGGAACAGGATCCCGAGGGGCGGATGCCTCTTGCGGAGCACCTGCGTGAGCTCCGCAACCGGCTCGCGAAGGCCGTGCTGGCCATCATCGTCGTCGCGATCGTCGCTGCCTTCTTCTACAAGGACATCATCGAGTTCTTCACGAACCCGATCCTGAGCTCCGTAGGGTGCGACTCCAGCTTCGCCGAGCTGGCGAAGAAGGGCGGGGACGAGACCTGCGCGCGCATCGTGCTGAACGGTCTGATCACGCCGTTCACGCTCGCCCTGAAGATCTCCCTGATGGCCGGTGTGGTGCTCGCGTCGCCGATCTGGCTTTACCAGCTGTGGGCGTTCGTGGCCCCCGGCCTGCACAAGGGCGAGAAGAAGTACGCCTACGCGTTTGTGGGCGCCGGCTTCCCGCTGTTCATGTGCGGTGGGTTCTTCGCGTACAAGACGCTGCCGACGATGGCACGGGTGCTGCTCGACTTCTCACCCGGCGGCGTCGACAACCAGCTGCCGCTGGACGAACTGATCGACCTGGTCACCCGCATGGTGATCGTCTTCGGTCTCTCCTTCGAGCTGCCGCTGCTCCTGGTCATGCTCAACCTCACCGGAGCCATCACCGGCAAGCGGATGCTCGGCTGGTGGCGCGGAATGATCATGGGCATCACGGTCTTCGCGGCCGTGGCGACGCCCAGCACGGACCCGCTGACCATGATCATGCTCGCCGGACCGATCTGGGTGCTGTACTTCGCGGCCACCGCGTTCTCGCTGCTCAATGACCGGCGCAGGGGCAGGATCGCGGCGGCCGGACCGGACGACGACGAGGCCTCCGACCTCGATCTGACGCCCGAGGACGTCGGCGAGATCGAGTCCGTTTCGGCCAGTCGCGCCCTTCCGCAGCAGAGCGGCTCGGACCGGGACCGGGTAAACGGTTTCGACGATGTGACCTGATCTTGTAGGGTCCGGCCGTGACCAGCGAGATCACCCTCTTCGTCAATCCCACCGCGGGCCGCGGCCGGGGCGCCCACGCGGCGCAGCCGGCCGCTTCCGCGTTGCGGGCAGCAGGCTTCTCCGTACGGTCGGTCATCGGCGAGGACTCAGCCGATGCGCTGCGCCGGGCACGGGACGCCGTCGAGGGCGGCACGGGAGCGCTGATCGCCGTCGGCGGCGACGGCATGACGAGCCTCGCACTGCAGGCCGTCGCGCAGACGGACACCCCGCTGGGGGTGATCGCCGTGGGCACCGGCAACGACTTCGCGCGGGCGCTCGGGCTCCCCGTGCGGGACCCGGCGGGCGCCGGGGCGGTCGTCGCCGACGCGCTCGACGCGGGGCGGACCCGCGCCGTCGACCTGGGGCGGGTCGGCAAGACCTGGTTCGGCACCGTGCTCGCGTCCGGCTTCGACTCGCGGGTCAACGACCGGGGCAATCGCATGCGCTGGCCCACCGGGCGCTTCAAGTACGACCTCGCGATGATCGCCGAGCTGGCCGCCTTCAAGACCGTCCCGTACCGGATCACCCTGGACGACGGGGAGGTCCACGAGGTCGACGCGACGCTCATCGCCGTCGGCAACGGATCCTCGTACGGCGGAGGCATGAAGATCTGCGCCCGCGCCGACATGAGCGACGGACTCTTCGACGTCACGGTCGTCGGCGACTGCAGCCGCACGACGCTTCTGAAGGTCTTCCCGCGCGTCTACAAGGGCACGCACCTCGACCACCCCAAGGTCACCGTCCACCGGGCGCGGAAGGTGGAACTGGCGGCCTCGGGCGTGACCGGGTACGCCGACGGGGAGCAGCTGGGGGCGCTGCCGCTGACGGCCGAGTGTGTGGCGGGTGCCGTGCGGATCCTGGTGCCCGAAGGGTCCCCGGGACCGTAAGGCAGATAATGATCGTCCGTTGTCAGTGGTGGCCGGTAGGCTCGAAAGCACGATGACAGAGGACCTCTCACCGGCCGAGCGGTACGCGGCGGCGCGCGAGCGCGCTGCCGAGCAGGCCACCGCACTCGCGGGCTTCCGCGAGATGTACGAATTCGGCCTCGACCCCTTCCAGATCGAGGCCTGCCAGGCACTCGAGGCGGGCAAGGGCGTGCTCGTGGCCGCCCCCACGGGCTCGGGCAAGACGATCGTCGGCGAGTTCGCCGTGCACCTGGCCCTGCTGCAGGGCAAGAAATGCTTCTACACGACGCCGATCAAGGCACTCTCCAACCAGAAGTACGCCGATCTGGCGAAGCGCTACGGCGCGGACAAGGTCGGCCTGCTGACCGGCGACAACAGCGTCAACGCCGATGCCCCGGTGATCGTGATGACCACCGAAGTGCTGCGCAACATGCTGTATTCGGGCTCGCAGTCGCTGCTGAACCTCGGCTATGTGGTGATGGACGAGGTGCACTACCTCTCCGACCGCTTCCGCGGCGCCGTCTGGGAAGAGGTGATCATCCACCTCCAGGAGTCGGTCACGCTGGTCTCCTTGTCGGCGACGGTGTCGAACGCGGAGGAGTTCGGCGACTGGCTGGACACCGTGCGCGGCGACACCCAGGTGATCGTCTCCGAGCACCGGCCCGTGCCGCTGTTCCAGCACGTGCTTGCCGGCCGCCGGATGTACGACCTCTTCGAGGAGGGCGAGGGCCAGAAGAAGACGGTCAACCCCGACCTCACGCGCATGGCGCGGATGGAGGCCAGCCGTTCGTACAACCCGCGCGACCGCCGCAAGGGCAAGATGGTCCGCGAGGCCGACCGTGAGCGCGAGCGCCGACAGCGGTCGCGGATCTGGACGCCCGGCCGCCCCGAGGTCATCGACCGGCTCGACTCCGAGGGCCTGCTGCCCGCCATCACGTTCATCTTCAGCCGCGCGGCCTGCGAGGCCGCCGTGCAGCAGTGTCTGCACGCGGGTCTTCGGCTGAACGACGACGAGGCGCGGATGCAGGTCCGCGAGATCGTCGAGGAGCGCACGGCCGCCATCCCGGACGAGGACCTGCACGTCCTTGGCTACTACGAATGGCTCGAAGGCCTGGAGCGCGGCATCGCGGCGCACCACGCGGGCATGCTGCCCACCTTCAAGGAGGTCGTCGAGGAGCTCTTCGTACGCGGCCTCGTGCGCGCCGTCTTCGCCACCGAGACGCTCGCCCTCGGCATCAACATGCCCGCGCGCAGCGTGGTGTTGGAGAAACTCGTCAAGTGGAACGGCGAGCAGCACGCCGACATCACCCCCGGCGAGTACACGCAGTTGACGGGTCGCGCCGGGCGGCGCGGTATCGACGTCGAGGGCCATGCGGTCGTGCTGTGGCAGCGCGCCATGAGTCCGGAGCACCTCGCGGGGCTCGCCGGCACGCGTACGTACCCGCTGCGGTCCAGCTTCAAGCCGTCGTACAACATGGCGGTGAACCTGACCGAGCAGTTCGGCAGGCACCGCTCGCGCGAGCTGCTCGAGACGTCCTTCGCGCAGTTCCAGGCCGACAAGTCGGTCGTGGGGATTTCGCGGCAGGTGCAGAAGAACGAGGAAGGTCTCGAGGGCTACAAGGCCTCCATGACCTGCCACTTGGGGGACTTCGACGAGTACGCGCGGCTGCGCCGCGAGCTCAAGGACCGGGAGACCGAGCTCGCCAAGCAGGGGGCCAACCAGCGCAGGGCCGCCGCGGCCGCCGCCCTGGAGAAGCTCAAGCCGGGCGATGTCATCCATGTGCCGACGGGCAAGTACGCGGGGCTCGCGCTCGTCCTCGACCCGGGGCTGCCCGCGGGTCGGGTCAACGGCCACCGGGGCTTCGACCACCAGGACGGTCCGCGGCCGCTGGTGCTGACCGCCGAGCGGCAGGTCAAGCGGCTCGCGGCGATGGACTTCCCGGTGCCGGTGGAAGCCCTCGACCGGATGCGGATCCCGAAGTCGTTCAACGCGCGCTCCCCGCAGTCGCGCCGCGACCTGGCCTCCGCGCTGCGCACCAGGGCCGGGCACATCGTGCCCGAGCGGCATCGCAAGGGGCGCGCTGCCGCCGCCGACGACCAGGAGATCGCCCGGCTGCGCGCGGAGTTGCGCGCACACCCCTGCCACGGCTGCGACGAGCGCGAGGACCACGCGCGTTGGGCCGAGCGCTACTACCGCCTGCGGCGGGACACCGTCCAGCTGGAGCGACGCATCGAGGGGCGTACGAACACCATCGCGCGCACCTTCGACCGGATCGTCGCGCTGCTCACCGAGATGGACTACCTCCGCGGTGACGAGGTCACCGAGAACGGCAAGCGGCTCGCCCGGCTGTACGGAGAGCTGGATCTGCTGGCGAGCGAATGCCTGCGGGAAGGTGTGTGGGAGGGGCTCAGCCCGGCCGAACTGGCCGCTTGTGTCTCGGCGTTGGTGTTCGAGGCCCGGATGGCGGACGACGCGCTCGCCCCCAAGCTGCCCTCGGGGAAGGTGAAGGCCTCCCTCGGCGAGATGGTGCGGATCTGGGGGCGGCTCGATGCCCTGGAGGAAGATTTCAAGATCAACCAGGCGGAGGGGGTCGGGCAGCGCGAGCCCGATCTGGGGTTCGCCTGGGCCGCGTACATGTGGGCGTCCGACAAGGGGCTCGACGAGGTTCTGCGGGAGATCGAGATGCCTGCCGGGGACTTTGTGCGGTGGTGCAAGCAGGTGATCGATGTCCTGGGGCAGATTGCGGCGGCGGCGCCCCGCGAGGGTTCTACCGTGGCGAAGAATGCTCGTAAGGCTGTGGATCAGTTGCTGCGGGGGGTTGTGGCTTACAGCTCTGTCGGCTGACGGTGGAGGTGGGTAGGGGGTCTGGGGCTCTGCCTCCAGACCCCCGCCTCCTCAATCGCCGGAGGGGCTGAAAATTACGCCGCCGAGCTCGATCGCGCGGCGTCCCGCTTTGCGACCTCTTCCCGCACGATCGGGATCACATGGCGGCCGAAGTCGATCGCGTCGTCCAAGAGGTCGTAGCCGCGGGCCGAGAGGATGTCGACGCCCAGGTCGTAGTAGTCGAGCAGGGCCTGCGCGACCGTCTCCGGGGTGCCCACCAGGGCCGTGGAGTTGCCGGCGCCGCCGGTCTCCGACGCGGTCGGCGTCCACAGGGCGCGGTCGTGGCGCTCGCCCGAGGCCGCCACCGCCAGGAGGCGCTGCGAGCCCGAGTTCTCGGGGTTCTTCAGCGGGTGGCGGCGGGACAGCGGAGTGCCCGCCTTGCGTGCCTTGATGCGGGCCAGCGTGGCATGCGCCTTCTCCCAGGCCAGCTCCTCGGTCGGCGCGATGATCGGGCGGAACGCCACCTGGATCTTGGGGACGTCGGTGCGGCCCGCGGCCCTCGCCGCCGCCTTCACCGACTCGATCTGCTCGGCGGTCTGCGCCAGGGGCTCGCCCCACAGGCAGTAGATGTCGGCCTCGGCGCCCCCGGCGGCGTACGCGGCGGGCGAGGAACCCCCGAACGAGACGCGCGGATGCGGCTGTTGGACCGGGAAGGTGTCGCTGACGAAGTCCTTGAAGCGGTAGTGCGCGCCCTCGTGGTCGAAGGGCTCGTGCGAGGTCCACGCCTTCTTGATGATCTGGATGGCCTCACGGGTACGCGCGTACCGCTCGTCCTTGGTGAGGAAGTCGCCCTCGCGCTGCTGCTCGTGGTCGTTGCCGCCGGTGATGAAGTGCACCGCGAGGCGGCCGTCGCTGATCCGGTCCAGGGTCGCGAAGGTCTTCGCGGCGAAGGTGGGGTACGAGACGTTCGGGCGGTGCGCGACCAGGATCTGGAGCTTGTCCGTACGGGCCGCTATGTAGGCGGCGGCGGGGGAGGGGTCGGGGGATCCGGATCCGTACGCGAACAGGACGCGGTCCCAGCCGTGGTCCTCGTGGGCTCGGGCGAGCCTGAGCGTGTAGTCCTTGTCGAAGGACGCACCGGAGCGCGCGGTGACTTCGGAGCCTTCGTTGGTCGCTGCGATGCCGAGGAACTCGACGGGCATGGTGGAGCCTCATCTCAACTGGTCGTGGTGTGCGCTGACTTGGAAGCGGTCAGGAGCAACACGACGCGGACCACACGCGACCGAAGTCGATGTGGTCGCGGGTGACCAGCCGGAGCTGAGGGCGCATGCGCCCAGTGGAGCAGCCGTCCATACGGGGCGTCAACCACGGCCGGGCGGTGGTGATTCCCCTCCCGCCGAAGTCCCGCCGAAGCCGTGTCCGCGCATGTTCGACACCATCACTCCACGTGTTCGATTGATCGCCGCGCGTGCAAATGGGGCCGAGTGTATGCCTGTCGGCGAGGCCTCTGCAGGGGGTTGCGGAATATGACTCGGCGATGATTCCGGAGGACTAAGCTCGCCCGGAGCGCGGCGAGTTGAAACGAGTTGCGATAGATTCGCGCGCTTGTTCCCAGATCTGTAGATAGTTCGTATGCGTCTTCCGTTCTCAACTCCCCACAGAATCCCCCCATTTCCCAGTATCACCCCCAATTCCTCCCCCAAAGACGAGTGTTCAGAGGGCATACATGGTGAGTGTTCAATCGCCTCCCGGTGGCCGAGAAGTCCCTTACGCACGTGTGCTGTTGCTGCCGTCCATGCTGATGGCCGCGGCAACCGGAGCCGCCGTCGCGGCGGTCACGGAACCCGCCCGCATCGCGGTCGGCTGGTGCGGTGCGATCGCGACCCTCGTGGTCATCGCGGTCGGCGCCGAGGCGGCGCGCCGCGGCCGGTCCATCCGCGAGAACCAGGCGCAGTACGCACAGCGGCTCGCCTTCCTGGAACGGCGCATCGCATCCCATGACGACGAGACCGTCCGCCTGGGCAGGGAGATCATCCCCGAGGCCGTGTTCCGGCTCCGGCAGGGCGAAGCACCCTCGGAGGTGATCCGTCACCTGGTCGACGGTGACGAGTCCTTCGCCGAACTCCCGGATTCACAGCGGCAGATGCTCCGCAACGTCCTGGACACCCTGGACACCGGAGAGGCGATGCGCGAGTCCTCGCAGCGCGCCTTCGTCAACATCGCCCGGCGCGTCCAGTCCATCGTCCACCAACAGTCCGCGGAACTGCGCGAGATGGAGGAGTTCCACGGCCGCAACCCCGAGGTCTTCGACGACCTGCTGCGCATCGACCACGGCACCGCGCTGATCGGCCGCCTCGCCGACTCGATCACCGTGCTCGGCGGCGCCCGCCCCGGACGCCAATGGCCCAAGCCCGTACCGCTGTACAGCGTGCTGCGCGGCGCCATGTCGCGGATCCTGGAGTACCAGCGCGTCGATCTGCACTCGATCGCCAAGATCGCCATCCGCGGCACCTCGGTCGAACCGCTCATCCACGCCTGCGCCGAACTCCTCGACAACGCCACGCGCTACTCGCCACCGCAGACCCGCGTCCACGTCACGGCCGTCGAGGTGCAGACCGGCATCGCGATCGAGATCGAGGACGGCGGCGTCAGCCTCAGCGAGGAGGCCAGGGCGCGGGCCGAGCGCATGCTCGCCCAGGCCCAGGCCGGCATCGACCTGAACGACCTCGGTGAGACCCCGCGCCTCGGCATGGCCGTCGTGGGCCGGCTCTCGCAGATGTACAACCTGCAGGTCTCGCTGCGGCAGTCCGCGTACGGCGGGGTCCGCGCGGTCCTCATCGTCCCGCGCGAGATGATCAGCACCGGGCCCGCGCCCGGCCTCGCGCACGGCATCGGCGCCTCCGCGGTGCCCCGCGTGAACGCCGATGGCGAGCCCATCAAGGAGCCCCACGGCATCCGGCGCAAGAAGCCCCGCGTCATGACGGCGGGACCGCCGCTCTCGAAGTCACAACTCACCGCGGCCATGGAGGACGACGTCCCCGAGGTCACCGAGTGGACGTCGAACGGCCTGCCGCAGCGCCGCAGCCGGGTCCGCACATCGTTCAGCCAGCGGGTCGCCCAGGAGGCCGAGGACGCGAAGTACGCCGCCCAGGCCGCGCAGTACGCCCAGCCCCCGACGAGCCCGGTCGTACCCGAACCGGTGAAGAAGAAGGAGGAGAAGGAGCCCGGTCTGTGGATCGAGGCCTTCATGAAGGGCGTCAAGGGCGACGAGACCACCGCCGGCGATCCGCCGCCCCCCGGGGACCACACCGAGAACGACCACGGCAACGCCGACAACGCCGACGAGGGGGGCTGGAAGTGATCCAGCAACGGGCCAATTTCGACTGGATGCTCAAGGAGCTCGCCGACGGGGTGCCGCAGACCCGGCAGATCGTGGTGCTCTCCGCGGACGGTCTGCGGATCGCGCGCTACGGCGGCGACCCCGACGGAGCCGACCGGATCGCCGCCGCCTGCGCGGGACTTCAGTCCCTGGCCGCCGCCGTCGCCACCGAGATCCCGCACAGCGAAGGCGGGATGCGCATGGTGATCATCGAGATCGACGGCGGCTACTTCTACATGATGGCCGCGGGCGCCGGTGCCTATCTGGCCGTCCTCGCGGAGGAGACCGTGGACGCGGGCCTCATCGGCAACCGCATGCGGGACCTCGTCGTCCGGATCGGCGCCCATCTGACGAGCCCGCCCCGGCGAGACGGGCAGGCCGTATGACTCCTCCGCAAGGCGACCCTCCTGCCCACCGCGACGACCCTCCCCGGCGTGTACGGCGCAGCCCGGAGAACCCCGAGCGGCTCTACACCATCACGGGCGAGGACACGGAACGGGCGCCGATCGACCTGGTCACCCTGATCGTCGCGCACGGCGAGGCGGCACCCGCGGCGCAGCCGGAGCACTCCGTCGTACTGCGGTTATGCAAACAGCCGCTGTCCGTCGCCGAGCTTTCGGCCTATCTGGCGCTGCCGTTCAGCGTGGTCACGATTCTGCTGACGAGGATGCTCGCCATAGACCTCGTACAGGCGCGCGAGCCGATCGTCCGCTCCACGCTCCCCGATCGTTCCCTCCTCGAAGCGGTGATGCATGGACTTCAGAAACTCTGAGAACACCGACACGATCACCGGACCCAGCAGCGAGGACGTGCTGCCGCACACGGCCGCGGCCGCGGTGAAGGTCGTGATCGTGGGCGGGTTCGGAGTCGGCAAGACGACGATGGTCGGCTCGGTCAGCGAGATCAGGCCGCTGACCACCGAAGAGACCATGACCCAGGCCGGCATCGGCGTGGACGACAACTACGGCTCCGAGTCCAAGACGGCCACGACCGTGGCGATGGACTTCGGCCGGATCAGCATCTCCGAAGAGCTGGTGCTCTATCTGTTCGGCACCCCGGGCCAGGAGCGCTTCTGGTTCCTGTGGAACGGGCTCTTCGAAGGCGCGCTCGGCGCTGTCGTCCTCATCGACACCCGGCGCCTGGAAGTCAGCTTCGACGTGATCGGCCGCCTCGAGGAGCGCGGCGTGCCCTTCGTCGTCGCGGTCAACGACTTTCCCGACGCGCCGCAGCATCCGATCCCGGCGCTGCGCACCGCCCTCGACCTGGACGAGGTGGTGCCGATCGTGAAGTGCGACGCCCGGCAGCGCGCGTCGAGCCGGGACACCTTGCTGACCCTCATGCGGTATCTGCACTCCCTGACCGTGGCCCGCGTCTGACCCCTCATCTCATCCGCAACCCCGGAGCGAAACCACCGTGACGACCCCCTCCCACTCCCACCCCGGCACGGACGACCCATC
>NZ_SRIC01000180.1 GCF_004684775.1 Streptomyces sp. MZ04
GGACATGGGGGCTCCTTGGGGGGTGCCTTGACTGGGAAGACCTGGGGAGGGGAGGCCTTGCGGCGGGATCACAGCTCGCCCATCCGCCGGATGACGGGGGCCACGCGCTGCACCCCGTGCCGGTAGGCGCCGCGCGCCGCGCTGCGGACCGCCTGGCGCACCGGGCCCGGCTCGCGGTCCGCGGCGGGTGCGCCGGGCAGCGGGGCGCCGTCCGGGCCGAGGTGGTGGCGGGCCAGGATGCCGGGGAGGTATCCGGGGGCGGTGGTGAGGCTGTAGTACGGGGCGATGGGCGGCAGTTCGGGCTGTGCCAGGAGTTCGGTGACCCGTTCGCGCGCCGTGTCGAAGGCCTTCTCGTACGTCCCGTCGGGCGCGACGCCCTGCCGTGCGACCCACTCCGGAGCGGCCTCGGGGCTGTGCCCCGCGTCGATCTCGTCCCAGGACGTGAGGCATCCGGAGCCGATGAAGTGGTGGTTGCCGAGCGCCTCGCGCACCCCGAGGTCGGTGAGGACCGCGGTGGGGATGCGGCGGTGCAGGGATTCGAGCGCGGCGGTGGAGCTGACCGTGACGAGCAGATCGGTGCGGTCGAGGACCTCGCCCATGTTCCCGTACACCAGACGGCAGTTGGGCGGCAGCGCCTCGCCCTTGGCGAGCTTCTGGTACGGCAGTTCCTCGATGTGCGTGGTGTGCTCGCCGGGCTTGCTGCGCAGCTTGATCAGGACCTCGCGGTCCGGGTGCAGGCGTGCGTGCTCGACCATGCGGCGCAGCAGGTAGGTGCGCTGCTCGCGGCTCTCCGGTACGGAGGGCTGCGCGGCGAAGACGACCGTGTACGGGTCGTGTCGCTCGTAGGCCGCCCCGCCGAGGAACGGCAGCGCGGCCTCCGTCACCGATGCCGCGTCGGCGCCCACTCCCTCGTACACGGCACGGAAACGCTCCGCGTCCTGGCGGGAGTTGGCGAGGACCACGTCCGCGCCGTGCCGCAGCAGCAGGCCGTCGGCGAGCTTCTCGTAGACGACGCCGACATAGCCGGTGACGACGACGGGGCGCTTGCCAAAGGGCCCTGATCCCGCCGAGTCCTCGGCTATCCGGGCGAGCCCGTGGAGCACCGCCTGGACCGCGCCGCCCACGAGGGCGAGCACGATCACGTCGGGCGCCTCGCGCTCGATCTCGCGCAGGAACTCGATGGCGGTGACCTCGCGGAGCGAGTCCGCGCGCACCCCGACCTCTTCGAGCTGGCGGACGGTGGGCGTGGCCCGGCCCCTCAGGAGGCGTCCGTCGAGGCGCGTGTCCGGGTCCCCGCCGGTGAGGCGGCTCGCGGTGAGCGCACCCCATTTCCACCGGGTGTCGGAGTCGGCGAGCACGGTGATCCGTGTCGTCCCGCTGTTGCTTACTGGCACAGGAAGGACGCTAGGAAGGCATTTCGATTCGCGGCCCAACTCAGGTGCAACAAACGGTTAACAGCATGCCGACGAATGGCGAATCAGCCCCGGAAACCGCTGGTAAGGAGCCGGGTTAACCATTCCGCCATGCGTCGTTCACCTGACATCTCACCATCGGTCAAGACGAATGCCGGGCCGACACCTAACGTCACCCACGTGGTTAAGCTCTCCGTCATCGTGCCGTTCTACAACGTGCAGCAATACGCGCCCGACACCTTGAAGAGTCTGCGGGCGAACGCACGCGAAGACTTCGAATTCATTCTCGTCGACGACTGTTCGAAGGATGAGACTCCAGAGATTCTGGAGCGTGCCGCGCGCGAGCTGCCCGGTGCCGTCCATCTCAGACATGAGACGAACGGCGGTCTGGCGACCGCCCGCAACACGGGCCTCGACGCGGCACGTGGCGAGTACCTCACCTTCCTGGACGGTGACGACTGGCTCGCGCCCGGCTACTACTCCCAACTGGTCGACTCCATCGAGCAGTTGGGGTGCGACTTCGTGCGCACCGATCATGTGCAGTGCACCGCGCGGGCGCGCAGCGTCCACCGCGTCCCGCACGGCCTGCGCGGTGTGGCGATGTCGCCGCGGGAGGTGATCCTGCCCGCCGACCGCTCGACGTCCGTCGACTACGCGTACGCCTGGGCGGGCATCTACCACCGGCGCCTTGCCGACCGCGGTCTGCTGCACTTCACGGACGGCCTGCGCACCGCGGAGGACCGGCCGTGGATCTGGCGCCTGCACCGCGAGGCGGAGTCGTTCGCCGCGGTGGGGCTGCTCGGTGTGTTCTACCGGCGCGGCGTCGCATCGTCACTGACACAGATCGGCGACGTACGGCAGCTCGATTTCATCCGGGCATTCGACCAGGTCGTACGGGAAACCGCCGCGGACCGCGACGCGGACAAACTCCTGCCCAAGGCAGTCCGTACTTACTGCGCGATCATTTCCCACCATCTGGGATCCATCGAAAGGTTCGAGCCACCTGTGGCGCGGAAATTGAAGTCAATGAGTGCGGCCGCGCTGAAGCGGATGCCGCAGGGTGTCCTGGACGACGCCCTCGACTCCATGGACATACAGCGGGCGACGCGGCTTCGCCGACTGCGCCGGCGTCCGGTGTCGGCGGAGGTGGCCGCGTAATGGCGAAGACGCAGATCTTCATGGCGTCCACGCTGTACGGCACGGCGACGCTGGCCGCCGCGATCGACACCGACCGGTTCGGCCCCGCCGACCGGCGGATCCTCCTGGTCAGCAATAACGCGGCGACGCCGGAGACGACCCTCTCCGTGGACGAGATGCCGGGGTTCGCGCGGCTGCGCGACCGGTTCGACGAGGTACGTTCCTGGAACGAGGCCATCTGCCCTTTTCATCCGGGCGGCTGGTCACCCCGGTCGGACGACATCCCGATGTGGGAGCGGTACGTCCGGCTCCTGTGGGACCTCGGTGACGACGACATCGAGCTGGCGGTCGAGTCGATCCAGGTCAATCCGGCGCTAGCGCTCGCGCAGATCTTCACGGGCGCGCCCGTGGACGTCTACGCGGACGGCCTGATGAGCTACGGCCCCACCCGCAACAAGATCGACCCGCTGGTCGGCACGCGCGTACGGCGGCTCCTTCACCTGGACCTGGTGCCGGGCCTGACCCCGCTGCTCCTGACCGAGTTCGACGTACCGCCGGAGATCGTGCCGACCGAGGCCTTCGTGAAGGTCCTCGGGCAGCTGGCCGACACCGAGACGGACCTCGCAGACATCCCTGCCATCGCCGAACCCGCCCTGCTGCTCGGCCAGTACCTCTCCGCCCTCGGCATCCTGACCGCCGAGGAAGAGGAGGAGCTGCATGTACGCATGGTGCGCGGCGCCGCCGAACTCGGCCACACCCGCGTGGTGTTCAAGCCACACCCGAGCGCGCCCGCCCGCTGGTCGCGGCTCCTGGAGAAGGAGGCGGAGGCGATCGGCGTCGAGCTGACCGTCCTCGATTCGCCGGTGCTCGCCGAGGTGCTCTACCAGCGGATGCGCCCGGCCCTGGTCATCGGCTGCTTCTCGACCGGCCTGCTCACCGCTTCCGCGCTCTACAACCTCCCCGTCGCGCGCACCGGCACGGAGACCCTCCTGGAGCGCCTCGCGCCCTACCAGAACAGCAACCGCGTACCGGTCACGATCGTGGACGCGCTGCTGCCGGATCTCATGGACAAGGATGCGGTCACCGGGCGCCAACCCGGCATGCCCACAGCCCGGTTGGGCGAGCTGCTCGTCGCCGTCGGGTTCGCCATGCAGCCGCAGATCTATCCGCGCCGGCGGACCGCCGCCGAGCGCTATCTCTCGCAGCACCTCTCACCGCACACCTGGCGCTACTTCAAGCGGCGCCGCCTCACCGCGCTCGCGCTGCCCGGCGCGCTGCCCTCGCAGCTGTCGTTCATCCCGCGCAACGCGGCCGTGCGCCGGGTCGCCCGGCGGGCCCGCTCGGTCAAGCGCACCATCAAGCGGACCGCGCTCGGATGAGTTCTCCCGGCACCACGCTCCCGAAGAACTCACCGGGGCGGGACACAGCGGACACCCTTGCGCGCACCATCCCGGCCCCGGCCGCCAGGCGCGCGCGCCCACGTCTCAGAGCGCTCGACGGGCTGCGGCTCATCGCGGCGCTGATGGTGGCGGCCTACCACTACGGCGGCCGCGACGGTGAGATCACCGAGGCCTGGGGCAGCTCGCCGCGCCTTCAATTCCCCACCGCGCACAACTGGTTCGCGTACGGCTGCCTCGGCGTGCAGATCTTCTTCGTCATCAGCGGCTTCGTGATCTGCATGAGCGGCTGGGGCCGACCGCTGCGGTCCTTCTTCGCGTCACGCGTCTCCCGGCTCTTCCCTTCCTACTGGGCCGCGATCATCTTGGTGACGGCGGTCTTCGCACTCCCCGTCGTCACCTACGAGGCGGTCGCGCCGAGCGACGCGCTGGTGAACCTCACCATGCTGCAGCAACCGCTCGGCGTGGACCGGGTGTTGGGCGTGTGCTGGACGCTCTGGGCCGAGCTGCGCTTCTACGCGCTCTTCGCGCTCTTCGTGGTCCTGCCGGGCGCGAACCGGGCCCGCGTCATCCTGTTCTGCGCGGTGTGGACCCTGGCGGCGGCGGTCGCGGAGGGCGCGAACGAGCCGCTGCTCGACCTCGTCCTGATGCCCGAGTACGCCCCCTTCTTCATCGGCGGCATCGGCATCTACCTCGTCCACCGCGACCGCAGGGACCTCACGGCCTGGGGCATCGTGGGGGTGAGCTGGCTGATCGGCCAGCACTACGCGGTCTCCCGCCTCTGGCACGCCCCGAACCCGGACTTCTTCTCCTACCGCACGTCGTTCGGCATCATCGCCGTCGTGACGGCGGGCTTCGCGGCGGTCCTGCTGATCGCCATCGGCGCGCTGCACCGCGTCGACTGGCAGTGGCTGACGGTGGCGGGGGCGCTGACGTACCCGTTCTACCTGGTGCACGAGCACCTGGGCTGGGTGACGGTGGCGGCGCTGCACCGGGGGCTCGGCCTCCCGTCGTACGCGACGTTCGCCCTGACCATCGGGGCGATGCTGACCCTGGCGTGGCTCCTGAACCGCTTCGTGGAGGAGCGCCTCACGCCCCTGATCAGGACGGGCCTGCTGGCCCGGAAGTGATACGCCCTATAGCTGTTCCCGCATCGTCGCCGCGATCCCGGCGACGATCGCGGTGAGCCCTTTTTCGAACCCCGCGTCGTAGTCGCGGAACATCTCCTGCCCGGCGGCCGCCGCCAGCGGATAGGCGGCCAGGCGCTCGGCGCGGGCCGCCAGGTCGTAGCCGCCCTCCTCCTTCGCGGGGTCGGGCCCCATGGCCTGCTCCTCGATCACGTATCCGATCGTGTAGCTGTACGCCGTGGCCCAGGCGCGGGCCGCCCCGCCCGGCGTGAACCCGCCGCCGGTGAGCATGCGCAGCTGGGCCTCCATGGGCTCGGCGTACGACGTGTCGGTGAAGTGCGTACCGCTGTAGACCTTCGCGCCGTCCCGGTACATCAGCAGATGCCGCCGCAGGCCCCGCATCGCGGCGGCGAGGGCGGTCCGCCAGTCGGCGTCCCGCACGGCGTCCGCGCCTGCCGCGAGGTCCTCGGTCATGCGGCGCATCATCTCCGTCGCCATCTCGTCGAGCAGCGCCTGCTTGTCCTTGAAGTGCCAGTAGAGCGCGGGCGCCTTGACGTCAAGATCCTTGGCGATGGCACGCAGGGTGAGCCCGTCGAGCCCCGTCTCGTTCAGGAGCTTCAGCGCGGTGCGCGCGACGCGGGTCCGGTCCAGCGGTGTCGTAGCCACCTTGACAATTTAACACCGTTAAGCGCAGGCTCGGGGCATGGCACTTAACAGCGTTAAGGAAACTCCGCTGATGACGGACGTACTCATCGTGGGCGCGGGCCCCACCGGACTGACCCTGGCCTGCGACCTCGCCCGGCGCGGCGTACGCGCCCTGGTCGTCGAGCGGGCCGCCGCCCTCTTCCCCGGCTCGCGCGGCAAGGGCATCCAGCCCCGCACCCAGGAGGTCTTCGACGACCTCGGGATCATCGACGCGGCCCTCGCGGCGGGCGGCCCGGCCCCGGTCGGCATGGTCTGGCAGGACGGCGCGCGGCAGGACGAGCACCGGATGTTCGACGAGACGGAGCCGACGGCCGACGCTCCGTACGCGGCCCCCTTGCTGCTCCCCCAGTGGCGCACGCAGGAGATCCTGTACGCCCGTCTGCGCGAACTCGGCGGCTCCGAGGTGGAGTTCGGCGCCGGGCTGAGCGATCTGACGCAGGACGGGGAAGGCGTCACCGCCCGCCTCTCGGACGGGCGGACCGTCCGCGCCGCCTACGCCGTGGCGGCCGACGGCGGCCGCTCCACCGTGCGGGCGGCGCTGGGCATCGGCATGACGGGCGAGACCGTGGACCCGCATCCGATCCTGGTGGCCGACGTCCGCATCCCCGCCCTGGACCGCGACAACTGGCACATGTTCGCGCCCACCGCCGAGGGTGCGGGGTTCCTGGCGATCTGCCCGCTGCCGGGCACCGCCGACTTCCAGCTCACGGCCCAGTTCACGGACGGGTCCGCCCCCGACACCTCACTGGACGGCGTACGCAAGGTCGTCGCGGCCCGCACCCATCTCACCGCCGACGAGGTGACCGAGGTGCGCTGGGCCTCCGACTTCCGGCCGCGCGCGGCGATGGCGGACCGCTTCCGCGAGGGCCGGGTGTTCCTGGCCGGGGACGCGGCGCATGTGCACTCCCCCGCGGGCGGGCAGGGCCTGAACACCAGCGTCCAGGACGCCTACAACCTGGGGTGGAAGCTGGGCGCGGTCCTGCGGGACGCCGCACCGGAGGCCCTCCTCGACACCTACGAGGAGGAACGGCTGCCCAACGCCGCCCAGATGCTCGGCCTCTCCACCCGCATCCACCGGGGCGAGGAGCGGCGCGGCGCGGCCACCCGGCAGCTGGGCCTCGGCTACCGGGACAGCTCCCTGACGGCGGAGACCCGCGGCGGCCTGGCGGACGAGGCGCTGCGGGCGGGCGACCGGGCGCCGGACGGGCCGTACGGCGGGGGCAGGCTGTTCGACGCGTTCCGGGGGCCGCACTTCACGCTGCTGGCCGTCGACGTGGACGAGGCCGAACTGCCGCTCCTGGACGGTGACTTGATCCACGTACACCGCACGTCGGAGTGCGCGCCGTACGGGAAGGGCCTGTTCCTGGTCCGCCCCGACGGATACATCGCCTGGGCGGGCGAGGACGCGACGGGCCTCACGGACCATCTCAAGGTCACCCTCGGAATCAGTTGACCTCAACTGAACTTCAGGTTCTACGTTCTGGGGCATGACCACTTTCACGTACTCCCACAGCGACGAAGAACTCATCGACCAGCCCATCGGCTACTGGGCATCGGCGGCGGGAGAGGCCGTCGTCCACCACATCCGCACCATGCTGGCCGAGGCCGGGCTCACTCAGCCCCAGTGGTGGATCCTGAACCAGATCATCGCCGACGGCGGGCGTGACAAGGCGGAGGTGGTGGCCACCCTGCGCGGCTACCTGAACGTGGGCGACAACTCCCTGCACCACAACATCAGCGCCCTGCACGACCGCGCCCTGCTCACCGAGGACACCGACGGCCGGCTCCGCATCACCGACGAGGGCCGCAGGCTCCGGGACGACACCGCCGCGCGCCAGCAGAAGACGCGCGCGGAGATCCACGAGGGCATCACGGACGAGGAGTACATCCGCACCCTCAAGGTCCTCCAGCGCATGATCCACAACGTGGGAGGCGGGGCCTGGCACCACTGAGCCGCTCCTCAGACGCTCACACGCTGGCGAGCGACAGCTTCACCGCGAACCCGAGGAACAGCGCACCCGCCACCGAAGTGGCCCCCGCCGAGAGCCGCTTGCGGCGGCGGAAGGCGGCCGACAGCTTGGTGCCGCTGAATATCAGGGCGGTGAGATAGAGGAAGCTCGCGATCTGGGCGAAGGCGCCGAGCACGACGAAGGACAGCGCGGGGTAGGCGTACCCGGGATCCACGAACTGCACGAAGAAGGCGATGAAGAAGAGGATGGCCTTCGGGTTCAGGAGGCTGATCACGAGGGCCCGCCGGAACGGCCGCTCCATCGAGCCGCCCGCCCCGTCCGCCTGCTCCACGGACTTCTCGCGCCGCGCCCGCCACATGCCGATCGCGGCCCGCAGCATCCCGACCGCGAGCCAGGTCAGATACCCGGCACCGGCGTACTTCACGATCCCGAAGAGCACGGCGTTGGCCTGCAGCAGGGACGCCACTCCGGCCGCCGACAGCGTCATCAGGACGGTGTCACCGCACCAGACACCCGCGGCGGCGGTATAGCCGGTGCGTATGCCGCGCCGGGCGGCGACGGAGAGCACGTACAGCGAGTTCGGTCCCGGCAGCAGAATGATGAGGACGAGGCCCGCGAGATAGGTCGGAAGATCGATGACACCCAGCATGGGCGGAGTGTCGCACGGGCTTGCGACAGCGGGGGGCGGCGTCCGCTCAGCGGACGGTCAGTCGCCGTCGAGGAGGGTGTCCACGGAGAGGTCGAGGGTGACGCCTACGGACGGGGGGACGGGGACGGTCTGGCCACGCTTGTAGCGGGAGCAGGTCACGTACTCGTCCCCGTCGGGGTCCGAATACACCAGCACCTCGTCGTGCTTTCGATCGACGACGACGTATACGGGGATGCGCGTCCTGGCGTAGGTCTCGACCTTCGTCACCAGGTCGTTGCCCCAGTTGGACGATGTCACTTCCATGACCAGCCGGAACACCTGCGGGGCGTAGCAGTTCTTCTCGACGGCCTCATCCCTGAAGTCAATATCGACAATGGAGAGGTCGGGCACCGCATAATCGTCAGGACCGGTCGGCAGCCAGAGGCCGATCCCCTGCAGGGGCTCGACGCCTGCTTCGTCTGTCCCTGCTTCGTAGAACCTCCTGGTGAGGCGGGACAAGGTCACCTGGTGCGAGCCATCCGGCGGCGGTGTCACAACAATGCTCCCGTTGAGGATCTCCACCCGGTGTCCGGGCAGCTCTTCCCAGAGGCGGTCGGCAGCATCGGCGAGCGACGTCTCATGCATTATCACGGCCATGGCAGCCTCCTTTCGGGAGCACTCTTCATGAGCGTAGCCGCCCTCGCCGTCATTTCGCCCTCCATCACCCATTCGAGTAACCCCCTGGTCAGAAAGCGTCCGTCGGCACATACGCCCCCCACACCTCCCGCAGCGCATTGCACACCTCGCCCACCGTCGCCCGGGCCCGCAGCGCGTCCTTCATCGGGTAGAGGACGTTCGCCTCGCCCTTCGCCGCGTCCTGGAGCGAGGAGAGCGCCGCGTCCACCGCGGCCTGATCGCGGTCCGTCCGCAGCTTCGCCAGGCGGGCCGCCTGCTGGGTCTCGATGGCGGGGTCCACGCGCAGGGGGTCGTACGGCTCCTCCGCGTCCAGCTGGAAGCGGTTGACGCCGACCACCACGCGTTCGCCGGAGTCGGTCTCCTGGGCGATGCGGTAGGCGCTGCGCTCGATCTCGTTCTTCTGGAAGCCGTGCTCGATCGCGGCGACCGCGCCGCCCAGGTCCTCGACCCGTTCCATGAGGGCGAGAGCGGCCGCCTCCACGTCGTCCGTCAGTTTCTCGACGACGTACGAACCGGCGAAGGGGTCGACCGTGGCGGTCACGTCCGTCTCGTACGCCAGGACCTGCTGCGTACGCAGGGCCAGGCGGGCCGACTTGTCGGTGGGGAGCGCGATCGCCTCGTCGAAGGAGTTGGTGTGCAGGGACTGGGTGCCGCCGAGCACCGCGCCCAGGCCCTGGACCGCGACCCGGACCAGGTTCACCTCGGGCTGCTGGGCGGTGAGCTGGACGCCCGCCGTCTGCGTGTGGAATCGCAGCATCAGGGATTTCGGGTTCTTCGCGCCGAACTCCTCGCGCATGACATGGGCCCAAATACGCCTGGCCGCGCGGAACTTGGCGACCTCCTCAAGGAGCGTCGTACGCGCCACGAAGAAGAACGAAAGGCGCGGCGCGAAGTCGTCGACGTCCATGCCGGCCGCCACCGCCGTGCGTACGTACTCGATGCCGTCGGCGAGGGTGAACGCGATCTCCTGCGCGGGCGTCGCGCCCGCCTCCGCCATGTGATAGCCGGAGATCGAGATGGTGTTCCACTTCGGGATCTCGGCGCGGCAGTACTTGAAGATGTCCGCGATCAGGCGCAGGGACGGCTTCGGCGGGAAGATGTACGTCCCGCGGGCGATGTACTCCTTCAGGACGTCGTTCTGGATCGTGCCCGTCAGGCGGTCGGCCGTGACGCCCTGCTCCTCGGCCACCAGTTGGTACATCAGGAGCAGCAGGGCCGCGGGGGCGTTGATCGTCATCGACGTCGAGACCTTGTCCAGCGGGATGCCGTCGAACAGGACCCTCATGTCCTCGACCGAGTCGATCGCGACTCCGACCTTGCCTACCTCGCCGTGCGCCAGGGGCGCGTCGCTGTCGTGGCCCATCTGGGTGGGCAGGTCGAAGGCGACGGAGAGGCCCGTCGTGCCGTTCGCGATCAGCTGCTTGTAGCGGGCGTTGGACTCCACAGCCGTGCCGAAGCCCGCGTACTGGCGCATCGTCCAGGGGCGGCCCGTGTACATGGAGGGGTACACGCCGCGTGTGTAGGGATAGGCGCCCGGTGCGCCCAGCTTCTGGGCGGGGTCCCAGCCGTCGAGGGCCTCCGGGCCGTACACGGGCTCGATGGGCAGTCCTGACTCGGACTCGCGGGACTGGGACGCGGGGGAACCGGACTCGCGGGGCTCGTGGGACATCTCTCGGCGCCTCCTACTAGTGGGCTGCCTCCAGCATGCGGCAACGTTCAGGGGTGGTCACTCGCGGGAAACACTTCTAGCGGGTCTGTCGATCGATCACGGGGGTCGTTGTGGGCAAGGGTGCGATAGCCGCAGGGGCCGTGGTCATGGCCGCCCTGGTCGGCGGATGCAAGGCGCAGGCCGTCGATGCGGACGGGAAGGCGCAGCCTCCCGTGCGGATCTCGACGACGAAGCCCGGGGACGGCGACAAGAAGGACGCCGACAAGGGCGGCGAGAAGGGCTCCGGCAAGGGCGGCGAGAAGGGCTCCGGCAAGGGCGGGGAGCAGCCGGGCGGGGCGGAGACCCCGGCCGCGGCGCCTAAGCCGCCGCCCAAGACCCTGCTCGACCGGGGCCAGAGCGGCTCCCAGGTGCGGGAGCTGCAGGCCAGGCTGCGCCAGATCGCGTGGTTCTACCAGAACCCCTCGGGCACGTACGGCGACTCCACCGCCACCGCGGTCAAGGGCTTCCAGGGCAAGCGCGGGCTGCCCCGCACGGGGACGACGGACACCGTGACCTGGCAGAAGCTGCTCGGCATGACGCACAAGCCGACCAAGTTCGAGCTGTACTCGGGGGGCGGCATCCCGCCGTCGAAGCCCGATCCGCGCTGTCTGAACGGCCGCGTCCTGTGCATCAGCAAGGCGAGCCGCACGCTGACCTGGATGATCGACGGCAAGGCCGTGTCGACGATGGACGTGCGGTTCGGCTCGCAGTACACGCCGACCCGCGACGGCACGTTCACCGTGTACTGGAAGTCCCGGCACCACGTCTCGACGCTGTACGACACCGCCATGCCGTACGCGATGTTCTTCAGCGGCGGCCAGGCCGTCCACTACTCGTCGGACTTCGCGGCGAGGGGCTACAACGGCGCCTCGCACGGCTGTGTGAACGTACGCGACGAGAAGAAGCTCGCGAGCCTGTTCGCGCAGGTCAGGAACGGCGACAAGGTCGTCGTCTACAAGTGAGCCCGGCGGGGCGGGAGGTCTACAAGTGAGCCCGGCAGGGCGGAAGATTTGGCAGCGTGGGCGGGATCGGGGGAACGTCTCCCGCCCACGCTGGTGGCACTGAGCCAAAGGTACGGGGGGAACCCCCGGCTCGTGCGCGGGCCGATGACCAGTCGGCTCACTTATTACTGCGTCCCTGCTTCAAAAAACGTCACACCTTCAACGGATCAGCGGCGCGACCAGCGAAAAGGCGGGTCAGGATCCCGTGGAGGAGGACGGCGACGGCAGCACCGGCTGGGCGCTGTAGGACGCGGTGGGGGTGGGCTTCCGCGGGCTGGTCGGACTGACGATCGGCGGGGCCGGGTTGGCGCCGCCGTTGCCCTCGGGGTCGTTGCCGCCACCGGACGAGCCGTCGCCGTCGTTGTCGCCGTCGTTGTCGCCGTCCTCGCCACCGCCGCTGCCGCTGCCGCTGCCGTCGCCCTCGCGGTCTCCGCCGTCGCCGTCGCCGTCGCCGAGCACGCGGTTGCAGGCCTCGGTGATCCCCTCGGAGCCGCCGAGGAGCTTCTCCAGGCGGCGCTTCTTCTCGCCCTTGAGGTCACCGTTGCGGTGCTCGCGGCAGGCGGTGACCACCTGTCGGCGCCAGTCGGAGGCTTCGTCGTCGCGGCCCGAGTCGCCGGTGCCGGGCCGCTGGGAGCCGTTGCCCTGGGACCCGCCGTCGGAGGTCTCCGACGGCGAACGCGGCGGCGCGCTGCTGCCGGGCTCACGCGAGCTGCCGTCCGGTGTCGTGTGCGCGTCGTCCGGCTCCACGTCCGGCGCGCTGCTCGCCCCGCCCGACGCCGACTCCAGCGGCTGCGGCGGCGCGACGGGCGACGCGGATGCCGCGGGGCCCTGCTCGCCCCGGCCGCCGAACGGCGAGGGCAGCACGCCCGTACCGGCCGCGACGGCGACACCGCCGACCATGCAGCCCGCGAGCACGGCGGCGAGCCCGAAGCGCACGGGGCGGCCCCAGCGGGTCGGGCGGCCGGGCCCGGCACGGCTTGAGGGGCTTGCGATATGTACGGTTTGACCCGCTCCAACGCGCGTAGAAGAGGCCCCTGCGGAAAGGCCACGGGCCTCCCGGAAAGCCGCGAGCGCGGCGGCTTCACCAGGGAGTTCGGCGGAAAGGTCGCCGGGCGGACCCGCGAGCACCCGCTCGTCGGCGGTCAGTGAGTCCAAGGTCTTGGCGAGCTGCTCGGCCCGCTCCCGCGTGTGATGGTCGGCGCCGTCGAAGGGCTCACCGCTCAGCAAACGCTCCGCCGCGTCGCGGTCCAGCCACCTGTAATCCTCGTCGGCCATCACATGTCCTTCTGCGCCCGCGAACGCGATTGCGTCACACCGGCGGATGTCACCGCGCGCCCACGCGGCTCTCTCTGCGGAGGCACGGCGTCCAGCGCGTCCAGGTTCACCGGGCCGTCCGCGCCGAGCAGCTCCGCGAGCCGCTTCAGGCCGCGGTGCGCGGCCGTGCGGACCGCTCCGGGGCGCTTGCCGAGGGTCTGGGCGGCGCTCTTGGCGTCGAGCCCGACGACCACACGCAGGACGACCGCCTCGGCCTGGTCCTGCGGCAGCTTCGCTATCAGGGCCATGGCGTCACCGGTGGCGAGCGACTCCATCGCCTCGCCCGCGGTGTCCGCGTCGGCCGGCTTCCCGGTCAGCTCGGTCTCGTCGCCGCCTATCGCGGGGCGGCGGCCCCGCATGCGGATGTGATCGAGCGCGCGGTTGCGCGCTATGCGCGCGGCCCAGCCCCGGAACCGGTCCGCGTCACCGCTGAACCGGTCCAGGTCACGGGCTATCTGCAGCCAGGCCTCGGACGCGACATCCTCCGCGTCCGGGTCTCCGACCAGCGTCCGTACGTAGCCGAGCAGCCGCGGGTGCACAGCGCGGTACACAGTCCGGAACGCGGTCTCGTCCCCGTCCTGTGCCGCAAGCACCGCGGCGGTCAGTTCCGCGTCGTCCCCCAGCACAACTTCTCCCTAGGCGCCTCCACCGGTTGCGGTCCTGCCCCCGCAGCCTGGCGCGAAGCAGCACGCTACGGGCTGAAGTGGGCTCACGTCCATGTTGGTACAACGCGCAACTAGCGCGTGACAGAACGCGGTGTGACAGAAAACGCACGCGCGGCGCTGAAGGGAGTACGGGCCGCGTGCGGTCCGTGCCGCGTGACGGCCGGGGTCTCTCCTGTGGGGGGTGGCGACCCCGGCCGCTCACCTTGGCAGAGGCCTTGGCGGGTGTTTTGGTTGCCCCGCGTCCTTGGATTGCGGCTTTCGCCGCCGGGTTTTTTGTTCGTCTGCGGGTTCGCTTGGGCTTGTCGCGCAGTTCCCCGCGCCCCTTCGGGGCGCGCCTCCCCCGGGGCCTCAGTGCTTGCCGTGGGCCTTGGAAGGCTTCTGCGGTAAGTCAGTCGGGCGGCCGTGGGTTCCCCGGGGGCGCTCTGAGCGCCGGCCCTTCTTCTTGCCCTTGTCGTCCTTCTTGCCCTTGTCGTCCTTCTTGCCCTTGTCGTCACCCTTTGCCTTGCTGCTCGGCCGGTCGCTCGGCTCGGCCCTCGGCGTGGGTGCGCTCGGCGGCGCAGACGAAGGAGCCGCCGGAGCGGAGTGCGCCGGGCGGAGGTCGTGCCGCGTCGGCTCCGGGGCGTCCTGACCGGACGTACCGATGGAGGCGATGGCGACCCCGCCGAGCAGCACGCTGGCGAGGACCGCGCCCGTCGCCGCGCGCAGGGAGCCGAGGGTGCGGCGGCGCGCGCGGGGACGCCAGTCGTCGCGGCGGCGGGTGCGTGTCCGGTGGCCGCCGTCGCCCCGCGCGGAGCGGAACGCCGCGACCGCGCGGGCCTGCGAATCCTGGTCGACCTCGCCGACCCGTACGGCGTCACCGAGCAGCACGCCCAGGGCGCGCTCACCCCCGGAGGGATTCTCGTTCACGTCCATCCTGACTCCCGGGTCATCTCGACTCCCCCAGCGGACCGGGCCCGTCATCCGTCACACCCCGCGTGTCGCCCAGCTGCCCGGCAAGGCGCTTGAGCCCCCGGTACGCCGCTGTCCGCACGGCGCCGGGGCGCTTGCCCAGTACGCGGGCCGCCGCGGGGGCGTCCAGGCCGACGACGACCCGCAGCAGCACCGCCTCCGCCTGGTCGCGCGGCAGTCCTGCGATCAGCGCGAGCGCCTGCTCCGTGGAGATCGCCTCGAGGGCCTGGCCCGAAGTACTGTGCGGTCCGGGGAGTTCGAGCAGGTCCTGCTCGAGGGCGGACGGCCGGGGCCGGGCCTTCTGGCGGCGCAGATGGTCGAGCGCCCGGTGCCGCGCGATGGTCGCCGTCCAGCCGCGGAAGCCCGCCCCGTCACCGCGGAACCGCCCCAGATCGCGGGCGATCTCCAGCCAGGCGTCGGCCGCCACGTCCTCCGCGGTCTCGCCGTCGTGGCCGACCAGACCGCGCAGATAGCCGAGGATCCCCGGCTGCACCAGGCGGTACGCGACCGCGAAGGCCGCGTCGTCACCCTCCTGCGCCCGCGCGACAGCCGCGCCAAGCTCCTCGTCGTGCGCCTGCGCGCGACGGGGTTCTCCTCCTCGGCCCACGCTTTCCCATTCGTACTGATGCGACACGGCTCACCGTGTCCGTGCCCCCACGCTGAGCAGCGCCGGTGCGCACAGAAATGTCACAGGTCCGGGCGGTTGCCACAGGTCCAGGCGGTTCAGACGGCGAACAGTGCGCCGCCGCCACCGCCAAGGCCGATGTCCGCCAAGTCGATGACCAGGGACGGGTCGGGGGCCCGCACGGCGACCGGCTTGTCGTAGTCGGACATCTCCATCACCATGTGCTCGTCGCCCCGCGTCTGCGTCATGCCGACGATGTACGGCTTGTCGCCCACGGCCAGATAGACGGTCATGTCGTTCCCGCCGTCCTTCTCGACGAGCGGGGTGACCCGCTGTCCGTGCCACCGCTTCTCCGGCAGCGCCCGCGACCCGCTCAGGTCGCTGACCGAGCCGCCGTCCAGCTTTCCGAGCGCCGTGTTCAGGTCGCACATCTGCGTGGGCGAGGCGCCGCTCGGCGCCCGGCGCTCATTCGGGATCTTCAGGTACTTGCCGCGTGCGAGCGCCGTCCGCTCCCTGGACCTGGCCGCGGCCTCCGGGCCGAGCCTCACGCCCTGGGCGCGGATCGCGTCGAGTGCGTCGTCCGAGAACCGGAAGTAGGCCTGATCGGCGCCGAGCATGATCAGGTCGCCCTTCTTGGCGGGCCCGCCGTCGAAGGTTCCGGTGCATTTGCTGTGCCGGTCCATGTGCACGGAGATCTTCTGGTGCTTGCCCGGGGCGGTCATCTCGACCCCGATGCGCAGGGTCTCGGCGTTCTTGAGCAGCTCCATGGCCTCCACGGAGAGCCGATCGCCGCGCACCTCGTCGGCGGGCTTCGGCGGCTCCGCCGGGGTCCGCTCGACCATTCCCTCGTAGATCTTCCCCTCCGAACCGCAGGACGCGAGCGCGCCCATCACGAGACAGCAGGCCGCTGCCCGCAGCCACTGTCGCCGCTTCCCCACCCCAAGAACCACGGTCCCCACCCACACTCCTCGTCCACGCTCGTTCACAGCTGTCACGTGACCCAGCGCAATGCTCAGGCCATACGTCACACCTCCGGAGTGCGGGATACATCACGTCGTTTCGAGCCCTGATGCGTACAACCCTTTGCCCTCCCGGCCGGTCGTACGAACTCGCTTTGGTCAACCGGCAATTCCTCCGGCAATTCCGCCGGCAATTCCGCCGGCATTTCCGCTGACATTTCCACCGGTATCTCCGCTAAGGGGTGGGGCATTTGAGCCCGCGCAAACCGCGCGAATCAGCGCGTACCACGCATGCGTACAGACCTTTGAGTCTCAAGCGCAGGGCGTGGCTGACGATCGGAGCCGTCGTGCTGGGGGGCGCGGGGGCGATCACGTACGCGATGGCGGATCCGTCGACGGATTCGACGGACGGCGGCTCGCGGGGCAAGCGCCCGGTGAGCGTGCACGACATCGCGCTCAAGGCCGACGGCGCGAAGGAGAGGGAGCTGCCGCGCACGTCGACCAAGCAGTTCTCGCTGCTCGGCGTCTCGTGGACCGGCGTGACGAAGGAGCTCGACGGCACGGCGCAGGTCCGTACGCGCTCCATCGAGGGCGGCAAGTGGACCGGCTGGCAGAAGCTGGACCTGGAGCTGCATCTGCCCGAGAAGGTCGAGGCGGGCATGCGCGCCGCGTCCGAGCCGCTCTGGGTCGGCCCCTCCGACGGCGTCGAGGTCCGGGTGGTCGCGGCGGACGGCACCTCAAGTGCCCCGCTGCCGACGGGACTTGAGGTCAACCTCGTCGACCCGGGTGTGACGGCCAAGGAGGCGGACAACCCGGCGCTCGACGGCTCGGAGATGGCGCCTGCGGCATTCGCGGCGCCCATGGAGGCCGCGGACGAGGAGACGCCGACGCCGGTGCCCACCGAGCCCGCGTCGCCCGCTCCGTCGGAGGCGCCCACCTCGCAGCCCCCGACGGAGGAACCCACGTCACAGGCGCCGTCCCCGACGGCCTCGGAGCCGGGTACCTCCCCCACCCC
>NZ_SRIC01000181.1 GCF_004684775.1 Streptomyces sp. MZ04
GGACGACTTCCGCCCGTCGCCGCCGCACCTCGCCGGCACGGACGAGCTGGGCCCGAGCGGCTCCGAGCCCGACTGGTGGCGGGTGGAGCGGGGTGACGGCAACGGCCCCTTCGGCTTCGCCGACAGCGTGCCGGGCTTCGTCGGCGGCGTAGAGATCCCCGAAATCCTCAAGCCCCCGGCGAAGAAGCGCCCCGACGACGAGCCCGAAGAGGAGGAGTGGGAGGAGGACGAAGAGGAGGCAGAGGCAGAGGAAGAGGCAGAGGAAGAGGAAGGGGCAGAGGAAGAGGAAGAAGAGCCCAGGCGGCGCCTCCGGCTGCGCCGCCCGAAGACTGCCGCCGACGCCCGCCCCAGCTTCAGCAACCCCCTGCTCCTGCTCGCCGCCGCGCTCCTCACCGTCGGCGCGATCCTCGGCAACTGGCTTGCCCTCGGCGGCGGCTGGCTCCTCGCCTACGCCTCGCGCAGGCTCAGCCGCGCCGAGGCGAAGTGGGCCGTGCTCGGCCTTCCCGGGCTCTCCGTGGCCGCCGGGATCACCTGGCTGTGGGGCAGGAACGAGGGCCGCTGGGGCGATCCCGTCCGCGACGGCCACATGAACGACGCGATGGCCGAGACCTGGCCCTGGGTGGTACGCGGCGCGGCCGTCGCCTCCGCGCTCTACCTGTTGTGGAGATCGCAGCGGCAACGGCCGTGAGTCAGGCGGGAGTTCAAGCTAGTTCTTCAGATCCGCCTGCATCTCGTCCAGGATCTTGTTCGCCGCGGTGTAGCCGATGCCCTGGATCCACAGCTCGTCCTCGACCGTGTGGACGTTGCCCGACTTGACCGCCTTCATGTTCTTCCACAGGCCGCTGCCCGTGGTCTGCGTCTGCTTGGCCTTCCTCGGATCGCCGTACGTGGCCTGGAAGATGACGTCGGTGTCGGCGAGGTCGATCTTCTCGGGCGACACGTCGTACGAGAAGCCGTCCTTCGCCTTCGCGGAGATCGGCGCGCGGCCCAGGCCGACGTCCTTGAGGAGCGTGGCGATGTAGGTCCGCTCGCCGTAGATGCGGATGTCCGCACCCTCCACGAAGCGGACGACGTTGACCTCGGTCGCCCTGGCCTTCTCCGGGCCGCCGACGGCGGTGGTGACCTTCTTGGCGTGCGCGTCGTAGTCCGCGACGGCCTTCTTCGCCTCGGCCTGCTTGCCCAGCGCGTCGGCGTGCACCTGGAAGTTCTCCTTCCAGGGGTAGCCGGTGTTCTCCGTCATCACGGTCGGCGCGATCTGCTTGAGCTGGTCGTACTTGGCGCCGTGCCGGATCTTGCTGGTGAGGATGACGTCCGGGTGGAGGGCCGCGATGGCCTCCATGTTCGGGTTCAGCATCTCGCCCACGTCCTTGATGCCGCTGACCTTGTCCTTGGGCAGGTAGCTCGGGAAGCCCTTGGACGCCTCGACGTGCGTGGCGCCGACCGGCTGCACGCCCAGCGTGATCGCGGAGTCCAGCTCGGCGGTGTCGAGCACGACGACCCGCTCGGGCGCGACCGGGACCTTCACATCCCCCATGGCCGTCTTGACGACATGCGTCTTGCCGGAGCCCGCAGAGTCCTTGTCGGAGGAGTCCGAGGACCCGCAGGCCGAAAGGGCGAGCGCACCGCTGAGCACGAGGGCCCCGGCGGCGAGCGCGCGGCGGCGGTTCGGGGAGCTGGGCATGGCGGTCATGGCGGTCATGGCGGTCATGGCTGTCATGGCTGTTGGGCCACCTTTCGAGCGGATGAGGGTTCGGGGGACTGTTGGGACTTGGCGGCCCACGGAGCCCCGGGCACGACCAACGGCGATCCGGTCACGGGATCCGGCACCACCACACACTCCAGACCGAAGACCTCGCGCACGAGCTCCTCGGTGACGACATCGGCCGGTGCGCCCTCCGCGACGATCCGGCCCTCCTTCATGGCGACGAGGTGGTCGGCGTACCGGGCCGCCTGGTTGAGGTCGTGCAGGACGACGACCACGGTGCGGCCGCGGTCGTGGTTGAGCTGGCGCACCAGGTCGAGCACCTCCACCTGGTGGGAGATGTCGAGGTAGGTGGTCGGCTCGTCGAGGAGCAGCAGGCCGGTGTCCTGGGCGAGCGCCATCGCGATCCATACGCGCTGGCGCTGGCCGCCGGAGAGCTCGTCGACGGAGCGTTCGGCGAGCGCGGACACGTCGGTACGTTCCATCGCCTCCGTCACCGCCTTCTCGTCCTCGTCCGACCACTGCTGCCACCAGCTCTGGTGCGGCTGGCGGCCGCGCGCGACGAGGTCGCCGACGGTGATCGCCTCGGGTGCCACGGGCGTCTGCGGGAGCAGCCCGATCTGCTGGGCGATCTTCTTGGTGGGGAGCTTGGCGAGGGCCTCGCCGTCGAGCAGCACCGCGCCGCTCTTCGGCTTGAGGAGGCGGCCGAGCGCCCGCAGGGTGGTCGACTTCCCGCACGCGTTGGGGCCGACGATGACCGTGACCTCGCCGTCCGGGATCGCGAGGTCGAGGGCGTGCACGACCTCCCGGTCCTCGTAGGCGAGGGTCAGCTCGCGGGCGCTCAGGCGGGCGGCGGTCACGAGGTGCCTCCATTGCGGACGGAACGGCTGCGGATGCTGTGACTTTTCACGATCAGCCAGATCAGGTACGGGGCTCCGACGGCCGCGGTGAGCACGCCGACCGGCAGCTCGGTCGGCGAGAAGAGACGCCGGGCAAGCAGATCCGCCAGGACCACGATCAGCGCGCCGAGCAGCGCCGAGCAGAGCAGCGGGATCTGCGCGGTGCGGGTCATCCTGCGGGCGATCTGCGGGGCGAGCAGGGCGACGAAGTCGACGGGTCCCGCGGCGCCGGTCGCCACGGAGGCGAGGACGACGCCGAGCAGGACGAGACCGAGGCGTACGTGCCCCAGGCGCACCCCGAGCGCGGTCGCCGTGTCGTCGTCCAGGGTCACGGAGCGCTGGGCGCGGGCCGCCCACGCGATGAACGGAAGCAGCACGAGCAGGATCAGGCCGAGAGGCTCCGCCTCCGCCCAGCCGCGGCCGTTGAGCGAGCCCGTCATCCAGATCTGCGCCTGCTGGGCGACGAGATAGTCGCCCTTGGTCATGAAGAGCGTCGTCACGGAACGCAGCGCGATCGCGAAGCCGATGCCGATCAGCACGAACCGGGTGGCGTGCAGGCCGCCGCGCCAGGCGAAGACGTACACGAGAGCGGCGGCGGCGACACCGCCGAGCACCGAGAGGTACGGCAGCACGGTGTACGAGGTGACCCCGAGGGTCATCGCCCCCACCGTGACGGCGCTCGCGCCCTGGCTGATGCCGATGATGTCGGGGCTCGCGAGGGGATTGCGGGCGACGGTCTGGATCAGCCCGCCGGCGACGCCGAACGCGGCGCCGACGAGGAGCCCGACGACCATGCGGGGTTCGCGCAGCGTGCCCACGACCAGCTCGTCGGGGGACGGCTGCCCGAAGACGACCTTGAGGGCCTCGCCGGGCTGGACGAAGGACTCGCCGACACAGAGGTACGCGAGGCAGCTCGCGGCAAGGAGAAGTGCGAGCCCGACGGCGACGACGGCGCCCCGCCGGTGCACGAGGAAGGCGGCACGCCGAACCCGAAGCACTGCGTACCCAGCAGGCTTGATGCGGAGTTTCGAGTCGACGGCCATCAGGCGGCAACCACCTTCCGACGCACCAGAGCCACAAGGAACGGCACCCCGATCAGCGCGGTCATCACCCCGGCAGGCACCTCACTCGGCGGAAAGACGACACGCCCCACCGTGTCGGAGACGAGCAGCATCACCGGCCCCAGGACGGCAGCCATCGGCAGCACCCACCGATGACCACTGCCCACGATCGCGCGAGCGATATGCGGGACCGCGAGCCCGATGAAGGCGATCGGCCCGGCGGCCGCGACCCCGACGCCGGTCAGCACGGTGGCCCCGAGTCCGCCGATGATCCGCACCGTCGCGACCCGCTGCCCGAGCCCCTTGGCCACGTCCTCCCCGAGGGCGAGCGCATCCAGCCCGCGCGCCACGGAGAGCACAAGCACAAGACCCACCAACAGGAACGGCCAGATCTGCCCGACGATCTCCGCGTCACGCCCGGACAGCGACCCCACCTGCCAGAAGCGGAACTCGTCCAGGGCGGACGCCTTGGTGGTGAGGACGGCGGTGGTCAGGGAGACAAGGAGGGCGTTGATCGCGGCGCCGCCCAGCGCGAGCTTCACGGGGGTCGCCCCGCCCCGTCCGCTCGCGGCGATCGCGTACACCGCGACGGACGCGATGCCCGCGCCGACGAAGGCGTACCAGACGTATCCGGTCAGCGTGTGGACCCCGGCGAAGGCGATCGCCATGACGACGCCCACCGACGCGCCCTGGCTGACGCCGAGGATGCCGGGGTCGGCGATGGGGTTGCGGGTGATGCCCTGCAGCACGGTGCCGGCCAGGGCGAGCGCGGCGCCCACCATCAGGCCGATGACGGTGCGCGGCACCCGCATCTCGCGGACGACCTCGGCGGCGTCGCTGTGCCCGCCGTGCAGCAGGGCGTCGAGGACGGCGGACGGCGCGATCGCGCGGGCGCCGACGGAGAGGCTGAGCAGGACCGCGAGCAGCAGGGCCAGGACGGCCGCCGTCATCGCGACAGCGCGTCTGGCTGGCACACGCATCGGCTGAGCTCGTTTCGGAGAAATCGGCGGGACAGGACAGGGCGGGACAGGGCGAAGCAGAGGTAAGGCTTGGCTAAGCCTAAGGGCGACTTTAACCCCGGTCCCCCGGCCGTCGGGCCTCTGCACAATGGGCCCATGACCTCTCGCGCACTGACGGTCGGCTTCGACCTCGACATGACCCTGATCGACTCACGCCCCGGCATCAAGACGGCCTACGAGGCGCTGTCCGCGGAGACGGGCACGTACATAGACGCCGATCTGGCCATCACGCGCCTCGGCCCGCCGCTGGAGGAGGAGCTGCGCCACTGGTTCCCCGAGGACAAGATCCAGGAGATGGGCGACCGCTACCGTGAGATCTATCCCACATACGCCATCGCCCCGACGCCCGCGCTCACCGGCGCCCGCGAGGCGGTCGCCGCCGTCGGCTCGCACGGTGGCCGCGCGATCGTGGTGACCGCCAAGCACGAGCCCAACGCGAAGCTGCACCTGGCGCATCTGGGCATCGAGGCGGACGCGGTGATCGGCTGGCTGTGGGCCGAGGCGAAGGCGGAGGCGCTGCGCGAGCACGACGCGGCGGTGTACGTCGGCGATCACACCGGTGATGTACGCGGCGCGCGTACGGCGGGCGCGCTGTCCGTCGCGGTGGCGACCGGTCCGTGCGACGCAGCCGAACTGCGCGCGGCGGGCGCGGACGTCGTGCTCACCGACCTGACGGAGTTTCCCGCCTGGCTCGCGTCGTACGTCGCCGACGGCGCCGCTACGTAGCCTCGGAGCGGGCCTGGCGGCGCTGGACGGCGATACCGCGCAGCACTCCTGCCACGGCGATGAGGAATCCGACGCCCATCAGCATGCACACCGCGTACGCGATGGACGGGAAGCGCCACGAGCCGAGGAACAGCGGGGCCACTGTGATCAGAGTGGCCACGGCTCCGACGAAGAAGACGATGGCTCCGGCACGGACCATGCCATCGCCCGGTCCGGCGGAATTCGCTTGGGTTTTGTCACGCACCCCACCAGGGTAGTTCCCAGCGCGTAGGAAGAAACCGGGGACGTCTTGTCACCGGCTCCCTGACCAATAGTCTTGGTCCTGGCGGGTCGGGCGACCCGCTGTAGTGCTATCCAGAGCCGTTTTTCCGCGGCATAAGACGAGTACGACGACAAGTACGAGGACGAGGACTTCACGTGCCTACCGGCAAGTTCAAGCCGGTTAGCTAGGCACACAGAGAGCGCTACGCTCCCCTCATGACTCCTGGTCTCCGCTACCTCTCGTGCCTGCGCCTCTCTGCCGACTCGGACGGCTCTACGTCCATCGAGTGGCAGCGTGGCGTGATCCGGCACCACGTGGCCTCTCCGCTCCTGTCCGGCGTCTGGTGGGGGAGGCAGAGGACACGGACGTCTCAGGCTCCATGAGCCCCTTCAAGCGCCCCCGGCTCGGACGCTGGCTCACGTCCAAGGCTGATGAGTTCGACGTGATCATTGCAGCCAAGATGGATAGGCTTACCCGCCGCTCCATGCACTTCAATGAGCTATTGGAATGGGCGCAGGAAAACGGGAAGTACATCGTCTGTGTAGAAGAGGGGTTCGACCTCTCCACTCCCCAAGGCAAGATGATGGCCCGTATGACTGCCGTCTTTGCTGAGGCTGAGTGGGACACCATTCAGGCACGCATCCTGAACGGCGTACAGAGCCGTCTGGAGAACCGTTCATGGCTTACGGGAGCACCTCCCACCGGCTACCGCATCAAAGCCGTAGAGGGAGGCAAGAGGAAGGTTCTGGAGATTGATCAGGACTTCCACCCCTACGTGGAAGAGATCTTCACTCGCGTCCGTGAGGGACAGTCCACACACCGAATTGCGCGAGACTTCAACGGCCGCGGCGTACTCACATGGGGGGACCATCTCAGGAAGTTGAAGGGGGAGGAAACCAAGGGAACTCAGTGGCAGTCAACCATCATCAATAAATTCATCCGCTCCTCTTGGGTTCCCGGTATCTACACGTACAAGGGGGAGGCTGTATTGGACGATGACGGAGAGCCCATCATCCTTCCCGAGAAACCCCTAGCGTCCATGGATGAATGGACGGACCTGGTAGACCGGATCAAACCCGCTCCCAAACCTGAGGGAATGGAAAGCCGTACCAGCACCAAGAGCCTGCTTGCTGGTATTGCTCGGTGTGGAGGATGTGGAGCGCCGGTTACTTCTCTTCTGAATTCCGGGCACACCAAGAAAGACGGTACGAAAGTTCCCGGACACAGGTATTACCGCTGCTCCAACAAGTTCAAGGGAGGGGCTTGTACGAGTGGCCTCTATGTCCGTGCGGATGTGCTCGACACGTGGGTTGACCAGGAGATTCGAGGGATCGTAGGCAAGTGGGACATGTACGAGAGGGCGGGTACCGGACCCTCTCAGGCAAGGGAGCTGGAATCAGCTAGGGCACGCCTGGAAAAGCTGGAAGCTGACTTCCTGGCAGGGGAGTACGACGGTGCGGGACAGGAAGATTCCTACCGCCGCATGCATAAGAGCCTGTCCGGAAAGGTCGCTCTCCTGGCTAAGCAGGAAGAGGAAAGGGCTAACCCTGAACTGAAATCCACGGGTAAGAAGTACGGGGAAGTCTGGGAAGCCAAAGACCAGGAGGACCGTAGGGAATTCCTTCGCACCTATGACGTAAAGATCTGGGCTTGGAATAAGGGAACAGATGAGGGGCAGAAGGGAATGGTAATGGACCTGGGGGATATTCAGGTCATGGCGAATGAGCTTGCCCTTTCCCGCCCAGGAAAGAAAGGAAAGACGGCAAGGCTAGTGATTAGCCATAACGTTCCCGAAGAATACAGGTGGAAGGCATTGGCATTCGCCAAGTCTTAGCTTTAGTTTTATCCTCGCGGGTCGAATCGTTCCTCGAACTTGATCACTCATGGTGATAACCGCCGTACAGCGGGGCGGCCTTCGTCTGATCCTTGCTCCGTCACAGAGGCAAGGGATCAACCGAAGGCCGTAGGAGTGAGTCTGCTGCATCACGATGTCCAGCGGAAGCCGTTCGGGGTGCTGTCACATTTCCGGACGGAGTTGTACGCGTCCATGACGGCCCGCAGCGACGCATTGTTCGAACTCACCGACGCGTTGCTGTGTGCGGACGGCCCGGTGAAGACGCTGGTCAGTCTGGCACTCGCGCCGGAACATCGGCGTGGGCACGGAGCCCTGTACGCGGGACTGAACCATGGGCGCCTCGATGTGGACCGGCTGCGACGGGCCCTGGTCTCCGTCCCGCTGCCGAAGGCGGCCGACGGCCGCCTGGTCCTGGCCGTTGACGTGTCACCGTGGCTGCGGCCGGACGCGGATACCGCCCCTGACCGGTGCTTTTGCCACACCTACGGGTACGGCGACAACAAGCACCTCATGATCCCTGGCTGGCCCTACTCGATCGTGGCCGCCCTGGAGACCGGCCGGACGTCGTGGACGGCGGTCCTGGACGCGATCCGGCTGGAGCCCGGTGCCGATGTCGCTGCGGTCACCACCGCGCAGATCCGGGAGGTCGTCGACCGCCTCGTCGCGGCAGGGCAGTGGCAGACGGGCGATCTGGACATCATGATCGTGGTCGACGCCGGCTACGACGCCCCGCGCCTTGCTCACCTGCTGGCCGACCTGCCCATCGAGATCCTGGGACGGACGCGCTCAGACCGGGTGATGCGCCGACCGGCACCTTCCCGCGAGGAGTTCCATCGGGAGCATCCCGATGGCGGACGTCCGCCCAAGCACGGAGGCGAGTTCGTCTTCGGCAAACCCGACACCTGGGGCGGCGAGCACGCGGCCACGGTCACCGAAACCCGCCGCTACGGGAAAGCGACCGCCAGGGCCTGGGACCGGCTCCACCCGAGGCTGACCCGACGGGCGGCCTGGCTCGACCACACGACGGAACTGCCCGTCATCGAGGGCACGGTGGTCCGCCTTCAGGTCGAGCACCTGCCCTCGGGCGGTGATCCGAAGCCGGTCTGGCTGTGGTGCTCCAAGACCGGCGCCACCGCGGCTGACGTCGACCGCTGCTGGCAGACCTTCCTGAGAAGATTCGATGTCGAGCACACCTTCCGCTTCTGGAAGCAGACCCTGGGCTGGACCCGTCCCAAGATCCGCACCCCCGAGGCCGCGGACCGCTGGACGTGGCTCGTGGTTGCCGCTCACACCCAGCTCCGGCTCGCCCGCCCCCTCGCACAGGACTTGCGGCACCCCTGGGAGAAACCGACCCCGCCCGAACGGCTCACCCCGGCCCGCGTCCGACGGGGGTTCAGAAACCTCCGCCCCGAGACCGCTTCACCAGCCAGGGCACCGAAACCCACACGCCCCGGACCCGGCCGCCTACCAGGATCGAAGAACCGGCACCCCGCCGCCCGCTATGACGTGGGCAGAGTCCTCGCTACCGGCCAGCCCTACCAACGACCCACCCACCACAAGGTCGGCACCAAACCCCGGCGAACTGGATAAGACTCAAGAGTGTGGCGGCGGAGTGGTCGAGCCCCGGAGTGCCATGCTGGTCGCACGCACCGGCCGGAGCCGTCCCGGGCGCCCTCGGCAGGAAGGAGAGACCATGTCATCGGGGATTGCGGTCGAGGACAGCTGCTTTGAGAGGTACCAGGAGCTGAAGGAGCGACAGTACAGGTATGTGATCTTCAAAGTCAGGGATGACCTCAAGGGAATCGTGGTCGAGAAGGTGGGATCGCGGACAGCGCCGTGGGATGAGTTTGTCGACGCCTTCCCCGAAAAGGACTGCCGCTACGCCGTCTACGACCTTGAGTATGAGATGGCACCAGGAGAGGGACTACGGTCCAGGATCTGCTTTGTCCTGTGGAGCCCCATGGTCGCCCCGATCAGGAAAAGGTTGATCTACGCGTACTCCAAGGAAGCGATCGCCAAGAGTCTTCAGGGCGTCGCCGCGAACATCGAGGCGGCGGACCTCAGCGACTTGGATCAGGCCACTGTCGTCGGAAGGTTCACCCGCGGCAAGTGACCTACCGCCATCGCGACGGGGTCCGGCATATGTCCGTACGGGGTTGGCTCGACCGGGCCGACCCCGTAGGACGTTAAAACTCAAGCTCAGACCGTGTTTGAGATCTGTGGTGCCTAGTGGCCCGGGTGGTCGTTGAGTCTCACGTGAGTGCTGCTGAGGGTGGGTACCCGTCCGACCTGACGGATGACCAGTGGGCTCTTGTGGAGCCGTTGCTGCCGCCCGCGAGGGTGGGCCCGAGAGGCGGCCGGCGGGAGAAGCATCCGCGGCGGCGAATCGTGGACGCGATCTTCTATGTCGTGCGGACCGGGTGCGCTTGGCGGCAGCTACCGAAGGACTTCGCGCCATGGCCCACGGTGTACTGGTACTTCACGTGGTGGCACGACGACGGGGCAGTCGAGCGAATCCACGACGTCCTTCGCGACCAGGTCCGCGAGGCCAAGGGCCGTGGCGCCGAACCGAGCGCGGGACTGATCGACTCGCAGTCCGTGCGCACCGCCGACACCGTCCCCGCGGCCACCAGGGGTTTCGATGCGGGCAAGAAAGTCAAGGGCCGCAAGCGGTTCCTCGTGACCGACACGCTCGGCCTCCTCCTGGCCGTCCACGTGGTCGCCGCGAACGTGCAGGACCGCGACGGCGGAAAACGCCCGCTGCTGTGGGCCCGCCTCGACCATCCGAGCGTGCGGAAGATCTGGGCCGACCAGGGCTTCGCTGGCCGCTTGGTGGACTGGGCCACCCAGATCCTCGACCGCGAGCTGGAAATTGTTCGCAAGGACCCTGACCAGCGAGGTTTCCAAGTACAACCGAAGCGGTGGGCAATCGAACGCACGCTATCGTGGATCACCGCCAACCGACGCCTGGCCCGTGATTACGAGACGAGCCCGGCGCATTCGGAGACCATGATCCGCTGGGCGATGATCGGCATCATGATCCGTCGACTCACCCGCCGTGGACCAGCAACACGGCCTGGACCTCGCCCTCTCGACCGAACCGCTACTGGACCGGGCCAGCCAGCGTTTCGATAGACAGAGGCGGACAGGTCTCCTTTTCCCGGGTGAGGTTCACCAGCTCTTCCGACGGCTCGGCTCCGTCCCGGACGGCCATGACGTAGGTCCTTGCCTCCTGCAGGCTCAAGCGCGGGGCCTGCTTTCGGAGGTGGCTCATCGCGGCCACAACCCCGGCGGAGTTCACGAGTGCGCGGACAGAGGCGGCCAGTGGGTCAGGCGCCCTGACGCCTTTGATCTGCCGGAGGTAGAGCTCCTCCCAGTCCTCGGCTATCCACGTGGTGGCGGGGATGTGGTGGATGCTCCCGTCGTACCGGTCCACCAGGTAAGGGCCGCTGCCAACAAGGTTGGCGCGCGGATCACGGGTGCGGGCGTACTCTGCCGAGTTCCAGAAAACGAGCCAGCCCACCGCGTGCTCCTCCACGCCGTAGATGGCCAGCTCGCGGACCGGCCCCGCCCATGTCAGCCGCTCTGCGGCCAACAGCGACTCAACGAGCTCGACGGCGCGTTCCTTGGAGATCACGCCCTCATCATTCACCACGGGTCAACCGGGTTTCCGATCACGCTGGCGTTGCGCGCTGAGATCTCAAACGCGGTCTCAGAGACTCGTCCCGCATTCTTGAGGAACTGGGCATAGATATCCCTGCGTACGTCTCGATGCCGTGAACGCTCTTCCAATTGATGCTTGCGCTCCTGAGTGGCGTTCTCCTGCCTCCCTTTCAGGAGACCGAACGCACCAGCTATAAGCCCACCTGTGGCCACGCCGGTACCTCCGAGCAGAGCAGCAATGAGTTGTGAATCCATCAAAACCCCACGTGGCCAGAGACCCGGTCCTGCCCGGTGGTCAACTTCGCGAAACACGACTGGAGAAGGAGTAAACGTCGGCCCCGGCCGTAAGCGGAATGACTGATGTCTGTTTGTCAGTGGTGGGTGAGATGATGGAAGTACGGCCAAGGGTGAAAGCGTCTCCGCCATTGCCAAGGCTCTCGGAGTCTCCCGCGCGACTCTCTACCGCCACATTGGCTAGTACCTGACCCTTCCTCAGTCACTCTGAGCCTCTGCCGACACAGGTAGGGGCTCAGTCGTGTTTCCAGGCGTGATTAAGCCCGTGTGTCGCTGGGGAGAGCCCCGGTAGGCTGTCATGACGGCAGTTCAAGGGTGTCCGGTGTCAGTCCGGCAGTGATCGAGGGAGCGTGTGCTTTGCCGACTGGCAAGGTCAAGTGGTTCAACAGCGAGAAGGGCTTCGGCTTTCTCTCCCGCGATGACGGCGGCGACGTCTTCGTGCATTCCTCCGTACTGCCCGCCGGCGTCGACACACTCAAGCCCGGACAGCGCGTCGAGTTCGGCGTCGTCGCAGGCCAGCGTGGTGACCAGGCCCTTTCGGTCACGATTCTCGACCCGACCCCGTCGGTGGCGGCGGCCCAGCGCCGCAAGCCGGACGAACTGGCGTCCATCGTGCAGGACTTGACGACGCTCCTCGAGAACATCACGCCGATGCTGGAGAAGGGCCGCTACCCGGACAAGGCCTCCGGCGCGAAGATCGCGGGCCTGCTCCGTGCGGTGGCGGACCAGTTGGACGTCTAGACGCCCGGCCGAACTGTTCGGAATCGGGGCGGGCCGAAGATTTTCGGCCCGCCCCGGCTGCGATATCTAGCCGAAATTCAACGCGCCGGGCGCAAGCGCCGGGACAAGTCCCTCAGCGGCCGCCCGCGTGAGCAGCCCGCGGACCGCCGCGTATCCGCTCTCCCCGAGATCCGCGGTGAACTCGTTGACGTACAGCCCGATGTGCTGGTCGGCGACCGCCGGGTCCATCTCCTGCGCGTGCTCCAGTACATAAGGGCGGGACGCCTCGGGGTCGTCCCAGGCCATCCGCACCGACGTCCGCGCCGCGTCGGCGAGCTGCCGCAGCCGCTCGGCGCCGAGCGACCGCTTGGCGATGATCGCGCCCAGCGGGATCGGAAGGCGTGTCTTCTGCTCCCAGTGCTCGCCCATGTCCGCGAGGCAGTGCAGGCCGTAGTTCTGATAGGTGAAGCGCGCCTCGTGGATGACGAGCCCCGCGTCGACCTTCCCGTCCCGCACCGCGGGCATGATCTGGTCGAAGGGCAGCACCACGATCTCACCGACGCCACCACCGGTCAGGGTGTCCGCGGCCCAGAGCCGGAACAGCAGATACGCCGTCGACTTCTCGCTCGGCACCGCCACCGTCTTGCCGGTGAGGTCGACGCCCGGCTCCCGGGTGAGCACCAGCGGACCGCAGCCGCGCCCGAGCGCCCCGCCGCACGGCAGCAGCGCGTACTCGTCGAGGACCCAGGGCAGCACCGCGTACGAGACCTTCAGTACGTCGAACTCGCCGCGCTCCGCCATGCCGTTGGTGATGTCGATGTCGGCGAACGTGACATCGAGCTCGGGCGCGCCCGGCACCCGGCCGTGCGCCCAGGCGTCGAAGACGAACGTGTCGTTGGGGCAGGGCGAGTACGCGATCTGCAGCGGCCGGTCCACCTGGGCCTGGGTCTCAGTCATGCCTCTTCCAACTCTCCAGTACGGGCGCGAACTTCCCGAACGCGTCGCTCAACGCGGCGAGCGCGTCGCCGATCCGCCAGGCGCCGCGGTCCCGCGGCCCGACGGCGTTGGAGACCGCGCGGATCTCCAGGACGGGCAGTCCGTACGCGGCCGCCGCCTCGGCGACCCCGAACCCTTCCATCGCCTCGGCGAGCGCGCCGGGATGACGCCGCCGCAGCTCGGCGGCGCGCTCGGCGGAGCCGGTCACGGTGGAGACGGTGAGGATGCCGCCCGTGCGGCCGCCGGTCGCGGCGGCCAGGTCGCGTGCGAGGGAACGCGGCGGGAGATGGGTGACGGCACCGAACCCGAGCTCGGTGACCGGCAGGAACCCGTCGGGCGTCTCGGCGCCCAGATCGGCCGCGGTGATCTCGTCGGCGACGACGAGGGAGCCGACGGGCGCGTCGGGCTGGAAGCCGCCGCCGATTCCGGCGGACACCACGAGGCCGTACGAGCCGCGCGCGAGGGCGGCCGCGGTGTGCGCGGCAGCGGCGGCGGGACCCACCCCGGCGGCGACGACATCGCCGTACTCAGTGGGCAGGCCCTTGGCCACCGCGTCCCGTTCGGCCGGGACGGCGGTGGCCACCAGAACACGTACGGAGGACACCGAGGACGTGACGGTCAGGAGTCCTTCTCGAGCTTGAACGACCACAGGCCCGTCGCCTTGGAGTCGGAGCCCTTGCCGCCCTCGAGCAGGCTGACGGTGGTGGCGTTGGTGCCGCCGCCGTACTGCTGGTTGAAGAAGACGCTGCCGGGGATGACGACGTACGTCTTGTCGCTGGACTCGGTGAGCGGCTGACCGTTCATCAGCAGCGTCCAGCCCTTGTCGGCGATCTCCGGGTCGACGCCGAAGCGGACCTTCTCGTCGGGATCGACCTTGATGGACTTGACGTCCTTGTCCTTCAGACAGCCCTGGAGCTGGGACTGCTTGAGCTCATCGCCGTCGTTGTAGCAGGAGGCCTCGGTGTTCACCGAGTTGCCGCCGACCGTGACGGTGGCGAGCGGCGTCGGCTTGTCGCAGGCGGACAGGACGAGGAGTCCGGCGGAGACAGCGCCAATGGCAGCCACGGAACGGCGACGGCGCGCCGAGCTGTGGACGTGTGCGGCTCCGCCGCGGAGCAGGGAGGTCATGGGCGAAGGCTATCGGGCACCCCGTGCCGTCCCGCCACGTGGGGGTCGCGGCGTGCCGCACCCCGCCATTTGCGTGCCGCTTGTGTCCCGCGCCCCTCAATGTGCCGGACTCACGCCACCCGGCGCCGCCGCTGCCCGCCGTGCCGGGCCGCCGAGAGCAGGCCCCGCACGGTCGTCAGCCAGCCGATGGCGACGATCGTCGCGGCCACCGTCATACCGAGCGTCCCGTTCAGCGGCAGTGCCATGCCGATGCCGCCGCCGATCACCCAGGCCACCTGGAGCGTCGTCTCGGAGCGCGCGAAGGCGGAGGTCCGCACCTCTTCCGGTACGTCCCGCTGGATCAGTGCGTCCAGGGACAGCTTCGACATGGCCTGCGCGAAGCCCGCGACGGCGCCGAGACAGGCGACGCCCGCCGCCGAGAAGAACAGCGCGGCGGTGATCGCGACGCCGAGGACGAAGGCGACGACGGTCACGATGATGATCTCGGGCGCCCGCGACTTCAGCAGGGCGCCTACGGCCGTGCCCAGCGCGTTGCCCACCCCCGCCGCGACGGCGACTATCCCCAGGGACACCGCGGCGCTCTGTCCGGCGAGCGGCTCCTCGCGCAGCAGAAAGGCGAGGAAGAAGATCAGAAACCCGGAGAGGCAGCGCAGCGCGGCGTTGACGGCCAGGGCGTGGGTGACGGCCGGTCCGACGGTACGCAGCCCCAGGCGCCGCTTCTTGCTCGTGTCCGCCGCGGCTTCGGCTCGCGCGTGCAGATGCAGATGCTCCTCGTCGGCGGCGAGCAGCGCCTTGTGCTCGCCCTTCGCGGAGTCGACCTTGGGCGGCAGCGAGAGGGAGAGGAACATCCCGGCGATGAAGATCACAAAGGCGCCGTAGAGCGGCCAGCGGGCGCCGAGGGACTGTAGCCCCGCGCCGATGGGCGCGGCGATCCCGGTGGCGAGCAGTCCACCGAGGGTGACCCTGGAATTGGCCTTGACCAGCGAGAACCCGGCGGGCAACAGCCTGGGCACGACGGCACTGCGCACCACCCCGTACGCCTTGGACGCCACGAGCACCCCCAGCGCGGCGGGATAGAGCTCGATGCTCCCCGAGATCACCGCCTCCGAGAGCAGCAGGGCGAGCAGGGCGCGGGCCAGCATCGCGGCGGCCATCGCATAGCGGCGGCCGTGCGGCAGGCGGTCCAGGAGCGGGCCGATGACCGGGGCGAGCAGCGTGAAGGGCAGCATCGTGATGGCGAGATAGAGAGCGACACGGCCGCGGGCCTCGTCCGTCGGCACGGAGAAGAACACGGTCGACGCGAGCGCGACGGTGATCATGACGTCGCCCGCGCCGTTCACGGCATGCAGCTCGATGAGCTTCCCGAGCCCGGATTCGCCCGCGCCGTGCGCGTGCGTGGCCTTCCGGATGCCGCGGGCGGTGCCGGTGAAGGGCAGCTGCAGGGCGCGGCCGACCGAGCGGACGGCCCTGCTCAGCGCCGAGCCCGTTCCGCTGGATTTCTGAGACGACGACCTTGCGGCGGCCACCTCGTCATAGTGCCCCTTTATGAGTCGGGCTAGCGCGCACCGACTGCGGGGTATTCGGGTGGGCGGCAGGGAAAAACCGCCGTGAAGCGACGGCAGGGTGCCCCTCCGCCGCAGGGGGCCGGGCACGCCGGTGTAGGCCCAGGGGCCAGGAGAAGGTAGCGTGCGTAGCGCGCCTGCGGCGGTAGTTCTTGGCCGCGCGCCTCTCGGTCATCCCGCAGAATGGATGACGTAGGTGCGCCCGAGGACGTTAGGGCGCGGACGTCGACGCGGCCCTTTGGTCCGCTCCGTCCGCACTCCCACGTATGGGTGGCGCACTCGTGAGACGGCGTAGGAGAGAAGCGATACCTGTGAGCGCAGCGACAACGCGAAGCCGTACCCCGCGTACCCCGCGTACTCCCGACCGCCTGTGCGCCGAGGCGGTGGGCCTTGCCCGTGAGGCGGCCGAGGAGGCCGCAGCGCCGGGTGTGGTCGGTGAGCATGTCGATGTCGTGGTCGAGGGCGACCGCGTGGTCACGCACCTGTTCGAATGCAAGGAGTTCGGCTACCGGGGCTGGCGCTGGGCGGTGACGGTGGCCCGTGCCTCGCGGGCCAAGTTCGTCACGCTCGATGAGACGGTGCTCCTTCCGGGCCCCGATGCGCTGCTCGCCCCCGAGTGGGTGCCGTGGAGCGAGCGCCTTCGCCCCGGCGACATGGGCCCGGGCGACCTCCTCCCGACCGACGCCGAGGACCTCCGCCTGGAGCCCGGCTTCTCCGGCGAGGAGGAGCCGCCGCCGAATTCCGCGGTATCCGAGGAGATGGCGGAACTGGTCGAGGCGGAGGACGCCGAGGTGACGTCGGGCCCGCCGGCCGAGCTGCCGCTGGCACCCGCGCGCGGCTCCATCGCCGCGCTCGCCGACGAACTCGGCATGCGCCGGGCCCGTGTCCTTTCCCGGTACGGCCTGCATGCCGCGGCCGATCGCTGGGAGGAGTCGCACGGCGCGAAGACCGCGATGGCGCAGGCGGCGCCGGCGACGTGCGTCAGCTGCGGGTTCCTCGCGCCGATCGGTGGATCGCTCGGCCAGGCGTTCGGGGTGTGCGCGAACGAGTTCAGTCCGGCGGACGGCCAGATGGTGTCTCTCGCGTACGGCTGCGGGGGCCACTCCGAGGCGGCCGTCATGCCGCGCCCTTCCCGCCCGGCGGAACCGGTGCTGGACGAGACCCGGGTCGACGTCCTCCCCCTGCGCCCGTCCTCCGACTCGGGCTCGGTCTCCCCGGAGGGCCCCAGCGAGGACCTCGGCCACTCCTGAGCTCCGCGGCGGACCCGGGGTGGGCCCCCGGCCCCTCCGCGCTCCGCGCGGGCGTTTTGCCCTCGCCCCGGGTCTCTGTGTGCGCCGTTCACTTCCGTCTGTGCGGCGAGTCGGGCCCACTCCCGCGCTTTTCCCACCCACCAGCCCCAGGC
>NZ_SRIC01000182.1 GCF_004684775.1 Streptomyces sp. MZ04
CTACACATGGCTATTCGTCGGCAGCGGCGAGGTGTAGAAGAGACAGGGTGAGTGGGAGTCCCGAGGCGGATCCGCGGGCCGTCCTCGAGCCCGACAAGGAGGGCGGCTGGCGGGTGGTGTCGGAGCGGGCGACGGTCGTCGTCTCGCGGCTCGGTGCCGTCGAGCTGCGCACGCCCGGTGGTCTGATGCTGCGCCGTGATCTGCCGCCGCGCTGGTGGGAACCGGACGACGGGGGCGGGGCGCACTGGTTCCAGCGGTCACAAGTGGCGGCGGACGCACGGTTCTTCGGGCTCGGGGGGCGCGCGCGGGGGCCGCGGCTGCGGGACGGGACGTACCGGCTGTGGAACTCCGACCCCGGGCGTGCGTTCGGGCCCGGCGACGGACCGCTGTCCATCACCATGCCCGTGCAGCTGGTGGTGGCAGACGTCGGCTGCCATCTGGTCTTCCACGACAACACGTGGGACGGGACGGTGGCGGTGTGCGAGGGCGCGGAGGGTGCGGGGTCGGGGCACGACCGGCCGGGTTCGTGCGAGGTGCGCATGGCCGGTGGGCCGCTGCGGTGCTGGGTCATGGTGGGCACGCCCGCGCGCGTGCTGCACACCTGGGCTTCGCTGACGGGGCCGCCGGCGCTGCCGCCCGCCTGGGCGCTCGGGCACCATCACGCCCGCTGGGGCTTCGGCGGCGAGCAGGAGGTGCGGCGGATCGTGGCGGGCTACCGGGATCGGGGCCTGCCGCTGGACGCCGTCCACCTGGACATCGACCACTACGAAGCGCATCAGGTGTTCACCGTCGACAAGGACACCTATCCCCATTTGCCGCAGCTGGCCGACGAGTTGCTCGAGGACGGTGTGCGGCTGGTGTCGATCGTCGACCCGGCGGTGAAGGCCGAGCGGGGCAATGAGGTGTACGACAGCGGCATCACGTCCGACGCCTTTGTGCGGGACGCGGCCGGGCGGACGGTGCGTGGGGTCGTCTGGCCCGGTGAGGCGGTGTTCCCGGACTTCACGGACGCGCGGGTGCGGGCGTGGTGGGGTGGGCTCTACAAGGAGCGTCTGGCGCAGGGTTTCGCGGGTTTCTGGCACGACATGAACGAGCCCGTCTCGTTCGCCGCTTTCGGGGAGCCGACGCTGCCGCGATCGGCCCGGCACGCGCTGGAGGGGCGTGGCGGCGACCATCGCGAGGCACACAACGTGTACGGCCTGGGCATGGCTCGTGCCGGGTACGAGGGGCTGCGTGAACTGCATCCCAAGGAGAGACCGTTCGTGTTCTCGCGCTCCGGGTGGGCGGGGATGCAGCGCTACGGAGGGACCTGGTCCGGGGATGTGGCCACGGGCTGGCCGGGCTTGCGGGCCTCGTTGGCGCTGGTCCTCGGTCTGGGGCTGTGCGGTGTTCCGTATTCGGGGCCCGATGTGGGCGGGTTCGACGGCAGTCCGTCGCCCGAGCTGTATCTGCGGTGGTTCCAGCTGGGGGCGTATCTGCCGCTGTTCCGTACGCACGCGGCGCTGCGGGCCGGGCGCAGGGAGCCCTGGGAGTTCGGTCCCGAAGTGCTGGAGCACGCGCGCGTGGCGCTCGTCGAGCGGCGGCGGCTGCTGCCGTACTTCGTGACGCTCGCGCATCTGGCGCGGCGTACGGGGACTCCGTATGTGCGGCCCTTGTGGTGGGGCAGTCCGGAGGACCGGGCGCTGCGTGACTGCGAGGACGCGTTCCTGCTCGGGGACTCTCTGCTGGTGGCGCCGGTGCTCGAGCCGGGAGCGGTCCGCCGCACGGTACGGCTGCCTCGGGGGCGTTGGTACGACACGGCCACCGGGAAGGCGTACGAGGGGCCTGCCCGGGTGGTCCTGGAGGCACCGCTCTCCCGGGTGCCGGTGCTCGCGCGGGCCGGTGCGGTGCTGCCGGTGCGGGGCGCCGACGGCGGGCTCGAGCTGGAGGTGTGGGCGCCCGCTCCGGGGCGTACCGGTGGCGGCCTGGTGATCAGGGACGTGGGTGACGGGTGGCAGGAGCCGGAGATGGAACGGTTCGCCGCGCGGTGGATCGGCGGGCGTGTGGTGGTCGAACGGGACGGCAGGGACGGCGAGGAGGCCGCGGGCGATGTGGGGCTGCCGGTGACGGTCCGGGGTGTGGCTCAGGGTTCCCCGTAGCCCTTGGCGACGGCTCCCGTAGTCCTCGGCGACGGCCGGCGACGGCCGGCGGCGCTCCCGCGCGGGCGTCAGTAGCGCCCTTCGAACCAGGCGCGCACCGCCAACGTATGCAGAGGGAAGGCGAGTTCGGCCGGGCGGTGGAGGAGGTGCCAGCCGTCCGTCTCGTCCGTCGGGGCGGAGCGGGGCAGCTCCGCCGCCGGGCGCTCCGGCAGCAGGCCGAAGAGCAGCAGGTAGCCGTCGGGCGCGCTCAGCGCTTCGGCGAGGCGGACGTCGTGGCTCGCCGCGCTGATGCCCGTCTCCTCCTTGAGCTCGCGGACGACGGCGTGCCGCCAGTCCTCCCTGTCGTCGATGAAGCCTCCGGGCAGGGCCACTCCCCCGCGCGCGGGGGCGATGGTGCGGGTCACGACGACCAGGGCGGTGCCCTTGGTGTCGTACACGGGCTGAAGGGCCACCGCTACGGGCAGCGGATTGCGGTAGGCAACGGCGCCGCAGGCCGGGCAGGTGCGGGGCCAGCCGGGCAGGTGCTCCCCGTAGGGCGCCCCGCAGCTCGAACAGTGGGAGTCCGGAACGGGGTTGGCGCGGTGCTGGGATGCGGACACGCCGCGGACTGTATCCGATCGCCCTGGTTCCGGTCTTTCGCTCCGGGACCTCATCCTGATAGATGCAGGGTTCATGACAGGAATTGCCTCCGCCCCGCGGAATCTCGCCGTCACCGCCACCGCTCTCCTCGCCGTGGCCGCCACCTCCGCACCCGCCCACGCGAAGCCCGAGCCCAAGGCCCCTGCTGAGTTCGTGGCGTTGAGCGATGTCGACCCGACGGTCATCCAGGAGATGCGCTACTTCACGCCGCACAACTTCGTGGGCGAGCGCATCGACGGCTACAAGAAGCCGATGTGCATCCTCACCGAGCCGGCGGCCAAGGCGCTGCACAAGGCGCAGCGGAAGCTGCTGCGCGAGGGCTACTCCCTGAAGGTGTACGACTGTTATCGGCCGCAGCGGGCGGTCGATCAGTTCGTGCGCTGGGCCGAGGACCTCGGGGACGAGCGCATGAAGACGGAGTTCTATCCCCATGTCGACAAGTCGCGGCTGTTCGAGGACGGTTACATCGCCGCGAAGTCCGGGCACAGCCGGGGCTCGACGCTCGATCTGACGGTCGTGAAGCTGCCCGCCCTGCCCACGCGCCCCTACGTCCCCGGAGAGGCGCTCACGCCCTGCTACGAACCCCAGGACGAGCGCTTCCCCGACAACTCCGTGGACATGGGGACGGGGTTCGACTGCTTCGACACCCTCTCCCACACGGACGACCCCCGTGTCACCGGCGAGCAGCGGGCCAACCGGGATCTGCTGCGGGGCGCGCTGACCGAGGTCGGGTTCGTGAACCTCCCCGAGGAGTGGTGGCACTTCACCTACAAGCCCGAGCTGTTCCCCGACACCTATTTCGACTTCCCCGTGGCACGGCGGTCGCTGAACGGGAAGTAGCCGGGCAGCGGTCGGGAAGTAGGGGGTGCAGCGGTACTGACGGGATCCGGTTGCCCGTGGCACACTTCTGACGTTCCGTCAGATCCAGTGTCGTGGAGGGACCTTGTCGCGTACGCGTACTCCCGTGGTGGCCGACTGGTTCGCCGGGGAGGGAGACAACTTCCGTCTTCTGGGCACGCGCTGCTCGGAATGCGCCTGTGTCTTCTTCCCCCGCGAGGACGGCTTCTGCCGCAACCCCGGCTGTTCGGGCGGTGACCTCGACGAGGTGCCGCTCTCGCGGCGCGGCCGTGTCTGGTCGTACACCGACAGCCGCTACCGGCCTCCCGCGCCCTATGTGTCCGATCCGGAACTCACCTGGCGCCCCTACACGTTGATCGCTGTGGAGCTGGAGGCCGAGCGCATGGTGGTGCTCGGACAGTCGGTTCCCGGGGTCACCGTCGCCGATCTGGAGGTCGGCATGGAGGTGGAGGTCGTCCCCGGCGTGCTCAACGAGGACGCGGAGACGACGTGGACGACGTGGTACTGGCGGCCGGTGGGGGTGAGCGCATGACCAGCGACGTGGCGGTGCTCGGCGCGGGCATGCACCCGTGGGGCAAGTGGGGCCGGAGCTTCATCGAGTACGGCACGGCGGCGGCCCGCGCCGCGCTCGCCGACGCCGGAGTCGGCTGGCGCGATGTGGGTTCGATCGTCGGCGCCGACACCGTGCGCGGCGGGTATCCGGGGTATGTGGCCGGGGCGACGTTCGCGAAGGCGCTCGGCTGGCAGGGCGCGCGGGTGGCGAGCGTGTACGCCGCGTGCGCCTCCGGAGCCCAGGCGATCAACACGGCGCGTACGCAGATCCTTTCGGGCCTGGCCGATGTCGTCCTGGTGGTCGGGGCCGATGCCGCGCCCAAGGGGTTCTTCCGGCCCGCGGGCGGGGACCGCCACGACGACCCCGACTGGCTCCGATTCCGCGTCCTGGGCGCCACGAACCCCGCCTACTTCGGCCTTTACGCGCGCCGCCGGATGGCCGTGCACGGCGACACCCTGGAGGACTTCGCCCAGGTCAAGGTGAAGAACGCGGCCGCGGGCTCGCTCAATCCGAACGCGCGCTACCGCAAGACCGTCACAGCGCAGGAAGTGGCCGAGTCCGCCACGGTCGCCGACCCGCTGCGGCTGCTCGACATCTGCGCGACCTCCGACGGGGCGGCGGCGCTCGTGCTCTCCAGCATGGAGTTCGCCCGGCGGCACGGCGCGGCGGACCCGGTGCGGATCCGCTCGGTGTCCACGGTCACGCCGACGTACCCGAACACCGTCCTCGACCTGCCGGACATCGCGACGGACTCGGCGGCCGCCGTGCCGCCGGGCGACCTGACCTTCCGCGCCTCCATCGCACATGCCGCGTACGAAGAAGCGGGCATCGGGCCCGACGACCTCTCCTTGGCGGAGGTGTACGACCTGTCCACCGCTCTTGAACTGCAGTGGTACGAGGACCTGGGGCTGTGCGGCGAGGGAGAGGGGGCCAAGCTGCTGCGGGAAGGGGCGACCTCCCCCGGCGGGCGCATACCCGTCAACGCCAGCGGCGGGCTCGCATCCTTCGGAGAGGCCGTCCCCGCTCAGGCCATCGCCCAAGTGTGCGAGCTGACCTGGCAGTTGCGCGGTACGGCGGGTGCCCGGCAGGTGGCGGGGGCCCGCGTGGGCATCACCGCCAACCAAGGTCTCTTCGGGCACGGATCCTCGGTCCTGGCGGTGCGCTGAGTCCTGTCGGCGTTCATCGGCGGACCGTCGCCGGGTCTGCGCACAGGAAGGTCTCGCGCCGGTTAACCGTTGCCGTCCGCGACCTTGACGCTCCATCACCATCGGTGAACACTTCCGGTGTCAGTCGGCATCGCCGCACTTCGGCTCCGCGCCATTCAGGGCCCCTGTACGCGCGAAGGGTCTGCACGAAGGGCCTGTTCAGCGGGTCATCCCCCATGGGCGATTCGACTGCGACGGCACGCTCGCCATGGATGTCGGGCGGGGCGCGGGACACTCCTGCCCTCGGCTGAAGTCGCTGGGCGTAGCCAGGCAGTAGTCGTGGGAACGCACCCTGCACGGAGTACCGGGGACCAGCGCCCCGGGCGAGGGCCTAGGAGCCGCCATGTACTCGAATGGGGACATCTTCGTCGGTGAGATCATCGGCACCGCGATTCTGATTCTCTTCGGCGCCGGCGTATGCGCCGCCGTCACCCTGAACTATTCCAAGGCGAAAGCCTCCGGATGGATCGTCATCGCCTTCGGCTGGGGCTTCGGCGTGCTCGCGGGCGCGTACACCGCCGCGCCGCTCTCCGGCGGCCATCTCAACCCGGCCGTCACGATCGGCATCGCCGTCGAATCCGAGAAGTGGGACAAGGTCTGGATCTATCTGCTCGGGCAGATGATCGGCGCCATGATCGGCGCCGTACTCGCGTACCTCGTCTACTTCGCGCAGTTCAACGCCAATGTGCCGCGCGGCGAGAAGAGCGACGCACAGAGCGTGGACGAGCCGCTGCCGACCCTGGGCATCTTCTCCACCATCCCCGAGATCCGTAACCCGGTCGCCAACCTGCTCTCCGAGATCATCGCGACGATCGGCCTGGTGCTTCCGCTGCTCGCCTTCGGTCTGACCAAGGGCCTCGGCGAGTCCGGCACGCTCGTACTGATCGTCGCGTTCCTGGTCGTCGGCATCGGCCTCTCGCTCGGCGGGCCCACCGGCTACGCCATCAACCCGGCCCGCGACCTGGGGCCTCGCATCGTGCACACCTTCCTGCCGATCCCGAACAAGGGCACATCCGACTGGAGTTACGCCTGGATCCCCGTGGCCGGGCCCCTGATCGGCGGAGCCCTCGCAGGTCTCATCTACAACGCAGCCTTCTGACTCAAGCTGACGCAAGGGGTAGCCATGCCGGACAACTCCGAGAAGTTCGTCGCCGCCATCGATCAGGGCACCACCTCCAGCCGCTGCATCATCTTCAATCACGCGGGCGAGATCGTCGCCGTCGACCAGCGCGAGCACCGCCAGATCTTCCCCAAGCCGGGCTGGGTGGAGCACGATGCCACCGAGATCTGGTCCAAGGTGCAGGCGGTGGTCGCCGGGGCGATCGCCAAGGCCGGGCTGCGCGCCGATCAACTCAGCGCGCTCGGCATCACCAATCAGCGCGAGACGACGGTCCTGTGGGACCGCGCCACGGGCAAGCCGGTGCACAACGCGATCGTCTGGCAGGACACCCGGACCTCGGCTCTCTGCAACGAACTGGGCGGCGCGGACGGCCAGGACCGGTTCCGTGAGCAGACCGGTCTGCCGCTCGCCAGCTACTTCTCCGGGCCCAAGGCCGCCTGGCTGCTCGACAACGTGCCGGGCCTGCGGGCCCGCGCCGAGCGCGGGGAGATAGCCTTCGGCACCATCGACTCCTGGCTGATCTGGAACCTCACCGGCGGCACGGACGGCGGCGTCCACGTCACCGACGTCACCAATGCCGGGCGCACCATGCTGATGAACCTGGCCACGCTCCAGTGGGACCAGTCGATCCTTTCCGCGATGAACGTCCCCGAGGCGATCCTGCCGGAGATCAGGTCGTCGGCGGAGGTGTACGGCACGGCGGTCGGGCAGCTCTCCGGCGTGCCGGTCGCCTCCGCGCTCGGCGACCAGCAGGCGGCGATCTTCGGTCAGGCCTGCTACGACACCGGGACGGCCAAGAACACGTACGGAACGGGCAGCTTCCTGCTGCTCAACACCGGGAACAGGCCCGTCCCCTCCAAGAGCGGGCTGCTCACCACGATGGGCTACAAGATCGGCTCCGAGGCGCCCGTCTACTGCCTCGAAGGGGCCATCGCGATCACCGGCGCGCTGGTGCAGTGGTTCCGCGACCAGCTCGGCATCATCCGCAGCGCCGACGAGATCGAGCCCCTCGCCGCGAGCGTGGAGGACAACGGCGGCGCGTACATCGTGCCCGCGTTCTCCGGCCTCTTCGCGCCCTACTGGCGCTCGGACGCCCGCGGCGTCGTCACCGGCCTCACCCGGTACGTGACCAAGGCGCACCTCGCCCGCGCCGTCCTGGAGGCGACGAGCTGGCAGACCCGCGAGGTCGTCGACGCCATGTACCAGGACTCCGGGGTGCAGTTGCGGTCCCTGAAGGTGGACGGCGGGATGACCAAGAACAATCTGCTGATGCAGCACCAGGCGGATGTGCTCGGCGTTCCGGTGATCCGGCCGCGGGTCTCCGAGACGACGTGTCTGGGTGCCGCGTACGCCGCCGGGCTCGCGACCGGCGTGTGGAACGACCTGGACGAGTTGAAGGCCCACTGGCAGCGGGACGTGGAGTGGACGCCGGTGATGGACGCGGAGTCACGTGACCGCGAGTACAACAACTGGCACAAGGCGGTGGAGCGGAGCTTCGGCTGGCACGAGGACGGCGCGAGCTGAGCCGAGGATGACCGCGGCCCGTACCCCGGTCGGCGGGGGTACGGGCCGTGACGCCGTCCACGGAGTCAGGTGGTCGCGGGCTCCCTGGCCGCCGCGGCCGCCGACATCGCGTGCTCGACCACGCCTATCAGGACTTCCTTGACGGACTGCCGCTCGCGGGCGTCGCACAGCAGCACCGGCACCTCGGGGTCGAGGTCGAGCGCCTGGCGTACGGCTTCGGCGGGGTAACGGGACGCTCCGTCGAAGCAGTTGACGCCGACGACGAAGGGTATGGAGCGCCGCTCGAAGTAGTCGACGGCGGCGAAGCAGTCCTCCAGGCGGCGGGTGTCGGCGAGGACGACCGCGCCGAGCGCCCCGGTGGCCAGCTCGTCCCAGAGGAACCAGAAGCGGTCCTGTCCCGGGGTGCCGAAGACGTAGAGCACCAGGTCCTCGCGGAGCGTGATCCGGCCGAAGTCCATGGCGACGGTGGTGGTGCGCTTGCCCGAGACGCCGCTGGTGTCGTCGACGGGGCGGCCCGCCTCGGTGAGCGACTCCTCGGTGCGCAGCGGCTTGATCTCGCTGACCGCGCCGACGAGGGTCGTCTTGCCTACGCCGAACCCTCCTGCCACCAGGATCTTCAGCGTGACCGGCTCGACGGGGGCCTTGCCGCGCTCAGAACGCTTGAAGATCATCGATCGCTTCTCCTGCATCAGTGGTGGCACGTGCTTCGGGGGTGTCACGTGCGTCTGTCGTGTCACGTGCTTCGGGGGTGTCACGTGCGTCTGTCGTGTCGTGCGGGGCCGGTCCGTATCCGCCGCCGCCGGGGGTTTCGATCACGAGTACGTCGCCGGCGCCCAGGTCGGCCGAGTCGCTGCCGTCGAGCGCCAGCACGCTGCCGTCGGCGCGCTCCACGCGGCCCGTGCCGAGGGCGCCGGGGCTTCCGCCCGCCATGCCGTACGGCGCCACTCTGCGGTGCTGCGACAGCGTGGACACGGTCATCGGCTCACGGAAGCGGATGCGCCGTACGGCCCCGTCCCCGCCGCGCCACCGCCCGTCGCCGCCGCTGCCGTGCCGCACCGCGAACTCCTCGAGCAGCACGGGCAGCCGCCACTCGAGGACTTCGGGATCGGTGAGCCGGGAGTTGGTCATATGGGTCTGGACGACGGACGCGCCGTCGAACCCGTCACCGGCGCCGGATCCCGAGGCCACCGTCTCGTAGTACTGGTGGCGGTCGTTGCCGAAGGTGACGTTGTTCATCGTGCCGGAGCCCTCGGCCTGGACGCCCAGGGCGCCGTAGAGCGCTCCGGTGATCGCCTGTGAGGTCTCGACGTTCCCGGCGACGACGGCAGCCGGCGGTTCGGGCGCGAGCAGCGAGCCCGGCGGCACGATGATGCGCAGCGGGCGCAGACAGCCGTCGTTGAGCGGGATGTCCTCGGCCACCAGGGTGCGGAAGACGTACAGGACCGCGGCGTTGACCACCGCGAAGGGCGCGTTGAAGTTCGTGGCGAGCTGGGGCGACGTACCGGTGAAGTCGACGGTCGCCGAGCGGGCTTCGCGGTCCACGCCGACGCGGACCCGGATGACGGCTCCCGAGTCGGTTGGATAAGCGAACTCGCCCTCTTCGAGGGTGTCGATGACGCGACGTACGGCCTCTTCGGCATTGTCCTGGACGTGCCGCATGTAGGCCTGCACGACGTCGAGACCGAAGTTCTCGATCATGCGGGCGACTTCGTCGACGCCCTTCTGGTTGGCGGCGATCTGGGCGCGCAGGTCGGCAAGGTTGGTGGCCGGGTTGCGGGAGGGGTAGGGGGCGTCGGTGAGCAGGGCCAGGGTCTCGGCCTCGCGGAACCGGCCGCCTTCCGCCAGCAGCCAGTTGTCGAAGAGGATGCCCTCCTCCTCGATGGTGCGGCTGTTGGCCGGCATGGAGCCGGGGGCGATGCCGCCGATCTCCGCGTGGTGCCCTCGGGAGGCCACATAGAACAGGATCCGCTCCCCGGGGGCGTCGAACACCGGGGTGATGACGGTGACGTCGGGGAGGTGCGTGCCGCCGTGGTAGGGGTCGTTGACGGCGTAGGTGTCTCCGGGGCGCATGGTCGTGCCGCGGCGCCGGATGACCTCCTTCACGCTCGTCCCCATGGAGCCCAGGTGCACGGGAATGTGCGGGGCGTTGGCGACGAGACTGCCGTCCGGGTCGAAGAGCGCGCAGGAGAAGTCCAGCCGCTCCTTGATGTTGACCGACTGGGCCGTGGACTCCAGGCGGGCGCCCATCTGTTCGGCGATGGACATGAAGAGGTTGTTGAAGACTTCGAGGAGGACGGGGTCGGCCTCGGTGCTCGCGGTGGAACCCTCGGGCTCCGCCACGCGTTCCATGACCAGGTGTCCTTCGTCCGTCATGGCCGCCTGCCAGCCGTCGTCCACGACCGTCGTGGCACTGGCCTCGGTGATGATCGCGGGTCCGGTGACGGTCTCCCCCGGCGGCAACTGCTCGCGGCGGTGCAGGAGTACGTCGCGCCAGGCACCGCCCGTGTGCAGGCGGACGGTCTGCGGTGTGCCCCGGCGGGCCTCGCCGGCGAGCACCGAGAGGTCCGGCTGCTCGGTGACTCCGGTGGCCTCCACGGAGAGGGCCTCGACGACGACGGGGCGGTCCAGGGTGAAGGAGTAGGTGGTGCGGTGGCGGTCCTCGAAGGCACGGATCATGGCGTCCGGCTCGGCAAGCCGGACGGTGAGCGTGGTGTCGGTGCCGTCATAGCGCAGCTGGGCACGCCGCGTGACGCGGACGCGGCCCTCGGGCACGTCCTCGGCGAGGAGTTCGGCGCGGGCCGCCTCCTCGAGGTCGTCGGCGGTCTTCAGGACGCGCGGCATCGCCGACGGCTCGAGGCGGACCTCCACGGACTGCTCGCGCATCGCCGTGGTGTCGGCGAGGCCGATGCCGAGCGCGGAGAGCACACCGGCCATCGGGGGTACGAGGACGGTGCGGATGCCGAGCGAGTCGGCGACCATGCACGCGTGCTGGCCACCCGCGCCGCCGAACGTCGTCAGGGCGTAGCGCGTGACGTCGTGGCCCTTCTGGACGGAGATGCGCTTGACGGCGCCGGCGATGTTGGCCACCGCGATCTGCAGATAGCCCTCGGCGACCTGCTCCGGGGTGCGGTCGTCGCCGGTGCGCTCCCGGATGTCGCGGGCCAGGGCGGCGAAGCGGTCGCGGACCAGCGTCTCGTCGAGCGGCTGGTCGCCGTCCGGGCCGAACACACGGGGGAAATAAGCGGGTTGGACCCGGCCGAGTGCCACGTTCGCGTCGGTGACCGTGAGCGGTCCGCCGCCCCGGTAGCTCGCCGGGCCCGGCGTCGCGCCCGCCGAGTCGGGGCCCACGCGATAGCGGCTGCCGTCGAAGTGCAGCACGGAGCCGCCGCCCGCGGCGACGGTGTGGATGTCCAGCATCGGCGCGCGAAGGCGTACGCCCGCGATCTGTGTGGTGAAGACCCGTTCGTACTCGCCCGCGTAGTGCGACACGTCCGTGGAGGTGCCGCCCATGTCGAAGCCGATGACCCGGTCGAAGCCCGCGCGCCGCGACATGCGGGCCATGCCGACGATGCCGCCGGCGGGGCCGGACAGGATGGCGTCCTTGCCGCGGAACGTGCCGGCCTCCGTGAGGCCGCCGTTCGACTGCATGAACATCAGCCGCACGCCCTGCAGTTCGTCGGCGACGTGCTGGACGTAGCGGTGCAGGACGGGCGACAGATACGCGTCGACGACGGCGGTGTCACCGCGCGGGACCAGCTTCATCAGCGGGCTCACCTCGCTGGAGAGCGAGACCTGCGGGAAGCCGATCCGCGCGGCGAGTTCGCCGATCGCCCGCTCGTGCGCGGGATACAGATGGCTGTGCAGGCAGACGACGGCCAGGGAGCGGATCCCGTCGTCGTACGCCGCCCGGAGCGGTCCCTCGAGGGCCTCCAGGTCGGGCGGGCGCAGCACGTCGCCGTCGGCGGTGACGCGTTCGTCGACCTCGATCACCCGCGCGTGCAGCGAGGCGGGCAGGACGATCTCGCGCGCGAAGATGTGCGGGCGGTTCTGGTACGCGATGCGCAGGGCATCACCGAAGCCGCGGGTGATGACCAGCGCGGTGGGCTCGCCCTTGCGCTCCAGGAGGGCGTTGGTGGCGACGGTGGTCCCCATGCGGACGGCCTCCACAGGCGCACCGGGGGTGTCACCGAGGAGTTCGCGGATCCCCGCGACGGCGGCGTCGGCGTAGCGGGCCGGATTGTCCGACAGGAGCTTGTGCGTGAGCAGCCGGCCGTCCGGACGCCGCGCGACGATGTCGGTGAAGGTGCCGCCCCTGTCGACCCAGAACTGCCAGCCAGCCACGTCTCACTCCCCGCTTCCGCGCTGTTCAGAGCGCCCGGAGGCCGTTGATCACGTCGCGCAGAATACTCTCGTCGGGGAGTTCCGCGGGGGGTACGGGACGTGTCACGTGCACCAGTTCGTCGTCGACGAGATCGCCGATGAGGACCCGGATCACGCCGATGGGAAGGTCGAGTTCGGCCGCCAGTTCGGCCACCGACTGAGGGCTGTCACGGCAGAGCCCGACGATGTCCACATGCTCCGGGGACAGCGTCTGGTCCGCCTCCGGGTCGTCGGCGCGGGCCTCGGCGACGACGACCGCGATCAGGTCGAGGCGGTGCTGCTCCGGACTGGTGGTACGGCCGCGTGTCATGGCGTACGGACGCACGACGGGCCCGGCGTCGTCGTCGAACCAGCGATGCGTCCCCTGCGTCCCCTGCGTCCCCTGACCGTCTTCGCTCATGCCCTCCCGCTACCCTCCCGTGGGCAGGCCGGTGCGCGGCGCCGTACCCAGATGCACACCCACCCTCTTGACCAGCAGCGTCATTTCGTACGCGACCAGGCCGACGTCGGAGTCCGCGTCCGAGAGGACGGCGAGACAGCTGCCGTCGCCCGCCGCCGTGACGAAGAGGAACGCGTCGTCGAGCTCGACCACGGTCTGGCGGACCCGGCCCGCCTCGAAGTGGCGTCCGACGCCCTTGGCCAGGCTGTGGAACCCCGAGGCGACAGCGGCCAGATGCTCGCTGTCCTCCCTGGTCAGGTCCTTCGATACGCCGGTCGGCAGGCCGTCGCCGGAGAGCACGAGCGCCTTGCGGATGCTGGCGACCCGCTGCACCAGGTCGTCGAGGAGCCAGTTCAGTTCCCCCGATCCCCCGGGCATGGCGATGCGTGCGTCGGCCTTCGGTGCGGTCATCGACCGTCCCCCTCAGATGTCGTTCCTGGTGCTGTGCCGTCGGAGGCGTCTGCGCCCGCGGCGTTCTCTTCACGGCCGCGCTGCCAGCCACGCTGGAGCGATGCCATCCGGCTGCGCACCTCGTCGGCGTCGCGCTCCTGCGGCCTGGTTCCGGCCGTCGGCGCGCGCTCCGGGCGCTGGTCGGGCCCGCCCTTCAACTGAGGCGCGAGGTTGGCCTGGCGGACGCGCCGGGGCAGTCCGCCGGGAGTTTGGGTGGGCGCCTGTCCGGCGTCGGTCGACGCCGCCGAGGGCTCCGGGGTCTGGGTACGCCGGCTGCGCCTGGGGAGCTCCGGCTGCTGCCCGTCGGCCGCGGTGACGTCGCGGTGCGGGGGCGACAGGTCGGGCCAGGCGGACTGCGGTTCGGGGCGGCGCGGCAGGTCGACGGCGTCCGTCGCGATACGGCCGCGCAGCCGGCTCGGCAGCTCCGGAACGGCCGGCTCGGGGCGGCCTTCGGGGTCGGCGCCGCTGTCCCGTACCGGGAGATCCGCGTTCGCGGCGCCGCCCTGGGGGCGTCCCACGGGGGTGTTCTCCGGCGCGATGCCGCCCTGGGGGCGGCCCACCGGGCTCTCCGTGGAATCGTCGTCCTGTGCCGCCGTGCCCCGGTTCCTGGTCTGCGTCACGGGTCGGCCGTGCGAGGAGACCAGCTTGGGGGTTCTACGGCGGGGCAGCGGCACGGGGTCCGTCGGGTGGCCCTCGTCCGCGGGGTCGTCGTCCGGGGACGAGCCGTCGGGGCGGACGGGTTCACGCTGGCCGGTCTCCCGCTCGTCGCGGGCCTGCTGGTGCTGCTCGTCGCCGGGGACCGCGGCGACGCGGCGGCGCGGGCGGAAGAGGCCGCCGCGCTCGCTGTCCTCGTCCTCCAGGGCGCCGGGGAAGCCGTCGAGGTCGACCATGCCGACCGGTGCCTCCAGCTCGACGGGACCGTCGAGGACGGACGCGGGCAACCCGGGCAGCTGGACGGGCACTTGGCCGAGGGCCGCCGCCTTGTCGCCCGCCGCGTCGCGGCTCACGGCGTCCTTGCCCTGCGGCCGGTCGAGCCGGAAGCCGATGCCGTTCGTGTCCGGTACGTCGTCCGTGAGCAGTGTCTCGGGGATGAACACGACGGCGGTGGTCCCGCCGTACGGAGAGGGCTGCAGGGAGACGCGTACGCGCTGTCGCTGGGCGAGGCGGCTCACTACGAAGAGGCCGAGCCGGTCGGTGTCGGAGAGTTCGAACTCCGGGGTCTCGGCAAGGCGGAGGTTGGCGTCCAGGAGCGCGTCGGCGGCCATGCCGAGCCCCCGGTCGTGGATCTCCAGGGTGAAGCCGTTGGCGACGTGCTCCCCGAGGACCTGCACCGCAGTGTGCGGGGGCGAGAACACCGTGGCGTTCTCCAGGAGTTCGGCCAGCAAGTGGGTGAGGTCGGCGACCGCAGGACCCGTGACGGCGATGCGCGGCAGGCGGCGGACCTCGATGCGTTCGTAGTCCTCGACCTCGGCGACGGCCGCGCGGACGACGTCCATGAGCTGGACGGGCTTGCGCCACTGCCGCGAGGGGGCGGCGCCGGAGAGGATCACGAGACCCTCGGCGTGCCGCCGCATGCGGGTCGTCAGGTGGTCGAGGCGGAACAGGTCGGCGAGTTCGTCCGTGTCCTCGGTCCTGCGCTCCATCGTGTCGAGCAGGGTGAGCTGCTTGTGCAGGAGCACCTGGCTGCGGCGGGCGAGGTTGACGAACACCTCGGAGACGCCGCGGCGCAGATCGGCCTGTTTCACGGTGGCCTCGACCGCGGCGCGCTGCAGGGTGTTGAGCGCCTGGCCGACCTGGCCGATCTCGTCCTTCTCGTACGTCAGGCGGGGCGCCTCGGTCTCCACGTCGACCTGTTCGCCGGCCGCGAGGCGGCGCAGCACGCCGGGCAGCCGGACACCGGACGCCTCGTGGGCGTCCAGGCGCAGGCGGCGCAGGTCGCGGATGAGGCTGCGTCCGATGCGCATGGACATGAAGACCGAGAACAGCAGCGCGAGCAGACCGAACACGCCGGCCACGCCGACCTTGATGAGCACGCCGACGGCCACCGGCTCGACCCGGTCCTGCAGTCGGCCGCCCGCCGCGTCGTCGCGTTCGGCGAGGTCCTTCAGCGCCTTGCCCGCCGTGGCGTCCCAGCGCGCCGACGTGACCACGCGCGGAGCGCCGGCCGCGGACTCGACCAGGGCCTTCTCTGCGGCACGCAACTGGGTCGTCTCGGCGCCGTTCCAGTAGCGCTCGTAGTGGCCGCGGTCGTCGTCCGGCAACTGGCCGAGGCTGACCTCGTACAGCAGCGTGCGCTGCGCCCGCAGGTCGGCGATCTGCCGGATCTCGGCCTTGGTGATCCGGCGGGCCACGAGCGCGGAGCCGAGCAACGCGTCCTCGCGGGAGAGCAGTTCACGCGCGCGTGCCACTCCGACGAGCGCGCGGCCCTGCCGGTCGAGATGCGCTTCGTCGAGGCCCTGGATGGTCATCAGGAAGCCGAAGCAGGGGTCGATCAGCTTTGTGTACATCTTGAGCGCGCCGGCGCGGGTGATGGTGCCCTCTTCGACCGTGCGGCGCAGCGAATCGATGCCGTCGAAGGCGTCGATGATCGAGGCGAGCCTGTCGGCCGACTGCCCGGTGACTCCGTCGCGTACGTCCGGCTTGGCGGCGCTGTCCTTCACCTTGGCGACCATGTCGTCGGTGGCGGCGCGGCTGCGGCGCAGCGCGGCGAGCGCGTCGGATGCACGGGGGTCGGCGAGGTAGACGAGCGTCTGGCGGCGCTCCTGCTGGACGACCCGGGCGGCCTGGTGGATCGGGGTGCCGATCTCTTCGACGGTGTCCGTGACATCGATGAGGTCCTTGGCCGACTGACCGGTGACGTAGGTGGCGAAGCCCCACAACGAGGTCAGGGAGATGAGCGGCACCAGCAGCAATGCCACGATCTTCCGGCGGATGGACTTCCCGCGAAAGCGCATGGCCTCCCCCAGATCGGCCCCCTGCGGCCGCGCTTATGGCCAGGGGCACACATGTGCGTCAACAAACGGCGTGAGCCTACTACCGACCCAGGGGCAACTCGAAGGCGCGTCCGGACGGATTTCAGCCGTGACGCGAAAGGGACGTCCTCAGTTGTCCCTCCATTACGGGAGATTGCATCCCGCGTGTGGCACAGGCCATTGGGCACAATCCCCCGTACCGATGTGCCCAGTTGGCCGGATCTCTTCGCTTCGCCGAAGCCGTTCGGGAATCTTCCGGGCCGCTCGTTCGTCTGTGAATACGGGAGTTGGGGACAGCGTGCGCCAAGACCGCATGCCGTGCCGAGGTGGCGTAAAGCCGAGCAAACCGGGCAGCCACTGAGGGACCGGGTCCGATGACATCTCAGCGAGTGGGCCACGGGGCACAGGCGGGGCAGCGGGGGGGAGTGACGAGTTGATGGGCACGGCGGAGCGCCGGCGGGCGCCTGAGCAGCAGCACAGCGGGCGTCGGGACGACGAGGCTGCGGAACAGTCGCACGGCGAGGCTGCGGAGCAGTCGTACGGCGAGGCTGCGGAGCAGTCGTACGGCGAGGTCGGTGAACACCGAGAGAGTCGCAGGGAGTTGTGGATCGAGGAGCCCGCGCGCAGACGGCGGCTGCCCGATCCGGTGCGTACGGCCGCCGTGCGCGCCGTGATCATCGTGTCACTGACGTTGATACAGGCGATGATCGCCTTCCTGTGCGCGGTGGCGGGATCCTGGCTCTCCTTCCCGATGGTGCTCAGCAGTGTGGCCAGCACCGTGGTCGCCACCTGGGGCGTGCTCGACGTGTGGGTGACGCGGCAGGTGTACAACCAGCGGCACGGGGTGGTGTCGGTGCCGAGCAGCACGGCACGCAGGCTGCGGCGTGAGCGTCGCCGGGCCCGCAGGCAGGCGCGGGCCGCGGAGCGCGGCAAGGAGCGCATACAGAGTCGGGGCGGGGCGGGGCAGTTGTCGCATTCCTGACGGGGGTCGCC
>NZ_SRIC01000183.1 GCF_004684775.1 Streptomyces sp. MZ04
GCCCCCACCCGCCTGGACCCTGCCGTCCTCACCCTCCTCACCGACAGCGCCACCGCCACGGTCATCGAGAGAGCGGTTGCGCGCCTGCGCGCCGGAGAGGACGAGGACCCGGCCGTCATCGTCCACCAGCTCCTCGACACCCTGCTCCACGGTCTCGGCACGAATCCCGCCCGCCCTTATGCCGACCTCGCTCACACGCGCCTGGCCCGCCTGCGCGCCATCGCACAGTGGAGCGCCGCGACCATCGGCCGCACCCGGGAGCGCGGCCGTATCGTCCTGGACCCCGGCGAGCCCGCCCGCCTGCTCCTGCTGCCCCCGCACACACCCCAAGGACAGGCCGAGCAGACCGCGGGAGTCGGCGACGACTCCGCCGATGCCAGTTCCCTGACCCGTCCCGTCTCCTTGAGCCGGCACAGCCTCGCCGTCGCCCAGCGCTCCGCCGACTTCGCGACCGCTCTGGGCCTGCCCACCCCCCTCGTCGACGCCCTGCGCACGGCCGGGCACGCCCACGACTGCGGTAAAAGCCACAGCCGCTTCCAGTGCATGCTCTGCGCCGGTGACCGCCTGCTCGCCGAATCACTGGATGAGCCCCGCGCCAAGTCCGGCATGGACCCCGCCGACCGAACCGGCCGCAAGCGAGCGGCTCAACTCGCCGGGTGGGGCCCGGAGATGCGACATGAAGCCCTCAGTGCCCTCGCCGTCACCGCCTGGCTGGACACCCAGCCCAAGCACGCCCGCGGGAACGACGCCGACCTGCTCGTCCACCTCGTCGCCGCCCATCACGGCCACGCCCGCCCGCTCCTGCCTCCGGCCCCCGACCCGTCCCCGCAGGAGGTGACCTGCACCATGCCCGACCACCAGCAGATCACCATCAACAGCGCGGACATGGGCACCGACTGGAGCGGCCCCGACCGCTTCCACGCCCTCAACCGCCACTACGGCCCCTGGGGCCTGGCCCTGCTCGAAGCCGTCCTCCGCCTCGCCGACATGGCCTGCTCCGAAGAAGGCACCTGACCATGCCCCACCCCAACCACAAACTCGAACTCCCCGCCCTCTACGGCAGCTCCCCACTCGGCTTCCTCGCCGCCCTCGGCACCCTCCACCTCACCACCCACCTCCTCGACCAAGCCCCCCGACTGTCCTGGGCTGACGCCGACGCCCCGGCCATCCTCCACACCCACCAGCCGTTCACCCATCACGCCTTCGCCGAACTTCTGGCCACCCAACTGCCACCGAAGCCACCGAACAAGGAGCCGAGCAAGGACCCGCTCGCCCTCGTCCCCGGCATCCTCACCCAACCCCGCCATCCTGAGCCCGGCTCACCGAACGACCCGCTGCAGATGCCCATCGACACGGCCCTGATCCAGCTTCGGGCGTACGCACACACCGAGCGACAGCACGACGACGTTCACGCCCGCTGGTTCTCCGCCCTGGTCAACTCCCTCAGCACCATCCCCGGCAAGGACCACAAGGCCAACACCCCGCAGAAGGGCCGCCCCGACAAGAATCAGACCCTCTACACCCGGACCACCCCGTACTTCGGCCGCAGCGGGCAAATGACCCTGCCCAACAACTGGGCCAAAGCCGCCGAGCTCTGCCTGAAGAGCCCCGCGCACCTGCACGCCGCCCTCACCCGCTGGCAGCGAATCGACAACTACGCCGGCGCCAACCTCGACTACCACTCCACCGGCGACGCCCACATGGTCAGCCACGGCAAGCCCACCCAACAGGGCGTACCCGGAGCCACCTGGCTCGCCCTCCACGGCTTCGTCGCCTTCCGCCTCATCGGCAACAGCAACCGGCCATCCGCCACCAGTTGGGACACCACCAATCACGCCTTCACCTGGCCTATCTGGCATCGCCCGCTCACCGCCACCGCCATCACCACGCTCCTCGAACATCCCCAAGTCCGCGCCCCGGAGCCCGATCAATCCAAGCTCCGCAACCTGGGCGTGACCGCTCTCTACGCTGCGCCCCGAACACGACTGGCGCACGGCGACGGCCCACTGCAACCGGGGCGACGCCTCATCCCATGACGGCCGCGCTTCGGAACCACAAGCTCACCCCGACACGCCGCATCGCTCCGAAGGGGAATGCGCGAAACATCCGGGATGCGCGGACCTTGCATGAGCTCGAATCGTCACCACCGGTAATCCATACACGTCATTCGGAGCGCTTCTGCCGTCGAGAGCGGCAGCACCACCACGGGTCGTTGGGGTCGGCGAGCCAGCGCAGCACGTCGCGTGCGCCTCTGCCGTCGAGAACGGCAGTACCACCACGGGATCCCCGGCACCTGGGAAACCTGGAAGGTCGGCGCCGAGCGCTTCTGACGTCGAGAACGGGAGCACCACCACGGCACCTCCGCGACGATCTGCCTGGCGGTGAGCTGGAGTGCGCTTCTGACGTCGAGAACGGCAGCACCACCACGGGCACGGTGTGCCGTACATCGGGCCCCAGCTGGCCCGGCGCTTCTGCCATCAAGATCGGCAGCACCACCACGGCTGTTGGGCGACGTTGACGACCAGGTCGCGGCCCAGCGCGCTTCTCCCGTCCAGAACGGCAGCACCACCACGGCTGCCCCTCTTCGAGGTCGCGCAGGTCGACCTCCAGGGCGCTTCTCCCGTCGAGAACGGCAGCACCACCACGGCGTCACCGTCGCATCGACGTTGCCCTCGGCCGGAGACACGCTTCTGTCGTTGAGAGCGGCAGCACCACCACGGCACGCCACTGGTCCTGCAAGTGACAGTGGGCGCAGTGTGCCTCTGGCGTCGAGAACGGCAGCACCACCGCGGCATCGAGATCTGGACAAAGGTGGCGGGGGGCGTGAGCGCGCTTCTGCCGTCAGGTCGGCAGCACCACCACGGCGTCGATGCCGACCTGACCGTATACGACCTGATCGAGGCGCTTCTGCCGTCGAGAACGGCAGCACCACCACGGCATCACCCACTGTCTGAAGGATCCCGAGAGCCTGCTGGCGCCTCTGCCGTCGAGAGCGGCAGCACCACCACGGGACCCCGCTCGTCCTGTACACGGTGGTGGGCGCGGTGGCGCTTCTGCCGTCGAGAACGGCAGCACCACCACGACACGTGCGCCGCGAGGGCGTCGTACAGGGCCTTGGCCGCGCTTCTGCCGTCGAGAACGGCAGCAGCACCATGGGGTCTTTGCGTCCGGGCACGGCGAAGTCTCGCGCGAGGGGCGCCTCTGCCGTTGGGAACGGCAGCACCACCACGGGGACCGGGGCACCGGGCGCATGCACCGAGTGCCAGTGCGCCTCTGCCGTTGAGAACGGCAGCACCACCACGGCTGCAGGATCGTGATCAGCTGGATGCCCCGGGACCCGGCGCTTCTGCTGTCGAGAACGGCAGCACCACCACGGCATCTCCTCGATCGTGCCGCCCTGGATCAGGCCGTGCATGCGCTTCTGCCGTCGAGAACGGCAGCACCACCACGGCAGGTGTCAGTCGTAGCCGGGCAGCACCTTGGCAAGGAACGCTCCTGCGGTCACGAACCGCAGCACCACCACGGCCCGACGGTCATGTCGGCTGCGGCCCGCGGCAGATCGAGCGTCTCTGCCGTCCTCGAACGGCAGCACCACCACGGAAGCAGCATCACCGCTCCCGGCACCGACGCCATACCGAGCCCCTCTGCCGTCGAGAACGGCAGCACCACCACGGGTACATGGCCCGCGCTGCCGCGGCAGTCGCCGCACGAGCGCCTCTGCTGTCGAGAAGGACGGCAGCACCACTACGGCGCGGACTCCAGGGCGGTGGTGAAGGTCGTGGCAACGGGCGCTTCTGCCGTCGAGGTCGCGATACGGGTCCCCAGCTCGGGCAGCTGGACGTCCGTGATCAGGTCCCATTCGAACCGGTTACACAGCCGGTCCTCCTGGGACGGCAGCACCACCGCGGCGGGTACACGTGCCGCGGACGCCGGTCGCCTATCCGGTGCTGACGTCCAGAACGGCAGCACCACCACGGGACGGTGCACACCGACCGTCAGCGCTGGAGTGCCGAGGCGTCTCTGCCGTCGAGAACGGCAGCACCACTACGGCGACGCGTGCCACGACTGTCAGCGCCCCTCCTGGATGTGCGCCTCTGCGGTCGCGAACTGCAGCACCGCAACGGCATGCTGTCCGCCTAGCCGCCGGCGCACCTGCAGCTGGTGCTTCTGCCCCTCCTGGCGCGGGCCTCGGCTGCCCCGATGCCAGTGGCGCTGTGCCGTCGCTGCTCTCGCACAGCGCCCCCGCGCCCGCGCTCAGCATCCACACGGCCTGTGCTCCGTGTCCGCGACGCAACGCCTCTTCCACGTCGTCGAGGAACGGCTCCATCGCAGGGGTATCGGTGCCCAGCGCGGCGATCGTCACCGCCAGGCGGCGCAGCAAAGGCAGTTCCGCCCGGGCCACCAGCCGCAGTCCGGCGTGCCTGTGGCAGTCGCTTACCACCCTCGCCGCAGTGACCGCGATCGCCCCTGTGACGCCCACCGTGAAGGCGGCGATGAAGGCCTAGGAGCCGGTTACGGGGGAGCTGTCGCCGCCCAACTCCCCCGTGCCACGGCGTCCAGACAGGGCAGCCCGATCGCCACCATCCAGAGCACCACCCACAGGAAAGGTGTCAGGACGAGAAAGTCCCACACGCTGAACTGTCGGGTGATCATGTGCCGCTCCCCTGCTCGGTGCTCGAGCACCCTACGTGCTGCCACCGACAGCGCCCCGGCCCCTGCATGGCGGTCACGACGCGACGGGCCGCGTCAAGCGATGACCTCATCGCGGGCTTCTGCGGTGAAGTCCTCCTCGGAACCGAGGGCGGGACGCAAGACGTTCGCGTCGCAGCAACCGGAGCTGCCGTCATCGGCCTCCCCCTGCTCCGCCGGCGGAGGGCTCAGCCGCGCAGCCACGGGCCCTGGCCTCGGCGAGGTCCGCGAGGAAGTCGTCCAGTAGCTCACGCGCTACCTTCTGCCGGGCCCGCTCGGCCTCATGTTCGGCGGCCGCCAGGAGATCCTTGCGGCACGCACGGCGGGGGGTAGGCCGGTTCAACGTCAGTTTGTACACCAGCTGTCCCTCCTCGATCGCTGGCGCGCTCTGAGCAAGTCGGGCCAGGGCCCGTGCCCGCCGTTCGGCCAGAACCTGATCGGCGAAGTGCCGAAGGACATCTGCTGCGCCGTCGCCCACCGGGACCTGGTGCTGGCGCACCACCTTCCAGGTGTCCGTTTCGACCGTGCGCGTCAGCTCCTCGACTGCCGACATGTCCGTCAGGTCCGCGCGCAGGGCGACCACCAGGTCCACGGCGGCCCGCACCGAATTCGCGGCGAGTTGCTGCGACCGGCACGCCGAGCACTCCCCCGCAGTGTCGGGCCTCCCACACATACCGCATGGACGGGCCTGGGCAGCAGCTTGCTTCTCTTGGAGCTCAAGACGCCTGTGGGCCACGGCCGTGTCACGGTCGGCCTTCTCCCGCCGCTGGTGCTCCCTGCGTGCTGAGTCAGCTTTGGCGATCTGACGGTACTCCTCGTTCACCTGGTGCTCGATCTCAGAGCGCTGCTGCTGAGGAAGCCGCGCCCACTGGCCGCCCGCAGCGTCCCTCATCAGCTGCCGGTAGCGACTCTGTCGGTCCCCTCGTAGGGTGGCGCAGCTGTCGCAGGATTCCCGTGTGTCCATCCGCAATCCGTCGTCGCACTGCTGCGACCAACAGCCCGGACGCTGGGGCAGCCCTCGCCGTACCAGCCATCCGACGACGTTGCGAACGGGCGTGTCCTGGGCGGCGATTCGGCGGCTCAACCGCTCCGCCAGAGCAACCTCGGCCTTGTCGGGGCCAATGACGTGCGACACCTGGCCCAGCGCGGTGCGTACCAGAACGGCCAGCCACCGAACCGTGCGATCCAGCGGGATCTGACGCCACAGACCGGCCACTGGAGCCAGAGCCACTCGCAGGTCCAACGGCACCGTCCCAGGAGCCAGCAGTTGGTCTCTCCCAGCCTTGTGCGAACTACGAACTGGCTTTTCCCCGCGCAGCGGGCCCGGCCCAGCCACTCCGGCTCTGGCTTCCAGCAGAGCCGAGCAAGCCGCAGGATGATCCTCGCCCGTGCGCGCGTCACCCCGCCGATCACCTGAACTACCACCGGCAGAGCCGGAAAAGCAGTCAAGATCAGCCGCAGAGAAGCTAGAGAGATCAACCACATCTGAGTGGTGGGCGTGGGGTGACGCACTGTCAGCCCACGCCTCTGATGCTCCTTCGCCATTGCTGACCTGGGAAAACTCATCTTCGTGAGGGATCTGATCCCTGAATGCAATATCCAGGTTGGCGTCCAGTACGTCGTCAAAGCTCTCCTGCGCCCAGCCTTCTCCTTCAAGCACCGGCGCGCCATCATCACCGTCACCGCAGCTCGCGCACCGAAGGTAGGCCTCGGACTCCCGCCCCACCGAACCGCTGCTCTCCCCCAGGTCGGTGTAGCCAGGTGGTTGCTGCTCCCACGTGGTCGAGATGGCAGTGGCCGTGGTCGAGATGGCAGTGGCCGTGGTCGAGATGGCAGTGGCCGTGGTCGAGATGGCAGTGGCCGCAGCGCTTCGGGCCCGGACATGCGCTTCCGTGACTGCCGGAACCCGAACCCGGTCATGGCTTCCGCCGTCGAACTCGACTGCCCCCACGGCCGTCAGACGGCCCAGCACCTGGGAGGCCGCCGCAACGGTGCAGCCCAGCAGCCGCGCCACCGTGGCATCACCCCGGCCATACCCCTCCGCAACTCGCCCCGGTGCCATACGCACCCGCCCGTTGGCACGGCTCTCCAAGACGAGGAGCACCATCGCCAGGCGGTCCAATGCCCCGGCCTGGCCCCCCCGGTGCTTCGCCATGAAGCCCGGCGGGGTCGGCGCCTTGTCCTTCGGTGTCCACCCAGGACACGTCACCGCCTCGCACAGCCGCAGCAGTGTGGTGAGGTCCTTCTGGTTGAGCAGAGCTAGAGGGTGCGCGCCCCCCGCCGCGCGTGCCTCGCGGAGCGGGAGCAGGTCCAGCAGCACAGCGACCGTATGGCCGTCCTCGCGCTTCTGCTCACTGATGACCAGCCCGGCCTTCTTCAGTCCGGGTACGACGGTGTGACCGACGTGGGAGATAGAGATGCCGAACCAGCCAGCAAGGTCCCTGTACGTGACTTTCACGCGCGACGACGACGACGGGGCTTTGGCCAGCAACACCACGGCGGCCAGGCGCACGAGTGGCGAGGCGTCGGTGAGGCGACTGTCCTTGAGGAGCGCGTGTACCGCCGCGGCGAGGGCAGTGCGCATCGAGCGACTCAGTTGCAGGGGCTCCCCCGCAGCACGGACATCAGCAGTCGCTCTGAACGCGTCAGAACGAGCAGTACTGGATGTATTTGCGGTGTTCCGGGCTGACAGCTTACGGCCGCCATTGGGCATAACTGAGCCAGCCCTCTGACCGGTAGCTATGATCTGCTCCTGTCGAGGTGGTACGAGGACAACACTCATCGTCAACCGGCACCGCCTGGGGAGGTGGGGAGGCCGGCTGCGCGACGGCATTCAGCTATGGGGTGCGCTCACCTCCTCGACAGAACTGGCTCGGGACTCCGCAACCCCGAGCCAGTCGGCTTTCCGTAGGGCAGGCACACCCTGATCCCGCTCGTGTAGACGAGCGAGGTTGGGGTGCTTGGATTCCTACGTTTTGAAGTCATGTGGTCACAGGCCCTTTGGCGTTGAGGTCTGATGGCCTAGTCAGTTGAGCGTGTGGTCGTGGGCGACTGCTTGGCCTTGACCGCCTTTGCGGCGACGCCGCGCCGAGGAGCGCGGCGAGGGAGGCGGGCCAATCGCGAGTCCAGGTCGTCGATCCACTCGCCGATGGGAAGCCGAAACACTGCTTGACCGTCGAGAGGTGACGGCTCATCACCATCGGGAGAGGCACTTTCAAGAGCAGCTCGAGCCGCTCGGGTGTGGGCGATGTAAGTCGCCCCCTGGAGGACGTACATCGTGGTCTCGCGGGTCGTCTCGTCGTCCGTGACTGCGTTGCGGGCCGCCTCGAGCGCGGCTGTCTGCCAGAAGTCCAGAACCTTCTTCTCGTTACGAGGAAGCCCCACGCGGTCAGGCCAGACGAGGGGGAGAATGACGCGGTAGACCTTCAGAACGATGACGTCGGCCGGATAGCAGGGGTCTCCCAGGATCTGTGCCTCCTGCGCGCGGTACGCCCAACTCGGGTTGAGTTCGGCTGCGGCCGCGACGGCGCTGGGGCTTAGCACTCGGCCCGACGGCATAGGGGCGCTCCTGAGTTCGACAGTGATCACGACCCTGCCGAGGTTAGCGCATCCTGCACAGTTAATGTGCTGTCAGCAACGTAGGAACGCCTACTGGAAGGTGAGTCGGTAGCACTGTGGACAGGGAGGGGGGAGAGAGGCGCTATGGGAAGGTTGCTCGGCATTATGCTGAGAAGGATTATCTGCATATGTATAGGCATAACCCCTGGTCAGCTAGCTGACGTTCTCGACAACCAGTTGCCCAAGTTCCCCGCTCTCGGGTTCGCGGGCAGTCACCGAGAAGCTGACTTTAAAGGGCGAACGGGACAGCTGCCGGGCCTCATGGCGGACTGTGAAGTTCCAAGGATCAGTGGAACTGCGCGACACATCGGCGTGTCGCGCAGTGGGAGACGTGTGAGGGCCGGTCGAAGTCGACCGGCCCTCACACGAGTTGCATCGCCCCCCACCTCACAGGAGCGGAGGCAGCTCCTCCTTGGGAAGCGCGCCAAGGTCCTTCAAGCTCCTCAGAAGGCCGAGGAGGAGGGCCGAGTGGATGTAGACACCTTTGCGCGAGAAACCCTCAGCGTCACAGAGGTCCTTGATCGCCCTGTGCTGTTCGGCGGCTTCCGGGCTCACACGAATCGTCGTCTTACCGCCCTTGGGAAGTTGTCCTCGGAACCTCTTCGACAGCTCGGCATACGCGGCGCGGAAATGGTCGATGTCAAGCGGGGCCTCAAGCAGGACGATGTTCATGTAGTGGCCGCGGGCCAACTCCCGGTTCCCTGAGGACTTGCGGTCCTCGGACATCCGGTCGAGAAGAAGCGTCCACATCTCCGGCACCATGTTCGAACTGATCGACTCGTACTCGCTCGAGCGTGTTCGTGAATCCTCGAAGGATTGATGGATGCTCTGGTGGAGCGGGTGCATCTCGTCCCGGGAGACGCCGTTGCTGCGTGGCCTGGCGGTGCGCCTTCCCTCGCTGGAACGCTTGGTCGGCTGCTTCGGAGGCGAAGCCACTGGAGCTTGAGCCTGACCCACGTTGGGGTCCGGTTCGTCAGGAACGTCAGCTGCGGGACGGGGAGCGTTGTTGGGGTCCGGTTCGTCAGGAACGTCAGCCGCGGGACGGGGAGCAGGCTCACCACTCGCGGGCGAAGGAACTGTGATGGTGGGGCTGGACTGCCCCTCTACTTCGTGCGAGGACGGCGATTGGGCTGACGCATCCGAAGAGGCCGAGACCGACGCAGCGTCGCTGTCACCGGACGGCGGGGTCGGCTGTACAGCACCAGACGCTCCGACGAAGCTTGCGCTTGCCACCCCCTGTCCCTGGGAGTTGAGGCGCGCTGCAGCAGCCGCCCGCTCTTCAGCCGTCTTGGTGCGGCGGCGGCGTCGCTGTTGCCCATCAGAGCGGCGGCCAATCGAGGCGAAAGGCTGATCCGGGGCGCCGGCGTCTTCTTCGGTCTTGGCCCGCGAGGAGTTGGCCGCGTCAGACACTTGCGCTCTCCATCGCTTCCAGGATCTCCGAGGCGGTCGGAGCAATCTCCCATTCGGCCTCAGGTGTATCCATGCGATGAAGTACTTCCTGCAAGAGGCTGGCGTAGCGCTTGCCGCAGTCGTGGCGAGCGAATCCCACAACTGACGGAACCCCGGAGTCGTAGCTACGCGAGATCCGGCCGTTCTCACGGATCTCTGCCGAGAAGGGCAGAAGACCCGTGTCGACGAGCATGTCGCGTACTTCGATCTCCTCGGTAGTCCAATCTCCCACGGGATGAGCCATGTTCAGTACCGTGCCGAGGAACTTGGGCCCCCCACCGCCATCCGCATTCATGCGGCCGATGGTGGCGCGCATCGCAACTGCACCTTCGAGGGTTTGGTGCTTCGGCCAGCTCAAGGTGATCGCATAGTCCGCAGCAGCGAGTGCGGTCGCGTTCAGCGCCTGGACTGCCGGTGGAGTGTCGATGATCGCGTAGTCGAATTGATCATCGATTGATTCCAGCAGGTCACTCAGGGCGCCCATCCTGCCCTTCCCCTGTGCATGCAGGATGTGCTGGGCAGTCACCATCGTCTCCTGCTCTGCGGCCAACACTGCGAGCCGCCCATGGTCCTTCCACTTGGCGAGGATCTCACTGCGGTCGATGAGGATGTCGGCGACAGACGTCCTGATCCCCTGAGCGGCTGTCTGCAGCTTCAGCCCGAGGGATAGGTGCTTATTCGTATCTGGGTCGATCCGTGCCCCCACGGCTGCCCCAGCCTGGGCCTGAGGCTCAACATCCACGATCACTACGTCGTGACCGGCCATGGATAGCCCCGCTCCGAGGTTGACCGCCGTGGTCGTCTTTCCTGGACCACCCTTCTGACTGACGACCGCGATTCGATCCATTGCTGCAACTCTCCTCGTTCGAATGGGAGTTGAGGCTTCAGCGACTACGTCGGCCTAAATGCCCCGATTCCACGGCTTTTGGGCTGTCCAAGTGGCCTAAGCAACTGTGCTGTCAGCAAATTACCTGGACGTGCAGACCATAACAGGTATGCCTTCGAATGTTTCGGACCTGCGTGTCGTCGGATGTCAAGACGCCAAACGTGGTGGTGCGCGACGAAGCGGGATCGGGCGCCGATGGGGGCACAGCCAGAGTCGAACGGAGGGGCGGTGCAGGGGGCATACGCATCGGCGAGGGGACTGGGCTCCGCAAGGTCGTCTGCGCGGTACTAGAGCTTTGAGGCCGATAGTTCGTGCAGCAGTCAGCGCGGGCGTTGAGCCGTGCGGCGAGGGTCAGGTGGCCGGGCTCGTATGTGCGGGTTGCCGTGGCGAGCTAGCGAGGCAGTGCTTTGCGCGGGGAGGCGGGTTCGCGCGAGACGAGCGGCGGAGCCACTCCCCTACGGACGTGTAGCGGTAAGTGCGCCGTGAGGTGGCCGGGCTCGTATGTGCGGGTTGCCGTGGCGAGCTAGCGAGGCAGTGCTTTGCGCGGGGAGGCGGGTTCGCGCGAGACGAGCGGCGGAGCCACTCCCCTACGGACGTGTAGCGGTAAGTGCGCCGTGAGGTGGCCGGGCTCGTATGTGCGGGTTGCCGTGGCGAGCTAGCGAGGGAGGCCGGTGCGGTAGGAGCAACGAACACGCGTGCCGCAGTAGATGGGTGTCTATGTGCGTAAGTAGGGACGGATGCCCTGACGCAGGGAGGTGGATGGTTATCGAAGGGCCGAGCTACCTACCAGCCGTAGTAATGGAGAGCGGAAGTTGAGTATCTGCGGAGTAAGCACGTATTGGATGAGCGACTTACAGACGGAGCTTTCCTCGCAGATAGGCGAGTAGGGAGCGCGTGGAGCACATTCCTACGCCAGGAGAGAGGCAGGTAGCGAAGATGCGAGCGCTGTACCGAATCGACTACGAACGCACGCAGGCAGTGGAGCATGTAGGGAACGAACGAACGAGGGAGGGGAAGGGTGCACCAAGCAGGGGCGGAAGCAGTATCGGAAGGGAGGAGGTACGGAACGAAGGATAGGATCAGGGAATGCATGCAAGAGAGGCTGTAGGAGCGCACTTTGGAAGTGCTATCTAAGCGGATATGAGAACTATCATCTGCATCTCAGGTGGAATATTCATGCACCTCAAGCTAGTCATCTGTGTCTCAATATCATTGAGCTCTACTCTCTGCCTCATTAAATGCATACAGCTAGGTATCGCATAGAGCATGTACATCGACACTGTATACGGAACTGATATGCGCATCATGCTATGCCTGCCTGTCGACCTCTCTGTCTGCACGTCTATCCGCATAACATGCAGGTCAGAGCCCTGTATGGCAGGCATGCATGTATCTGATTGCTGATCCCCGGCCTGCTTCGACGGGTTATCTAGGCAAGGATGAATTGGCGGAAGTCTGCACCCGCAAGGACTGGTGATTCTGCATCTCCCGGACTGATGCGACGCAAGAGCTACGCCCGATCATCTGCCTCATGTCGCACCAGACAGAAGTGGCAGCTGCGGTGTCTGGGATCGACTACGCCGACGTTTTCGCTGCCTGCTACACAACCTGAGCATCGCTGGCGATGGTGGTCCTGGACGAGATGATGAGCAGTCCTCCGGCGGTGAGGAGATTGAGCTGGGTTGCCGTGAAAGTGGTTCAGAACGCCAGCCCCCGTCACGCTCAGGAGTAGGCGATCACCGAGCTCGGCACACTCGACTGGCCCGCATCCCCACCGTCGCCCTGCACGTCTGCCACTCGCCCTGTCTCGTCCCTCCCCCTTCACTCCCGAGTCGCGACGCGGTGAGGTGGACGCCGGCTAGGGCCAAGCCCGTGCCTCTTCGCCGTCGGCTTGCTCACCGAGGCCGCGGTTTTGGCCGCGGTCTTCTTTAGGGACGCGTTCTTCGGGGTGGCGGAGGTCATGCCATCCAGTGCGGGCGTGACAGCCGCAGCCGCGCTTTGCCAGCTGCCGTTGGCGAGTCCGACGTGTGCCTGCTCGTCGCCGACGGACACCGCGGTGACCGTGCCGATGGTGCGGCGCTGCAAGTTCGTTGGTCTGCCGCCATGCCCGTTCACGTCCTCTGGATGTCGCTGCAACTGGTCACAGTTGACGACCGGAGCGGTCACCTGGTCGTGCGCAGGCGCCGCGGCCCCGCCGAGACGGCCCGCTGGCCAGCGGCGGACACCGGCTCCGCCGCCTTGGCGTCTGTGCTCCACGCAACCGGAGTAGCCGAACACGCGCCCTGCCTACAGCGACTGGAGTCTGGCGATGTGGAAGTCCCCGTCGCTGTCGCCCTCGCCGAGCCTGTTACCACGCTGCCCGTGGGCAGGGGATGGTGGTACGAGCCGAAGTTCGACGGCCACCGGATGATCATGCACCGCACCCAGGAGACGCTGATCTGTCAGGCCCGCTCGGGGCGCACGGTCACCTCTGCGTGGATGGACCTGGCCGTCGCCGGGCACGCCGCGTTGCGCCCCGAAACCGTGCTCGACGGCGAGGCCGTCGTCTGGGTGGACGGGCGCCTTGACTTCTCGGCGGCGCAGGCCCGCGGCAACTCGTCGCCACGGCGAGCGGCGGCGCTCGCCGCCCAGTATCCGGCGCACTACGTTGTGTGGGACTGCCTGTTGGTCGATGGCCAGGACCTCCGCGCCCGTCCGTACACCGAGCGGCGTGCCGCCCTCCTCGATGTCCTCGCGGATGTGCCGCCACCGATCCAGGCCGTGCCCGCCACCGATGACCCGGACGTCGCACTCGCTTGGTACGAGCACCTTCGCGCTCAGGGCATCGAGGGCGTCGTCGCGAAGCGGGCAGGTAGTTCCTACCGGGCTGGCCGCATCTGGAAGAAGATCAGGCATGCGGAGACCGTGGACGCCGACGTCGTCGGCTACGTCGGTCCGCCGTCGTGCCCACACCGTCTCGCTGTTCGTCTCCCGGACGGCCGCCGTGTCCTGTCCCAGGCGCTCACCGCGTCGCTCGCTGCCGAAGTGGCCCGGCATATCGCCGACGCCGGGCCCGGCCGGAGGGCACGTACCGACGACGGTGAGCAATACACCACCACCGCAGGACTGGTCGTGGAGGTCGCGAGCGGGACTACCCGCCACGCCACCGTCATGGTCACCCGCATCCGGTGACGCGGAGTCATGCTCCGAAGTGACTCGGGATGACCTGTCGTGACGGGTCCGCACGTGTTGAAGGGCTGACGGTGTCAGCCCTTCAACGTGAGCGGTCTGCACTGCCCTGCTGGGCACACTCAGGGAGGTCAGTGTTCTTGGAGCTGCGCTCCTCAATCGCGTCATCGCCCAGAAATCAGTCTCAGAAAGTTTGCTGCTCGTGTCACACCGCGGCCGCTACCGGCACCTGTAGCAGGAGAAGGAGCGAGTGCTCCTTCCCCGCATGACGGGTCCACCTCGATCAGGAGATCAATCTTGTTTACCCGGAAGACCGCGCTGCGTGTCGTCACGCCCGTCGCCGTGCTCGCTCTCGCACTGACCGCGTGCGGCGGCGGTGACGACGAGAAGGCGGGGGACAGGCCGAAGTCCGATGCGGCCCAGTCCGAGCCCAAGAAGGACACCACCTTGACGGCCGGCGAGAACGCCACGGGGAAGACGAAGGAGGGCGACGCCACCGTCACCTACGACATCGCCGCTCAGAAGGTCGACGTGGGCACCGAAGCCGAGACCAAGAAGCTGGTCGCCGATCCGAAGCAGGCCAAGGGATTGGTCCTTATCTGAGGTTCCTGAGTCGTTTCTCCTGGTGAGAGTCCCGTGGTAGTGCAAGGGACGTTAGGCACGGCTCTGGCTCCGAATCATGCGGCGGAGGCTGGTGCGGGCTCCAGTCAGTTCGTCTTCGAGTTCCGTGATTCGTTGGCGGAGCTGTTCGTTCTCGGCGGATGCCTGTCGCTCTGCAGCAGACAGCCGCTGGTTCTCCTCGGAGAGTTCGTCGACGCGTTTGGCCAGGTCATGGCTGCCGAGTTGCTCGACTTGCTGACCGAGATGGACCTTGGCTTGCTGACGCAGGCCGGTGTTCTCAGCTCGCAGCAGCTTGATCTCCTCGCGGGCGAGAAGAAGATCGGTTTGCTCGCTGGCCGACGAGAGCTTCCGCCCGCTCTTCTCGTCGTGGTGACCCTGGGCGGCCTGCCGGGACCGGGCTTGATCGATCCGCTCACGGACGCCCGGGGCATAGACGAGCCAACTGGAAACTCCTGCCTCGCGGGCGACCGCGGCGAAGGTAATGCGACGGTCGTTGCGGAGCATGTCTTGGACGGCCTTGAGGACGCGCCCGCGCTTGTCCAGGCTGTCGCGTTGGCGGGCGGCCTTCAGGATCTCTGCAGGCGTCCTGGAGGTCTGGCTGGCGGTTTCAGTCGACATCGTGAGCCTCTGGTCGGATCACGGTCAGCGGCAGCAGCGTGTGATCGCGGGTTGCACGGACCTTCCGCAGGACGGCGCTGGCCTGCTCGATCTCCTCGCGTTCGTCATCGGGGAGGCCCCCGAGCCGGTCGCGCATCGTGTTCGCGACGGTCGTGAAGGCGGTGATCTGATCTCCGAGGTTGCGGACGACGAAGTCGTCCGCGTCCATGGCCTGAGCGGTCTCGCGGTCCGCGCGGAGAGCGTTGACGTGCTCTTCGATGGCGGGAAGGTAAGACGGGTCGGGGCGATAAAAGCCGCAGCCGGCGCACTGGAAGCGGATGGGGCAGGCCTTCCCTCCGGCCTTGATGTTGCTGGGTTCACGGCAGTTGCCGAACGGGACGGCGACCGACTGCGCCTCGTAGTCGGTGGTGCTGGCGAAGGGGGCCGGGCGTCCGGAGCGGTCGATAGAGTGCCGCCGCATAGCGGTGATGGCCTCGCGTTTCCGCTTCTGGGACACCTGGTAGTACGACATCGTGGTGCTGATCATCCGGTGGTCCATCAGGTCCTTGAGGACGTCGGGATGGACGCCGGCGTCGGCATGACGCTGGGCATAGGAATGCCGGAACGCGTAGGGGAAGATCAGCATCCGGTCGAAAGGCAGCCGGTTGCCGTGTTCGTCCAGTTCATCGCTCAGCAGCTGTGGGATCGAGGCGACCCACTCGCGGATCGCAATGGAGAGATTGCCGGTGGTCATGTGGGCGGAACCACTGCGGTCCGTGATCGCAGGGAAGAGGCAATTCGCACTGCGAGTCGGGACATTGAGCCGCCGACGACGAGCCTGCCAGATCTTGATCACCTCGGCGGTCTCGGCGGCGATCTCAAGGGTCCGGGCGTAGCGGCGCTTCTTTCGGTTGTCCCAGATGAGGGTGTATTCGTTCCCGCGGGACTTCAGGCAGTTCAGTCGCAGGCTTGTGATCTCGATCGGGCGGCGGCCGGTATCCCGAAGGACCTGGTAGGCCGTCTGCATCATCAGCTGGATGGTGTCTCGTTCCAACTCGCCGTAGGGGAATGCGGCGCCCATCAAATCGAGTTGGGCATCAAGCTGTGTGATGACTGGTTCGGGGACAGCGCGGCCAGCCGCATCCTCGTTCATTTCCTCCGGCGGCAGGACCAGCGTCTTGTCCCGGTCGAAGCTGCCGGGCAGGCCAGCCAGCATGTCCGTCTTGCGGCCGAAGTCGATGATCTCCATGAAACAGCCGAAGGCGTGCATCCGCCAGTCGCGGCCGGTGAGTTCACCGTTGTCGCTGCGACGGATGCGGCTCATGGCAGTGAAGATCGCCTGCATGTCGGCGAACCGCAACGCAGTGTGGTTCTGGCCTCCGCCGGGCCTGGCGTGCAGGGCTGTGGAGGCGATGACACAGGCGTTGAATGTCCGCTTGAACTTGGCAGTGTCCATGCTGACAGCGCCGGTCCATGTCTTGATCACTTCCCGGAGCCAGGGCTGGCGGATCGCGGACGCGTCAACCTGCCCTGGCCGTTGGCGGCGGCCGCCGAAGGCCGCTGATCGTAGGTTCAACCAACCCAGTTCCCAGGTGTCGACATCCATTGGAGCCAGGCCCCGAAAGGACAGGGAGGCCCGCTGTAGAGCCCGGACGATCTCCCGAAACAAGCCGACGATGTTGGCATGCCTGACCTCGCCGACAAAGGCATCCGGATCGATGGACAGCAGGCTCGGGCTGTTCTGGTGGCCCAGGTGGCGGACCAGGTGACCGACTAGGTGGCGGATAGTCAGAGGCTCGATGTAGTCGGTGCGGGCGTCTCGCTGTTGCAGTCCGTAAAGCACCTCCTGTCGGCGTACAAGTGGACGTGCACCACCTCGTACGGATGAGAGTGCACCAAAGTTGATGCGGTGGCAGACGGGTGCCGCGAGTCTTCTGTCGTCGGTTTCGAGGTGGCAGAGGGGCGGCGGACGGT
>NZ_SRIC01000184.1 GCF_004684775.1 Streptomyces sp. MZ04
ACAAGATCTACACACCCCCGCGCGAGATCATCGGCAAGGTCCCCGGCCTGCGCAACGAGGAAATGCACCGCCACAAGGAACGCGGCTTCTGCTGCGGCGCCGGCGGCGCCCGCATGTGGATGGAAGAACGCATCGGCAAGCGCATCAACGACGAACGCGTCGACGAGGCCCTCTCCCTGAACCCCGACATCGTCTCCACCGCCTGCCCGTTCTGCCTCGTCATGCTGACCGACTCCGTCAACGGCAAGAAAAACGACGGCAAGGCCAAGGAAACCATCCAGGTCGTCGACGTCGCCCAACTGCTCCTCGAGTCCGTCAAGACGCCGGTGGACCCGGAGGGCTCGCAGGAGACGGCCCACGAGCCGGAGCCCGAACCCGTGAAGTAGCTGCGTACAGCACGGTGTTGTGAGGTCGAACTGAGGGGCCGTCCATGGGCGGCCCCTCAGCCATGACCAGCCATGTTCGGTCCGCGGATATTGAACTCACCTATATGAAACCGCCTATGCGGTTTGTTAGCCTGGGTGTGGCTCTTGCACAGCCGTGCCTGCAGCCTCGTGGGCACAGCACCCACGAGATATAGGTGTACGTCGCAAGGGGCTCGAGGAGCCGGTGCCTTGCCGGCGTTCGATGTCCCGGTGTCCAGGAGGCAGCACATGGTCAAACAGGAGCGAGCCGCGCGCACGCGGCGTGCGCTGATCCATGCGGCGGCCGAGGTCTTCGCGGAGATGGGCTTCGTGCCCGCGTCACTGGGTGCCATCAGTGCACGCGCCGGCGTCAGCAACGGAGCGCTGCACTTCCACTTCGCCAACAAGAGCATGCTCGCCGAGGCGGTCGAGGTGAAGGCCGCCGAGACCGTGCGGCGGCTCACCGAGACGACGCGGGCCCGGCACGGCGACTCCCTGCAGGGCGTGGTGGACGGCATGCACGCGCTGATCGGCGCCCTGGCCGACGACGTCGTGGTCCGCGCCGGCTTCCAGCTCGCCGGTGACATCACGCGCCGTGCGGAGTCCCCGCTGCGTCAGGAGTGGCAGCGCTGGGTGGACGACAGCCTGCACCGGGCCCAGCATGCCGGTGCGCTCGCCACGGGAGTCTCCTGGAGGGATGCCGCCCGGGTCGTCGTCGCGGTGACCGTGGGTCTGGAGGTGCTCGGCGGCGAGGACTCCTCCTGGCTGTCCCGGCAGAGCGTCACCCGGGTCTGGGAGTTGCTGCTGCCGCTGCTCTCCGACCGGCAGGACATGGGCGGCCTCGTACCCTCCGGGTCGCGGGCGCCGGGGGCCGTACCGCCCCCGCGGGCACAGTCGAGGCTGACCCGGCCGGAGTGGTAGCGACTCCGCTCGTCTACGCTCAGGGCGGTGTCCAGAGGGACTCGCGATGTGCTTGAACTCCCTTACAGCGGTGGAAGGTTGTGGCTCTGCCGAGCCTGTGGTAACTCTGGCTCCCGAACAATACATACGGGCTGTGCGGTTTTGTTTCAAACCGGGCTCCGACCGGGCTGAGGCAGCACAGGCATGAGACAGGGAGACCCCGTGAACATCGAGGTGCTGGGCGCCTTGGACGTCAGGGAGAACGGCGTCTGCGTGACGCCCACCGCGCCGAAACCGCGTCAGGTGCTCGCCCTGCTCGCGCTCCACGCCGACCAGATGGTCTCCGTGGTGACACTCACCGAGGAGTTATGGGGCAGGACGCCGCCGCGCAGTGCCCGTACCACCCTGCAGACCTACGTGCTCCAGCTGCGCGAACTCATCGCCGGTGCCCTGGAGCGGGGAGAGGGGGACGGTGGGCCGCAGCGCACGGCCAAGGAAGTCCTCGTCACCGTGCAGGGCGGCTATTTCCTCAACAGCGGCGGCGGCACCAGCGACGTCCGCGAGTTCGAGCGGCTCACGACGCTCGGCTACGCCGCCATGGACGCCGGGGACTTCCAGGGCGCGGCACGGCAGTTGCGCCAGGCCCTCGACCTGTGGACCGGGCCCGCCTTCGCCGACGTACGGGACGGGGAGCATCTGCGTACGGAGGCCCAGCGGCTCGAGGAGACCCGGCTGTGCGCCCTCGACCGGCGTATAGAGGCGGATCTGCGGCTCGGCCGGCACCGCGAACTGCTCGCCGAACTCACCGTGCTCGTCGGCCGCTACCCGACCCACGAGACGCTGCGCGGCCAGTACATGCTCGCCCTGTACCGCTCCGGGCGGCGCAGCGAGGCGCTGGAGACCTATCAGCGCCTGCGGACCACGCTCGTACGGGAGTTGGGGATCGAGCCCTCGGTCGGTCTGCGGCGTATCCAACGGCAGATCCTCGCGGCCGGGCCCGAGATCGTCCTCGACAAGGCGGCGGGCGGCGACGACGGCGACAGCCGGGCGCCGACCGCCTGAGCGGCGGGCAGCCGGATTTCCGCGTGATCGGCGTGTGCATTTTTCGGTGCCGCGCCGCGTTCGCGTTTCTCGGTGCTTTCCGCTGCGTTTCTCGGAACACGTCGCCGAGTTTTCTTCAGGCACGTCACGCAGTGGTCCGCGCGTTGAGGATTGCTCAAATGCCACTGAAGGAACCGATGCTTCCGGTGCGTGCGAGGTTAGCGTGCAGGTTCGCCGACGACTTTGAGCCATCGGGAGTGCCCGACGACTTACGGAGGGAACCATGGAGATTCAGGTTCTGGGTCCGCTGTGTGCCGCCGTGAACGGGGACTCGATCGTCCCGACCGCCGGGAAACCCCGCCAGGTGCTCGCCCTGCTCGCGCTCTACCCGAGCCGCGTCGTACCGGTATCGACGCTGATGGAAGAGATCTGGGGAACGGAACTGCCCCAGAGCGCGATGACCACGCTGCAGACCTACATCATGCAACTGCGCCGCTGCCTCGGCACCGCGATGGGGCCCGATTCACCCGGCGCCGCGAAGAACGTGCTGGCCACGCGTCAGGGCGGCTATCTGCTGCAGATACCGCCGGAGTGCGTGGACGTCCACACCTATGAGCGTCTGGTGGCCGAGGGCCAGGAGGCCTTCGAGGACGGAGCGGACGAACGGGCGGCCCGCTGCTTCCGGCAGGCCCTCGAGCTGTGGCAGGGGCCCGCGCTGGTGGACGTACGGCTCGGCCCGGTCCTTGAGATAGAGGTCACGCGGCTCGAGGAATCCCGTCTTGTGACCGTGGAACGGCGCATCGACGCGGATCTGCGTCTTGGCCGGCACGCGGAACTGATAGCCGAGCTCACCGATCTGATCGCCCGTCACCCCCAGCACGAGGGTCTGCACGCGCAGGCCATGCTGGCCCTGTACCGGTCCGGCCGGCAGGCCTCCGCGCTGAATGTCTACCGCAAGCTGCGCGAGGGCCTGATAGAGGAGCTGGGCGTGGAACCCTCGCCGCAGCTGCAGCGCCTGCACCAGGCGATGCTCGCCGTCGACCCGGAACTCGACGTGATGGCCGGGCCGCGGCGCGGCTCGACCTTCGACCGGTACGCGGCCTGAGCACTTTGCTGTTGGTCGTGCCGTGATGTGCAAGTGATGTGCAAGTGATGTGCCGTGAGGTGCCGTGGTTCGTCCGCGGCACCGAATGCATGGCTTCGGTTTTTTGTACGTGGCTTCGGCTCTTTCTTGAGTGCTACTCGAGGCCTTATGGCCATGCTCGAAATCCCCCCCGTGCAACAGCGGCGGATGTAGAGGAGGAGCCATGTCGAACGACCAGCCTGTGCGGCTGTACTGTTTCGGGCACTCTGCCGAAGGCGCCTCCGTCTTCGACGGCTGGGCGGCGCACGTCGGAGCCGGTGTGGAACCCGTCCCGGTCTTCCGGCCGGGCAGCGGCGTGCAGCACGACGAACGCCGGGTGACCACGCGCGACGCGCTGCTCGCCGACCTGCTGCCGCAGTTCACCGCGCCGCAGCCCGGCCCGTACGTGCTGTACGGGCACGGCCTCGGCGCGATGATCGCGCTCACCGTGGCGCGGGCCGTGCACGAGGCCGGACTGCCGGGCCCGGCCCTGCTGGCCGTCGGCGCCTGGCCGGCACCGTACCTGCCCGCCGGTCTCGCGGATGCCCGCAGTGCCACCGACGCCGAGCTGCTGCATGTCCTGAGCGGCAAGGGTGCCGTGCCGGCGAGCAGCGACGAGGGGATCTGGCTCAGGGCCACGCTGCCGGTGCTCCGCGCCGATCTGGAGCTGGCCCAGGACCTGCACGCGGCCGCCCGCGAGCCTTCGCCGGCCGGCCGGCTCACCACCCCGGTGCTCGTCGTCGACTCGCAGGAGAACCTGCTCGTCCCGCCCGCGACAGCCGACGGCTGCCAGTGGACCGACGGGCCGGTCTGGTCCCGCACCGTCCCCGGGCGCCACTTCTTCGTACGCGGCGGCCGTGAACTGCCCCGGCTCCTGGGCCGGGCCTGCCGCGTGGCCCGGCGACTCACCAAGGAGCCCGCGCCCGTCGGTTGATCCCGGACTCCGGAGCCATCGGATCCGGGTTTTCCCCGTCGCGTCGTCAACTCCGGGGCAGGACGGCGGAATGTGCAGAGAGAGGTGTTCAGATGTCTGCTTCGCGTGTCGGCAGCACGGCGCATCGCGTTCGTGTGTCCGCGCCCGCGGGTGTGGTCTACGCGGTGCTCGCCGAGGGGGCGAAGCTGCCGCTGTACTGCTCCCACAGCGTCCATGTGGAGTGCCTGGAGTCCGACGGCGGACATGAACGCCTGCGGATGTGGTCCCTCGTGGAGGGACAGGTGAAGTCGTGGTCGACATGGCGTCATCTGGACCAGGTGGAGCGCCGCCTGGAGGTCCGGAGGACGGGGCCCAATGCGCCGCAGGGCTCAGGGTGCGTGCTGACCATACGGGCCCGGGGCCCGCACGAGACCGTGCTGGGGCTGAGCTACAGCCCTGACCATCTGCCCGACAAGGAGTGGTCGCCGCGGGTCGTCGACCTGGGCATCCGCGCGCAGCTCGCCCAGTTGAAGAGCTTCGCCGAGCGGTGGACGCGCCTGGACGACCTGGTGCTGTCCTTCGAGGACTCGATCCGGGTCAGCGGCCCGGCCGAGCTGGCCTACGACTTCCTGTACCGGGCCGGGAGCTGGTCCGACGTGGTGCCGGGTGTCGCCCGGGTCGCCCTCACCGAGGAGTCGCCGGGAGTGCAGCTCATGACCCTGGACCGGCTGACCGAGGACGGCTCGCACACCGCCGCGGCGGTACGGATCTGCTTCCCGCACGCGGGCCGCATCGTCTACAAGCACACGACGCCCTTCCCGCTGCTCGCGTCACACACCGGCGAGTGGTCCGTCGTCCCGGACGAGACGGGGACGACCATCACCTCGAAGCAGGTCGTCGTGTTGCGCGAGGAGGACATCGCCGCGGTGCTCGGCCGCGGCGCGGACCTCGCCGACGCGCGGCGGCACGTGCGGGAGATGCTCGGCCGCGACAGCATGACCCTGCTCAACCTGGCCCGGCAGCACGCGGAGAGCGCCGTCCGTCAGCTGTGACCGGAGCCGCCGCTCTCGTGGCCCGCTCAGACGCCACTGCATACCCGCTTGGGAAATCGGACTTGGGACGCGTACTGCCTTAGCGTGCTGATCTCGACCGTTGGGGACGCAGGCAGGTCAGGAGGCCGTGATCGAGGAGAGGCAGCACGGCTCGGTCCGGGCGACAGCGGGCGCCCCCGGGACGTCATGACTGCTCACCGATTCCCGCAGGCTCCGATGTACGTGATCGTGGTCCCCGGGACCCCTCCGTACCCGGCGCCGTGGGACCTCGAGATGCGCGGGCCGCTCGACGCGGCCGCGCTGGAACAGGTCCTGGGCGAGCTCACCGTCGGCGACCCGGACCGGCCCGGCTTCCCGCACCTGCTGCTGCGGCACGGGCCGGACCACCACACCCTGCGGTTCTCCGCGCCGCAGGGTGTGCCCATCGCGTTCGTCGCGGGCCGGATAGCCGACCGGCTCACCGAGCCGCCGGCACCGGCCGGCCCGCCCATGCCCCCCGCCCAGCGCGTGGCGCTCGCGCGGGAGGGGCAGCGGCGGTACGAGGCGATGGTGTTCGAGGCGGGGGCCTCGGTGGGCATGGCCGCGCTGCGTGCGGCACTGCGTGCCGTCGTGGCCGTCCACCCGCAGCTGCGTTCCTGTCTCGACGCCGGGGACGGGCACACGGCTGCGGCTTTCGGCGGCCGGGAGCCGGTGGTGGAGGGGGAGTTCGGCGATGAGGCCGGCTTCGCCGCGCTGGTGGACTCGGTCGGCGGGACACTCGACGCGTACGCCGGTGTCCAACTACGGGTCCTGCTCGCCACGGACCGCCGTACGCCCGGGCCGCGGGCCGACCGGATAGCCGTGGTCGCCCATGAGTCGGCCGTGGACACCGCGTCGTGGCGCATCCTGCTCGACGACTTGATCGCCGCGCTTGGCGCGGCCGCTGCTCCTGGCGTGAGTGCTGCTCCTGGCATGACCGCTGATCCCGGCACGAGCGCCGCTCCCGGTACGGCCGCCGTTCCCGGCATGACCGCCGCTCCGGGCACGAACGCCGCGCTCGGCACGGCCGCTGATCCTGACACGAGCGCCGTTCCCGGGACGAGCGCTGATCCCGGCATGGCCACCGCCCGCGGCATGGCCACCGCCTCCGGCGCGAGCGCCGCTCCCGGCATGAGCGCGGCTCCTGGCACGAGCGCTGATCCCAGCACGGCCGCCGTTCCCGGCACGAGCGCTGATCCCAGCACGGCCGCCGTTCCCGGCATGACCGCCGCTCCGGGCACGAACGCCGCGCTCGGCACGGCCGCTGATCCTGACACGAGCGCCGTTCCCGGGACGAGCGCTGATCCCGGCATGGCCACCGCCCGCGGCATGGCCACCGCCTCCGGCGCGAGCGCCGCTCCCGGCATGAGCGCGGCTCCGGGCACGAGCGCTGGTCCCAGGACGGCCGCCGTTCCCGGCATGAGCGCGGCTCCTGGCACGAGCGCTGGTCCCGGCATGACCGCCGTTCCCGGCACGAGCGCTGGTCCCGGCACGGCCGCCGTTCCCGGCACGAGCGCTGGTCCCGGCACGAGCGCTGGTCCCGGCACGGCCGCGGTCCCCGGCACAGCCACCGACCCCGCCACGAGCGCCGCTCCTGACACGGCCGCGGCCCCCGGCACAGCCACCGACCCCGCCACGAGCGCCGCTCCCGGCACCGCCGCGGCCCCCGGCACAGCCACCGACCCCGCCACGAGCACCGTCCCCAGCACCGCCGACGGCCAAGCCGCGCCACTGCCCGAGCCCGACGGTCTCGCCGACTGGGTCGCCGAGCTGCGCGAGTTGGCAGGTGACTTCACCGAGGCTCAGCACTGGAATCTGATCGCCGAGCACCGGGCCCAGACCGTCTTGCCGGGGCGCACGCCGCCGGACAACGCAGGTGTCCGGCACACTCGCTTCGAGCTGGACGAGGACTTCACCGAGCGGGTCGCCGAAGGTCTTGCTCGGCGGCTTGTGCTGACCACCGGGCAGGTGTTGACCGGGGTGCTCGCCCTGGCGCTTGCCCGCTGGCAGGGAAGTGACGAGGCCTGCTTCGACGTACGTAGTGATCCGCGAGGCGACCGGGCGGGGCTGCGGCGTCATGTGGGGCGGCTCGCCGAGCCGTATCCGGTTCGGTTCGCCCTGGGGCCGGGGCCTGATCTGCTCGGTCAACTGACCGCTCTGGCCGAGCCGTTGGCCGCGTGCGCCGGGCGTGCCGGGGCCGGGGCCGGGTTCGGGGCGTGCCGTGAGTGGAGTGCCGATCCGGCGGTGCGCCGTGCCCTGCGCGATCTGGCGCCCGCGCGGGTCTGCCTGGCCCTCGACGACACCGGCGGCCCGCTGCCCGGCTCCGCCCGCCCCGTGCACCGGCCCGCCCACCCTGTCGAGGTGCGGGCCCAGGTCCACGAGGGCAGGCTGCAGATCGGTCTCGACTGGGTGAGCGACCCCGCGGCCGGTGTCACCGACACCTCCGTCGGCGACCTGGCGCGGCTGCTGCGGGAGGTGCTCGAGGAGCTGGCCGCCGCGCCCGCCCCGATCCCGCGGATCTTCCGGGCCACCCCTCAGCAGGCGGCGCTGTACACGGGCGGCGACGCGCGGCCCGGCACCGGACACCATGTCGAGCAGCTCGTCTGGGTGTGGCGCGGCCCCCTCGACCTGCGCCGCTTCACCAGATCCTGGCAGTCGGTGTTCGACTGCGAGAGCGTGCTGCGCACCGCGTTCGCCGACGGCACCGAACCGCTGCTCGTGACCGACGAACAGGTCGTACCCAACATCACCCGCCGCACCTTCGCCGACGGCGACTTGTCCGCCCTCCTGGAGCGCGACCGGCTGCGCGGCTTCGACCTGCGCCGCCCCGGAGCGCTGCGGCTCACCCTCCTCGAGACGGAGCGGACCGGGCCCGCGGACCCCGTCGCGCCCACCCGGATCCTGATCACCTATCACCGGGCGCTGCTCGACAACTGGAGCGCGCACCTCCTGCTGCGCGAGTTCTACCGCGCCTATCTCGCGGGCGGCACCCTGCCCGGCGGCGAGCGCCGCCCCGACCTGTGCGATTACACGGCCTGGGTCGCCTCCCAGGACCTGGAGCCCGCCCGCGGCTACTGGGCGAACAGCGCCCCGCCCGCCGGTGCGGCATCGCGGCCGGTCCGGTCCGCCGCGCGGGCCGGGCAGACCGGTGTCGGCCATGTCCGGCTGCGCCTGGACCCCGTCGAGACCAGCCGCCTCGCGCACTGGGCGGGCACCTGGGGCACCGCCGAGAGCAGTGTGCTCCAGGCGGTCTGGGCCCTGCTCATCTACCGGGCGTCCGGCGCCGCGGGACCGGCCCCGGTCTGTTTCGCGGTGACCGTGTCGGGGCGGGGCGTCGCGCTCGAGGGCGTGGCCCGGATGCCGGGGCCGCTGCGCAACCCGCTGCCGATGTCCGTCGAGGTGGACCCGGCGGGCACCGTGCCGCGGCTGCTGCGCCAACTGCGCGACCGCGCCCTGGACATGGCCGCCTACGAATGGGTGCCGGCCGACTGGATCCGGGCCTGGAACAACGGCGGCACGGACCCCGACACCGTCATCGTCTTCGAGGATCCGCCGCATCCGCTGGACGGCCTGGAGGCCCGGCTCGCCGAACACGGCATCCACGCCGAGCTCCCGGACACCCTGCCGGCCCGCTCCGTGCTGCCCATCGGGCTGCTCGCCCGCCACGACAGCGCGGGCGGCCTGGTCCTCACCGGGGTGCACGACCGGGCCCTGCTCGACGAGGACGCGGCCGCCGAACTCCTTGCGCAGAGCGCCCTGTTACTGCGTGCGCTGCCCATGTCGGCGGGCGAGACCACCACCGTGGGGGAGGCCCTGGCGCTGCTCAACGAGACCGAGGCCCCGGCGCCGCCGGACGAGAGTGCCGTACCGAGCCTGGCCGAGACCGCCGGGGACGGCCGGGGCACCGAGCTGGTCACCCTGCGGGCCGCGCGCCGGGACCGGGCGGGCACGATCTGCCTGATCCCGCCGCCCGGCGCCCCCGAGACCTGCTACGACCTGTTCGCCGCCGGCTATCCGGGGCCCCAGGAACTGCTGCTGCTCACCACGGGATCCGGCACGGGATCTGCCATGGGATCCGGCACCGACGGTGCGCGGCCCGCCCTCAGGGCACTCGCCGCCGCCCGGCCCCTGCTGCTCGCCGGTTTCTCCGGTGCCGGTGTCATCGCCTGCGACCTGGCCCGGCGGATCGCGGCGTCCGACCAGGGCGGTGCCCGCCCGCCCAGGGTGGTGCTCGCCGACGCCTCCGCGGACGAGCAGGCACGGCTGCGCGCCCTCGCCCAGGCCCTGCAGGACGCCACCGCGGCCGAGGTGTGACGGACGCCGGTCCACTCCTGTTCCGTCGTTGTTCGAGACTCCCTCGTTCGGCGTTCTGCATCGTGGCTGTGGCCCGGGTGAACTCGCCCGGGCCGCTGAGTCGTTCGTGCTGTGGGCCGCAACCATCTGGAGAGACATGTCGCGTCGTCTGTTCACCTCGGAGTCCGTGACCGAGGGGCATCCCGACAAGATCGCCGACCGGATCAGTGACACGGTCCTCGACGCGCTGCTGCGGGACGACCCGGCCTCGCGCGTCGCCGTGGAGACCCTGATCACCACCGGCCAGGTGCACATCGCGGGCGAGGTGACCACCAAGACCTACGCCCCGATCGCCCAACTGGTGCGCGACGCCATCCTCGAGATCGGATACGACTCGTCGGCCAAGGGCTTCGACGGCGCCTCGTGCGGCGTCTCGGTGTCCATCGGCGCCCAGTCCCCGGACATCGCGCAGGGCGTCGACGCCTCGTACGAGCAGCGGACCGAGGGTGGAGAGGACGACGCCCTCGACCAGCAAGGGGCGGGCGACCAGGGCCTGATGTTCGGCTACGCCACCGACGAGACGCCGAACCTGATGCCGCTGCCCATCGAGCTGGCCCACCGGCTGTCCCGCCGCCTCACCGAGGTCCGCAAGGACGGCACCATCCCCTACCTCCGCCCGGACGGCAAGACGCAGGTCACCATCGAGTACGACGGCGACCGTCCCGTGCGCCTCGACACGGTCGTGGTCTCCACCCAGCACGCCCCCGACATCGACCTGGAGTCGCTGCTCACCCCCGACATCCGCGAGGAGGTCGTCGGTCACGTCCTGAGCCGCCTCGCGCAGGACGGCATCAAGCTGGAGACCGAGGGCTACCGCCTCCTGGTCAACCCGACGGGACGCTTCGAGATCGGCGGCCCGATGGGCGACGCCGGTCTGACCGGCCGCAAGATCATCATCGACACGTACGGCGGCATGGCCCGCCACGGCGGCGGCGCCTTCTCCGGCAAGGACCCCTCCAAGGTGGACCGTTCGGCGGCGTACGCGATGCGCTGGGTCGCCAAGAACGTCGTCGCCGCGGGCCTCGCGGCCCGCTGCGAGGTCCAGGTCGCCTACGCGATCGGCAAGGCCGAGCCCGTCGGCCTCTTCGTCGAGACCTTCGGCACCAACAAGGTCGACACCGAGAGGATCGAGAAGGCCATCACCGAGGTCTTCGACCTCCGCCCGGCCGCCATCATCCGCGACCTCGACCTGCTCCGGCCGATCTACGCCCAGACCGCCGCGTACGGCCACTTCGGCCGCGAGCTGCCCGACTTCACCTGGGAGCGCACCGACCGCGCCGAGCTGCTCAGCGCGGCCGCGGGCCGCTGAGTCCCGCACCCGGACGGCCAGTTCGGCACCCGCGACCAGCGACCCAAGCGATCGAAGGAGTTCCCGTGCGCATCGCGGTGACAGGATCCATAGCCACCGACCATCTGATGGTCTTCCCCGGGCGGTTCGAGGACCAGCTGCTGCCCGACCAGCTCGCGCATGTCTCGCTCTCGTTCCTCGTCGACCGGCTCGAGGTGCGCTGGGGCGGCGTCGCGGCCAACATCGCCTTCGGGCTCGGCGGTTTCGGCCTGTCGCCCCTGCTGGTCGGGGCGGCGGGCACGGACTTCGCCGAGTACGCGGTGTGGCTGAAGGAGCACGGCGTCGACACCGGGGGAGTGCGGGTCAGTGCCGAACGGCAGACGGCCCGCTTCATGTGCATCACCGACGAGGACGACAACCAGATCGCCGCGTTCTACGCCGGTGCGATGGCAGAGGCGTACGACATCGAACTGCGCACCCTGCTCACCGGTGCCGACCGCCCCGGCCTCGTCCTGATCTCGCCCGACGACCCGTCGGCGATGCTGCGCCACACCGCGGAGTGCCGCTCCCTCGGCATCCCCTTCGCGGCCGACCCCTCGCAGCAGCTGGCCCGCCTGGACGGCGGCCAGGTCCGCGACCTGGTGGACGGCGCCACCTGGCTGTTCACCAACGAGTACGAGGCCGCGCTGCTGATGGAGCACACCGGCTGGAGCAAGGGCGACGTCCTGGCGACTGTAGGCGGCTGGATCACCACCCTGGGCTCACAGGGCGTACGCATCGAACGGTCCGGGCAGCCCGCCCTCACCGTCCCCGCCGTCCCCGGCATCGAGCCGGCCGACCCGACCGGCGGCGGCGACGCCTTCCGCGCCGGATTCCTGGCCGCCGTCAGCCACGACGTGCCGCTGGAGCCCGCGGCCCGACTGGGGTGCGCACTGGCCTCCGTGGCCCTCGGCGCGGTGGGTTCGCAGGCCCACGAGGTCGATCCGGGGCAGCTGGCCGCCCTCGTCGAGCGGGCCTATGGCCCCGGTGCGGCCGAGCCGCTCGCACCCGTCCTCGGAGAGCCCTCATGAACTCCCGGGTCTTGGCCCTGCGCGAGGCACTCGCCACGCGTGTGGTGGTGGCCGACGGGGCAATGGGCACGATGCTCCAGGAGCAGGACCCGACGCTGGAGGACTTCCAGCAGCTCGAGGGCTGCAACGAGATCCTCAACCTCACCCGCCCCGACATCGTGCGCTCGGTGCACGAGGCGTACTTCGCGGTGGGTGTCGACTGCGTCGAGACCAACACCTTCGGGGCCAACCACTCCGCCGCGGCGGAGTACGACATCGCCGACCGCGTCGGTGAGCTGTCCGAGGCGGGTGCCCGCGTCGCGCGTGAGGCGGCCGACGCGTTCACCGCGCGGGACGGCCGCACCCGCTGGGTCCTGGGCTCGATGGGCCCCGGCACCAAGCTGCCCACGCTCGGCCACATCGGCTACGAGACGATCCGGGACGGCTTCCAGGCCAACGCGGAGGGGCTGATCGCGGGCGGCGCCGACGCGCTCCTGGTGGAGACCACCCAGGACCTCCTTCAGACGAAGGCGTCCGTGCTGGGCGCCCGCCGGGCGATGAAGGCGCTCGGCGGCGAGGTGCCTCTGCTGGTGTCGATGGCGTTCGAGACGACGGGCACGATGCTGCTCGGCTCGGAGATCGGCGCGGCGCTGACGGCGCTCGAGCCGCTGGGCATCGACATGATCGGCCTCAACTGCTCGACGGGTCCCGCCGAGATGAGCGAGCACCTGCGCTATCTCACCCGGCACGCCCGTGTTCCGCTGCTGTGCATGCCCAACGCGGGCCTGCCCGTTCTGACCAAGGACGGCGCGCACTTCCCGCTCGGCCCCGAGGGCCTGGCGGACGCCCAGCAGACGTTCGTCGGCGACTACGGGCTTTCGCTGGTGGGCGGCTGTTGCGGTACGACGCCGGAGCATCTGCGTCAGGTGGTGGAGCGGATGCGGGGCGTCACCCCGCCCGTGCGCGAGCCGCATCCCGAGCCGGGCGCCGCGTCGCTCTACCAGACGGTGCCGTTCCGCCAGGACACGGCGTACATGGCGATCGGTGAGCGTACGAACGCCAACGGGTCGAAGAAGTTCCGTGAGGCGATGCTCGAGGGCCGCTGGGACGACTGTGTGGAGATGGCGCGCGACCAGATCCGCGAGGGCGCGCACATGCTCGACCTGTGCGTGGACTACGTGGGCCGCGACGGTGTGGCCGACATGGCGGAGCTGGCCGGGCGTTTCGCGACCACGTCGACGCTGCCGATCGTTCTGGACTCCACCGAACTGCCGGTGATCCAGGCCGGGTTGGAGAAGCTGGGTGGCCGTGCGGTCATCAACTCGGTCAACTACGAGGACGGGGACGGCCCGGAGTCGCGGTTCACGAAGGTCACCGCGCTGGCCAAGGAGCACGGCGCCGCGCTGATCGCGCTGACCATCGACGAGGAGGGCCAGGCCCGCAGCGTCGAGCACAAGGTCGCCATCGCCGAGCGGCTGATCGCCGACCTGACCGGCAACTGGGGCATCCACGAGTCGGACATCCTCATCGACACCCTGACCTTCACCATCTGCACCGGTCAGGAAGAGTCCCGGGGTGACGGCATCGCCACCATCGGGGCCATCCGCGAACTCAAGCGGCGCCACCCCGACGTGCAGACCACCCTTGGTCTGTCCAACATCTCCTTCGGCCTCAATCCGGCCGCCCGTGTGCTGCTGAACTCGGTGTTCTTGGACGAGTGCGTCAAGGCGGGTCTTGACTCGGCGATCGTGCACGCGTCCAAGATCCTGCCGATCGCGCGCTTCGACGACGAGCAGGTGAAGGTCGCGCATGACCTGATCTACGACCGGCGCTCCGAGGGCTACGACCCGCTGCAAAGGCTCATGGAGCTGTTCGAGGGCGTCTCCACCAAGTCGATGAAGGCGGGCAAGGCCGAGGAACTCCTCGCTCTGCCGCTGGACGAGCGCCTGCAGCGGCGCATCATCGACGGTGAGAAGAACGGCCTGGAGGCCGACCTCGACGAGGCGCTCACCGAGCGGCCGGCCCTGGCCATCGTCAACGACACCCTGCTTGAGGGCATGAAGGTCGTCGGTGAGCTCTTCGGTTCCGGGCAGATGCAGCTGCCGTTCGTGCTGCAGTCGGCCGAGGTCATGAAGACCGCGGTGGCTCATCTCGAGCCGCACATGGAGAAGTCGGACGCGGAGGGCAAGGGCACGATCGTGCTGGCCACGGTCCGTGGCGACGTCCATGACATCGGCAAGAACCTGGTCGACATCATCTTGTCCAACAACGGCTACAACGTGGTCAACCTGGGCATCAAGCAGCCCGTCGCCGCGATCCTGGACGCCGCCGAGGAGCACCGCGCCGACGTCATCGGCATGTCCGGTCTCCTGGTGAAGTCGACGGTGATCATGAAGGAGAACCTGGAGGAGCTCAACCAGCGCAAGATGGCGGCCGACTTCCCGGTGATCCTCGGCGGCGCCGCGCTCACCCGTGCGTATGTAGAGCAGGATCTGCACGAGATCTACGAAGGCGAAGTGCGCTACGCCCGCGACGCGTTCGAGGGCCTGCGCCTGATGGACGCCCTCATCGCGGTCAAGCGCGGAGTCCCCGGAGCGACCCTCCCCGAACTCAAACAGCGCCGCGTGGCCAAGAGGAGCACGCCCGTCCTGGAGGTCAACGAGGACGAGGGCCCCGCCCGCTCGGACGTCGCCGTCGACAACCCCATTCCCGAGCCGCCGTTCTGGGGCACCCGCGTAGTCAAGGGCATCCAGCTCAAGGAGTACGCGTCCTGGCTTGACGAGGCCGCCCTCTTCAAAGGCCAGTGGGGCCTCAAGGGATCACGCGGCAGCGCAGGCCCGTCGTCCGCCACGTCCGCCATGTCCGCCACGTCCGCCACGTACGAGGAACTGGTCGAGAGCGAGGGCCGCCCGCGGCTGCGCGGTCTGCTCGACCGGCTCCAGACCGAGAACCTGCTGGAAGCGGCCGTCGTGCACGGCTACTTCCCGTGCGTCTCCAAGGGCGACGACCTGATCCTCCTGGACGAGCAGGGCAGCGAGCGCACGCGGTTCACCTTCCCGCGTCAGCGCCGCGGCCGCCGCCTGTGCCTGGCGGACTTCTTCCGATCGGAGGAGTCCGGCGAGGTCGATGTGGTCGGGCTGCAGGTCGTCACCGTCGGCTCGAAGATCGGTGAGGCCGCCGCCGAGCTGTTCGCGGCCGACTCGTACCGCGACTACCTCGAACTGCACGGCCTGTCCGTCCAGTTGGCCGAGGCGCTCGCCGAGTACTGGCACGCACGCGTACGCGCCGAACTCGGTATCTCCGGGGCCGATCCGGACACCACCGACGGCATGTTCCGTACCGAGTACCAGGGCTGCCGCTACTCCCTGGGCTACCCGGCCTGCCCCGACCTGGAGGACCGAGCCAAGATCGCCGAACTGCTCCGGCCGGAGCGGATCGGCGTCCAGCTCTCCGAGGAGTTCCAGCTGCACCCCGAACAGTCCACCGACGCCATCGTCCTGCACCACCCCGAGGCCAGCTACTTCAACGCCGGAGGCCGGGAGTGACCACCCTGCGCGACGTTCTCGACCGGGCGACCCCGTCGTTCTCCTTCGAGTTCTTCCCGCCGAAGACCGACGCCGGAGCCCGCACCCTGTGGCAGGCGATCCGCCGGATCGAGCCCCTCGCCCCGGCGTTCGTGTCCGTCACCTACGGGGCGGGCGGCTCCTCCAGGGACCGTACCGTCGAGGTGACCAAGCGGATCGCGGCCGAGACGACCCTGCGTCCCGTCGCCCATCTGACCGCCGTCGGCCACTCGGTGGCCGAGCTGCGCAACATCATCGGCCAGTACGCCGACGCAGGCGTCCGGGATGTCCTGGCACTGCGCGGTGATCCGCCCGGCGACCCGAACGCCCCCTGGATCCCGCACCCCGACGGCTTCGCCCACGCCCATGAACTGGTGCGTCTGGTCAAGGAGTCGGGAGACTTCAGCGTCGGCGTGGCCGCCTTCCCCGAACGCCATCCGCGCTCACCGGACTGGGAGAGCGACATCCGGCACTTCGTCGCCAAGTGCCGGGCGGGCGCCGACTACGCGATCACCCAGATGTTCTTCCGGGCCGAGGACTATCTGCGGCTGCGCGACCGGGTGGCCGCCGCGGGCTGCGACACCCCGATCATCCCGGAGATCATGCCGGCCACCGACGTACGGCAGATCGCCCGCTTCGCCGAGCTGAGCGGCGCCGCCTTCCCCGAAGAGCTGGCCCACCGCCTGGACACCGCGCGCGACGACCCCGCCGAAGGCCGCCGCGTCGGCGTCGCGTACGCCACCGCCATGGCCGAGCGGCTGCTGGCCGAAGGCGCCCCCGGACTGCACTACATCACGCTCAACCGATCGACGGCGACGCTCGAGATCCACCGCAACGTACTGAACTCAAGGAGCACCCAGCATGTCCTCGCAGCCCAGCGCTGACTTCACCGACTTCAAGGTCGCGGACCTCTCCCTCGCCGAGTTCGGCCGCAAGGAGATCACTCTCGCCGAGCACGAGATGCCCGGCCTGATGGCCCTCCGCAGGGAGTACGCCGACGCGCAGCCGCTGGCCGGCGCCCGCATCATGGGCTCGCTGCACATGACGGTGCAGACCGCCGTCCTCATCGAGACCCTGACCGCCCTGGGCGCGGAGGTCCGCTGGGTCTCCTGCAACATCTTCTCGACCCAGGACCACGCGGCCGCCGCCGTCGCCGTCGCAGGCATCCCGGTCTTCGCCTGGAAGGGCGAGACCCTGGAGGAGTACTGGTGGTGCACGGAGCAGGCGCTGACCTGGCCGAACACCCCCACCGGCGGCCCGAACATGATCCTGGACGACGGCGGCGACG
>NZ_SRIC01000185.1 GCF_004684775.1 Streptomyces sp. MZ04
AGATGTGTATAAGAGACAGGCGCGGGGCGCGTGGGGGGCGCGGGCGACGCGAGTGATGGCCGCGTAGGTGACGCGGGTGGTTCAGGCCGTGTCGGCGGCACGGACGACACGGGCGACGCGGACAGCTCGGGCAGCGCGGACGGCATGGGCCTCATGGGTGACGCGGGGCGAGCAGGCGGCACCGGTCTCGCAGGCGGTGTGGGCCGCGCTGGTGGCTCTGGTCGTGGGCGTGGCTCTGGTGCGCGGGAGGTTCCGGGCCCGGTGGAGTCCGGGGGCGTGCTGCCCGCGCCGATCACCGGGTTGGTCGGGCGGGAGCTGGCGCTGGATGAGGTGTGGCAGCTCCTGGGGGGCGCGCGGCTGGTGACGTTGAGTGGGCCGGGGGGTGTCGGGAAGACGCGGCTTGCTGTCGAAGCCGCCCGGCGGTGCGTGCGTGACGTCGGCGAGGTGTGGTTCGTCGAGCTCGCCGGTCGGCGCGGGGACTGCGTCGATGACCTCGTACCCGTGGTCTCCGCCGCGCTCGGTATCCGGGAGGACGCTCCCGTCGGGCTTCCCGGCCTCGGTACGCCGCCTGCCGAACGTCTCGCCGCCGCCCTGCGCGACCGGCGGCTCCTCCTCGTCCTCGACAACTGCGAACATGTTGTGGAGCCGGTCGCCGGGCTGACCGGGCTGCTGCTCGGCGCCGCCCCGGGGCTGCGCGTTCTGGCCACGAGTCAGGAGCCGTTGGGGCTGGCGGGCGAGTCGGTGTACGCCGTGGAACCGCTGCAACTCCCGGAGTCTGTGCGGCTGTTCGTGGAGCGTGCCACCGCCTCGGCACCCGGATTCACGCTTGACGGCGCCGATACCGCGACGCGGGATGCCGTTGCGGAGATCTGTCGCCGGCTTGACGGCATCCCGCTCGCCCTCGAGCTGGCCGCCACCCGCGTCCGCGCCCTGGGCGTAAGGGAGTTGGCCGTACGTCTCGGTGACCGCTTCCGGGTTCTCACCGCCGGACAGCGCGGCGCGCCCGCCCGGCAGCGGACCTTGCGGGCAGTCATCGACTGGAGCTGGGAGCTGCTCACGCCGCCCGAGCGGACCGCGCTGTGCCGCCTCGCCGTCCACCGCGACGGCTGCACCCTGGACGCCGCCGAAGCGGTCTGCGGGGGCGGCGACGTGGAGCGTGCCGAGGTTCTGGATCTCTTGGCCCGGCTTGTCGACCGGTCCCTGGTGTTCATGGCTGACGGAATCGCCGGCGCCGCTCCCCGCTACCGGCTGCTCGAATCCGTTGCGGCGTACGCGGTGGAGCGCCTGGACGAGACGGCGGACGTCAGCTGCGTACGCGATCGGCACGTGAGCCACTACCTGGAGCTGGCCGAGCTCGCCGACCCGCACCTGCGCGGCGCCGCACAACGCGAGTGGCTCGCGCGCCTCGACGCCGAAGCCGCCAACCTGCGGGAGGCCCTCGACCACGCGATCCGGCGCGCGGCCACCGAGGGGACGGACAACGCGGTGCGCCTCGCCACCGCGCTGTCCTGGTGGTGGCTGCTGCGCGGCCGACTCAACGAGGCGCGCAACGCCCTGGCCGCGGTGTGTGCGGTCGATGCCACGGCGGCCGAACCGCGGCTGCTGCACGCGGCGTTCGCCCTGCTGACCGGGGAATCGACGCCTCGGCCCACGCCGTCGCTCGAGGCGTCCGTCCAGCACCACGGCCGGGCCCCATGGCTTTACGCGTACGCGCTGTTCAGCTCCGGCGACCCCGCCGCCGGCGAACCGATCAACCGGCAGGTGCTCGACCACTGCACCGCCACCGGCGACCGATGGGGCACCGCCGCCGCGCTCGCGCTGGGCGCGATGCTCGCACTGGCCCGCGGCGACCTCGCCGCCGTCGAGCGCGACGGACCGCGCGGTGCCGAGCTGTTCCGTGAACTCGGCGACCGCTGGGGCGAGTTGCAGACCGTGACGCCGCTCGCCGCGCTCGCCGAGATCAGGGGCGACTACGGCGGGGCCGAGCGCCGCCAGCAGGAAGGGCTTGGCATCGCGGAGGAGCTGGGGCTTGCGAGCGAGGTCTCCGCTCGGCTCTCCGGTCTCGGCAGGCTCGCCCTTCCGGCACGGGAGTGGGACCGGGCACGCGAACTGCACGAGCGGGCGCGGCGGTTGGCCGTCGAACAGGGCTACTTGTACGGCGAGGTCCACGCGTTGATGGGGCTCGCCCTCGGCGCACGCCGGTCCGGCGACCTCGACGGAGCCCAGACGTACCTGTCGCGGCTGCGCGATGGATACCCGTCATCGGAGGCCGGGGCCCACCTGCTGTGCACGGAGCTCGGCCTCGTCGCCGAGCTGCGCGGCGACGGACCGGGAGCGACGGAACACCAGCTGCGGGGCCTGCGGCTCGCGCTCTCCCTCGGAGAGCCGCGCGCTCTGGCCCTCTCCCTGGAGGGCCTGGCAGGTGCGGTGGCTCTGAGCGGTGAAACAGGCGCCCGGCACGCGGCCCTGCTGCTCGGCGCGGCGACCGCGGCGCGCCGCAGCGTGCACGCCCCGCTGCCGGAGTCCGAGCGGGCCGACGTCGACCGGGTCACCGCGGGGGCGCTCGCCGCCCTGGGCCGGGAGGCCTTCACGGAGGCGTACGAGCGCGGCACGGCGACGGACCCGGCCGAGGCCGCGCGGACGGCCGCCGACGGGCTCAGTCCGCAGGCGTGAGGAACGGGGCAATCAGCGTCAGCGCGTCCAGGACCTCGTGCGCGTCCGGCGTGGCCTCCGGATCGACGATCCACTGCAGCATCAGGCCGTCGCACAGCGCGATGACCACCGACGAGAGCACCTCGGCACCGGGAGGCGGCGCGATGCCCAGCTCGGCGCAGGCGTCGGCGGTCATCGCGTACCCGGCCCGGCGCGCCTGCGCGTAACCGGCGGCGAGCCGCTCGCGCAGGGCGGCGGACCGCGCGGCCGGCGGGAACGCCTCGATGTAGCTGACCACCATGGGCCGCAGTTCGTCGTACGAGTCGATCAGCGCGACGAGCGCCGACTCCAATTGCGCCCGAGGACCCTGACCGGCGCTCGCGGACACCGCGTCGCGCACGCGGGCCGTCCACACCTCGAAGCACCGGCCGAGCGCCTCGTCGAGCAGGCCCTCCATCCCGCCGAAGTGATAGCCGATCGAGCCGAGTCCGGCGCCGGACGCCTCGGCGACGTCACGCGCCGTCGTGCGCGCGTACCCCTTCTCCTGAAGGCAGACGAGCGCCCCGTCCAGGATCTTGTCGCGGTGGCTTCTCGCCTTCGGCACGGGCGTGGGTGTGAGCGCTGCGGATGAGGGCTGCTTCGGCATGGGCCCAATCTATACAGCCGTGCCGCACATCCGTACAGTACAAGTGTTCAGTCCCTGTTGACTGTTCAGTCCCTGTTGACTGTTCAGACTCTGTTGGCTGTTCAGACTCCGCCGACCGTTCGGACCTTCGCCTCGACCTCACAGACGAGGAGCGTGCTTGCCGATGACTCCCGCCTCTCCGCCTCCGGGCCCGCGCCTGCCCGCGCCGCTCCAGACGGCGCTGTTCCTTGCCGCGCCGGGCCGCTTCACGCGCGCCGCCCAGCGGCGGTACGGGCCCGCGTTCCAGGTCCACTTCCTCGGATTCCCGCCCGAAGTGCTGGTCACGAACGCCGAGTTGGCGGCGGAGATCTACGCCGTCGACGCGGGCGGCGGGCGCGCCGGCGAGGTGCGGCGGCAGTTCCTGGAGCCGATGGTCGGCAAGCATTCCCTGCTCAGCCTGGACGGCGACCCGTGGTGGCGGCACCGGCGGCTGCTCAGTCCGCCGCTGCACGGCAAGTCCATCGCCCGCTACCGGCAGGAGATCGCCGACATCGCCGCCGCGGAGATCGCGCGCTGGCCGCACGACCGGCCGTTAGTCCTGCGCGATGGCCTGCAGAACATCACCCTCGAAGTCATCCTGCGCCTGGTCTTCGGCATCCGCGACGCCACCCGCCTGGACCGACTGCGCGCCCTGATCCCGGAGTTGATCGAGGTCGGCGGTTCGGCGGCGCTCCTCATGACCCCGCCACGGGTGAGCTCCTGGACCCAGACCTCCCCCGTGCTGCGCCGGATGACGTTCCTGCCGACCACACGGTTCCTGCGGGTGCGCGACGCGGTGGACACGATCCTGTACGAGGAGATCGCGCGGCGGCGCCGCGAGCCGGTGCCCGGCGCGACCGACGTACTCTCCCGTCTCCTGGAAGCCCGCGACGAGGACGGCGCTCCCCTCGGCGACCAGGAGTTGCGTGACGAGCTGATCACCTTGCTCGAGGCCGGGCACGAGACCACGGCGACAGGGCTCGCCTGGGCCTTCGAGCGCCTCCTGCGCACCCCTGACGTCCTCGCGAAGCTCCGCGCCGAGCTCGAACTCGGCGCGGACGAGCGGTACTTGGAGGCCGTCGTCAAGGAAGCGCTGCGCTCCCGGCCGGTGGTGTACGACGCTCCGCGGCTGCTCGACGTCCCGCTGAAGCTCGGCGCGTACGAGGTGCCGGCGGGCTGGTACGCCGGACCTCTGATCTCCCTGATCCACCGGGACCCGGAAGCCTTCCCGCGGCCGGAGGAGTTCCGGCCCGAACGCTTCCTCGGCGAGGATGCCGCCCGCGCACAGCAGTCGTGGATGCCCTTCGGCGGTGGCCGGCGCTACTGCGTCGGCGCCCAACTCGCCCTGCTCGAAATGAAAGTGATCATCCGTGAGGTGCTGGAGCGGACCGATCTGACCGTGCCGGACCCGGCCCCGGAGAAGCCGCGGATGCGGCATGTCACGCTGGTGCCCGCGCGCGGCACCCTGGTCGTGGCGCGGGGCGAGAAGAGCGAGGGAAGCATCATGGGCAAGCGCAGGACCGTGACCGTACGAGAAGAGATCGCGGTCACCCCGGACGAGGCGTGGACGGCCCTGGCCGATGTGACCAGGATGGGCGAGTGGAGCCCCGAGTGCACCGGCGGACACTGGATCGGCGGCGCGACGCGGGCCGCGGTCGGCGCCCGGTTCGTGGGCACCAACCGCAAGGACCGCGCCCGCTGGGCCACCCGCTGCGCCATCACCCGGGCCGAGCCCGGTCGCGCCCTGGCCTGGGAGGTCAAGGCGGTTGTGCCGCTGGCCCGTTGGAGCTTCACGCTCACACCCACCGAGAGCGGCACACTCGTGGAGCAGACCTGGCGCGATCTGCGCGTCGGGCCCTTCGGGAGCGTGGTGACTCGTCTCGGTGAGGCGGGCCTGCGCACGGGCCCCCGCGCCGACCACAACGAACGCGGGATGCGCGCCACGCTCACGGCGCTCAAACTGCACCTGGAATCCACCCGCACGACTCCCCTGGAGCCGGCCACACCCTGAACACGGTCAAGGGGTGAGGCGGCTCGGGCCCGGCCCGGATCGGACGATCCCGGGCCGGGCCGGGGGGCGTACGCCGGTCAGTCGAGCGCGGCGAACATGCCGGGCTCGTACGAACCGCCCGGGTTGTGCACGATCACGTTCATCCGGGTGGACGCGTTGATCAGGGCGATCAGGCAGACCAGCGCACCGACCTGATCGTCGTCGAAGTGCTTGCGCACCGCCGCCCAGGTCTCGTCGGACACGCCGTGCCGGCCGAGCTCGGTGCCCTCCTCGGTGAGCGCGAGCGCGGCCCGCTCGGCCTCGGTGAACACGGTGCTGTGGCGCCACCCGGCGACCAGGTTGAGCCGCCGCGTGGTCTCACCGGCGAGCGCGGCCTCCTTGGTGTGGATGTCGATGCAGAGTCCGCAGGCGTTGAGCTGGCCGACCCGCACGCCCACCAGTTCCCGCAGCGCCTTGGGCAGCGTCGACTCCTCGAGGGCCGACGAGGAGTGGTAGAAGCGCTTGGCGACCTTCGCGGCGGTCGGGCTGTCGAGCAGGTTGAAACGGGGTTCCATGACTCGTCCTCACTCGTGACATTGCGTGCAGCCGCTGCGGCGACAGCGGCACCGAACGCACACAAGACGCCGACCCCTCGACCCCTGTGACGGCGCGGCGATGTGACCTGCGCCACCGGCCGCGGGCGTCAGCCCACGAGCAGCCCGGCCGATGCGTCAAAATGCCCGGATGGACTATGAGTTCTGGAACGACATCCACGCACGCGGCGGCATCCCCGCGGTGAAGAGCGCCCTGGAGGAGCTGGCTGAGCGCGGTTCCCCCGAAGACGTCGACACCGCCATGGATCTGGCGTGCCGGGTCATCGCCGACGACACGGCACGCATCCAGGCCCGCGCGGACCAGGCCGAGGCCAGGCTTCAGATGCTGACCGACGAGGCGCGCGAGGTGGGGCGGCAGGTCGATCGGCATGCGGGTCGGTCAGAGCCCGAGTGAGTTCATGCCCGCCCCCCCAGCCCCGTCTCAGACCGTTCCGGCGGCTCCCACCGCGAGCACCAGCTTGCCGGTGGTGGACCCCGACTCGATGCGGCGGTGCGCCTCGGCGGCCCGGGCCAGCGGCAGTTCCTCGACACGCACGCGCAGCTCCCCGCTCGCGGCCGCGGCGATCGCGCGGCGCAGCGCACGGCCCGCCTCGGCGGGGAAGACTCCGGAGAACGCGGCCAGGTTGAAGCCGGAGACCGTCTTGTTGGTGAACCACAGCTCGTTGGCGGGGACCGCGACGTCGTCGGCGCCGGAGGCGTTGCCCATGGCGATCAGCCGTCCCATCGGGGCGAGCGCGTCAAGGCCGGCCCGGCGGGCGGGCCCGCCGACCATGTCGACCACGATGTCGAACTCGCCCGCGCCGGCGAGCTCGTCGCGCAGGATCACCTCGTCGTATCCGAAGCCCTTGGCGACATCGACCTTGGCCGCGCTGCCCACCGTGCCGACGATCCGGCCCGCGCCGAGCAGCCGGGCGACCTGGCCGAGCTGACTGCCCACGCCGCCGGCGGCCGCGTGCACCAGGACGCTCTCACCGCGCCGCAGCCGGGCCACCCGCTCGAGCACCAGGAACGCGGTGGTGCTGTTCGACGGAAGCACCGCGGCGACGTCGAGGCCGAGGCCGGAGCCGTCCAGCGGGGCGACGAGCTCCGCCGCCGTGGTCACGACCTCGCCGTAGCCGCCGCCGTCGACGATGGTCAGGGCGGCGACCGGCTGTCCCACGGCCAGCCCCTCGACGCCTTCGCCCAGCGCCCGGATGTGACCGGACACCTCGATGCCGGGCACGAAGGGCAGCGGTACGTCCACCACGCCCTGCCGGAAGAGGACCTCGGCGAAGTTGGCGCCCGCGTACGCCACATCGATCGACACCTGCCCCGGACCGGGCTCGGGGGTCTTCACATCGGCGAGGCGCAGAACGTCCGCGGTGCCGAACTCGGGGATGGTCATGGCCTGCATGGTGTGCGTGCTGTTCGTCATGATCACCATGATGTACGTCCCGTCCGGCGGCCGACAGGGTCGGCTCATCCTGGGTGTGACACCACCAGGCTGAGCGGTGGTGCTCCTCTCCCTCGAACAGTCCCCCGAACAGGTGGACCGGACCTCTGACAGGGGCCGGGTGTCCGCCTTGTGGTCACGCCGTGTTCCCGCTGCTCATTGGTCCATTCCACTGACGCGTCGCAGGCCGTACGGCCTCCTGGGCGGAAACCCGCCGGGACCGGCGCTGACATGGGAAATCCTTGTTCCTGGGCATGATTGACGGATCGTCGGGGAGCCGGTACCACTGACGCACGCCCGGCCCCGCACGCCCCATCACGCTTCATCGTCCCAGGAGGCTGCATTGCGAGGATCCGCCACCGCCCGCACCCCTGCCACCCGCAGACGCTCCGTCAGGGCCGCGGGCGCCCTTGTCTCCGCCGGTCTGCTGGTCCCGCTGCTCGGTGCCGCGCCGTCGTCCGGCGCCGCCGCCCCTGCCGCGTCGGCCCGGCTGCAGGACGCCTTCGCCTCCGCCGCCGCCGAGTACCAGGTGCCGCGCAGCGTGCTGCTCGGCGTCTCCTATCTGCAGTCGCGCTGGGACGCGCACGGCGGCGCGCCGAGCGTCACCGGTGGCTACGGCCCGATGCACTTGACCGACGCGCGCACCGCCATCGCCGCCGCCCCGCACCACAGCGAGGGCACGGAGGACCCCCGCGGCGACGCCTCACGGGGCGTACTGAAGCCCAAGGAGGCGAGGGATCCGACGGCCGAGGTGCCGGAGAACTCCCAACTCCCCGCCCGGCTCAAGACGTTGCCCCGCGCAGCCGAACTCAGCGGCCTGTCCGCCGAGCGCCTGCGCACCGACCCCGCGGCCAACGTACGCGGTGGAGCCGCCCTGCTGGCCGCCGCTCAGAAGAAGCTCGGCAAGCCGCTGAGCGAGGACCCTGCCGACTGGTACGGCGCGATCGCCCGCTTCTCCGGCGCCGACGACCGGGCCACGGCGGCGACGTACGCCAATGACGTGTTCGCGGTCATCCGCGACGGCCAGGCGCGCACCACGGACGCCGGGCAGCGTGTGACGCTCGCGGCGGACAGCGGCCTGCGGCCGGACGCGGCGCAGATGCGCGGCATGGGGCTGCGGAAGGCGGCCGCGGGCGCGACCGAGTGCCCGTCGACCGTGGCGTGCGAGTGGATCCCCGCGCCGTACGAGGAGTTCAAGGCTCCGGACGGCAGCGACGACTACGGCAACCACGATCTGTCGAACCGCCCCAAGAGCCAGAGCATCGACACGATCGTCATCCATGACACCGAGGGACGCTGGGAAGGCGTCCTCAAGCTGGTGCAGGACCCCACCTATGTGTCGTGGCAGTACACCCTGCGCTCCACCGACGGGCACATCGCCCAGCATGTGAAGGCCAAGGACGTCGCCTGGCACGCGGGCAACTGGTACGTGAACGCCAAGTCGATCGGCCTGGAGCACGAGGGATTCCTCGCGCAGCCCGACAGCTGGTACACGGAGGCGATGTACCGCTCGTCGGCCCGCCTGGTGAAGTACCTCGGCAAGAAGTACGACATCCCGCTGGACCGCCAACACATCATCGGTCACGACAACGTCCAGGGCACGGTGCCGTCGACGATCGCGGGCATGCACACCGACCCCGGCCCCTACTGGGACTGGCAGCACTACTTCACACTGATGGGCAAGCCGTTCGTGCGCACGGCGGGCCCGGACGGCGGCCTGGTGACGGTGGCGCCCGAGTACGCCAAGAACCGGCCGGAGTACACGGGTTGTGTGAAGCCGGGCGAGAAGTGCGAGACCCACGGATCGGCCGCGGTGCGCGTGCACACCGAGCCGCGCGACGACGCACCGCTGATCAAGGACATCGGCCTGCGGCCCGGCGGCGGTGACTCGACGATCGGCGTGAACGACGTCGGCGCCCGGCTCTCCACCGGCCAGCAGTACGCGGTCGCCGAGCGCAAGGGCGACTGGACGGCCGTCTGGTACCTGGGCCAGAAGGCGTGGTTCAAGAACCCGAAGAAGCAGCCGACCGCCCTCGACGCGTCCGGTCCCGTGATCACGCCGAAGGCGGGGGCGGACAGCGTCCCGGTCTACGGTCGCGCCTACCCGGAGAAGGAGGCGTACCCGGCGGGCGTCCCGGCGCAGCCGGTGACACCGCTGCCGTACAAGCTCCTGTCCGGCCAGAAGTACGCGGTCGGCGACAAGATGCCGGGCGAGTACTTCTACGCCCCGACGTTCGACACGGCGCCGCACAAGGTGGTGCGCGGCAAGGACACGTACTACGAGGTCCAGTTCGGGCACCGCGTGGCGTATGTGCGGGCGGCCGACGTACGGGTGGTGCCGTCGGGCTCCTAGAGCCGCCAAGGACAGTCGGGGCCGGGTCTGCGTGGGGGCAGGCCCGGCCCCGACTTATGCGCGGGCTGAACTGACGGCGGCTCAGTCGAAGACGTACCGCTCCCCCGCCTTCGCCTTGAACGTCTTCTCGCCGCCGCTCAACAGGCCGCTGCGCACGGTCAGTTCGCGGGTCCGCGAGGCGGTGAGCACGATGCGCGTGGCGCGCCCGCCCGACCACTCGATGTCGAGCAGTGCCCCGCCGCGCGCCCGCAGTCCGCGCACCGATCCCTCGGGCCAGCTCGCGGGCAGTGCGGGCAGCACCTCGATGACGTCGTGCTGGCTCTGCAGGAGCATCTCCACGACGCCCGATGTCGCACCGAAGTTGCCGTCGATCTGGAACGGCGGGTGGGTGTCCCAGAGGTTGGGCAGCGTGGAGGACTTGAGCTGCTCGCTCAGCATCTTGTGCGCGTGGTCGCCGTCGTGCAGGCGTGCCCAGAAGTTGACCTTCCACGCCTTGGACCAGCCGGTGCCGCCGTCGCCGCGCGCGGTCAGCGACACCTTCGCCGCGTCGGCCCACTTGCCGCCCGGCTCGATCTGGCGTCCGGGGTGCAGGGCGTAGAGGTGGGAGACGTGCCGGTGGCCGTCGGTCTTGTCGTCCAAGTCGGCCTTCCACTCCTGGAGTTGACCCCAGGAGCCGATGCGCAGGCCGGGGTCGAGCTTGCCGAGGGTCTTCTCGAGTTCGGCGCGGAAGGCGGCCGAGTCGCCGAGGACGCGGGCGGCTTCCAGGGTGTTGGTGAGCAGGTCGTGGACGATCTGCTGGGCCATGGAGTCGCCCGCGGTGAAGTCGCCGTGTTCGGGCGAGTAGCTGGGGGTGACGACGAGGGTGCCGTCGCGCGGGTCGGTGCGCAGATTGTCGAGCCAGAACTCGGCTGCCTCCTTCATCGCCGGGTAGGCGGTGGAGCGCAGATAGTCCGTGGAGCCGCCGAAGCGGTAGTGCTCGTAGAGCTGTGCGGTGAGCCAGGCGGCGGCCTCGGGGAACCAGAACGCGGTGGACCAGTCGTGCACCCCGGTGAATCCGTAGGGGTTGGTCTCGTTGTGCACGACCCAGCCCCGGGAGCCGAACATCTCCTTGGCCGTACGCCGTCCGGGAGCGCGCAGTGCCTCGACGAAGCGGTCGTACGGTGCGGTGGTCTCGGGGAGGCCCGCGGCCTCGGCGAGCCAGTAGTTCATCTGGAGGTTGATGTTGGTGTGGTAGTCGGCCGACCAGGGCGGGGTGGTGCTGTTGTTCCACACGCCCTGGAGGTTGGCGGGCAGCGATCCCGCGCGCGACGAGGCGATGAGGAGGTAGCGGCCGTACTGGAAGAAGAGGGCTTCCAGGGCGCGGTCGGACGCGCTCGCCCCTCCCCCGTACTCCTTGAGCAGGCGGTCGGTCGGGACGTCTGCGGGCATGGACTGGCGGATGTCGAGGGCGACGCGGCCGAACAGGTCGCCGTGGTCGCGCAGATGGCGGGAGCGCAGCGCGCCGTGGCCTCGGGCGACGGCCTCGTCGACGGTGCGGGTGACGGCGGCGTGCGGGTCGTCGGCGCGGTAGTCGGGGTAGGTGTCGGCGTAGTCGGTGGCGGCGGCGAGCGCGAACCAGACGTGGTCGGCGCCACTGACGGTGATGCTGCCGTCGGCGTTCGCGGTGCGCGTGCCGCCTTGGTGCACGACCCGGATCTGCGCCTCGAACTTCAGCCCGTTGTCGGCGAGTTCACCGCGTACGGTCATCCGGTCGCCGTCGGCCTGCACGGTGAAGTCGGTGCGTGGCGAGGTGTAGCGCAGGGTGCAGGTGACGCTCGCGGGGCGGTCCGCCGTCAGGCGCCCGACGAGCACACCGTCCGGGTTGCCGGCGAAGAACTCCCGCTCGTGGCGGACCTGTTGGTGGGTGTACGTGACGGTCGCCAGGCCCCTGCGGAGGTCGAGGGACCGGCGGTAGCCGGCGTCGGGGGTCTCCGGGGCGCCCGGTATGTCGAGGTGCAGGTCGCCGAAGGTCTGGTGGGCGCCGTAGCCGCGCCGCGGCTGGCCGAGCTTCGCCGCGACGGCGTCGGGGCCGAGGCTGCCCTTCGCGTCGAGCTCTTCACGTACGGCGTCGAGGGCGCCGGGGCGGGGCTCGCGCCAGTTGCCGAAGTCGTAGCCGTCGCGGGAGCCGGGACCGCCGGTCCACAGGGTCTTCTCGTTGAACTGGAGCCGCTCGGATGCGAGGGTGCCGAAGACCATGGCGCCGAGCGCGCCGTTGCCGATGGGGAGGGCCTCGCGCTCCCAGTCGGCGGCGGGTGCCGCATACCAGAGCAGCGATTCATCGGATGTATCGCGGCGACGCTCGGCCGCACCCGCGGTGTCGGCCGGTATGCCTCCACCCGTCGCCAGTACGGCCGCCCCGCCGACGGCGGACTTCATGGTGGTTCTTCGTGAGATCCCAGGAGTCATGACCGGTCACGTTAAAAGTCCGATGACTCAGTGGCAAGACACACAACAAACCCACCCCTTGGACGTAAGGGGTGGGTACTTGGACGGAGTCAGGCGGAGTGAGACGGATTCGGTCGGAGGCCCTTCAGCCCTGCTGCCTTCAGCCCTGCTGCCTTCAGCCCTGCTGGAAAAGCTCCGCGGGCAGCGGCTTGAGCAGTGCGTACAGATCGTCGGTGATCGGCCGGTCCCAGGCGGCGATGGTGACGAGGACGCCGTCGCTGCGGTCGAACTGCACGCAGGAGATGCGGCTTTCGGAGAGCTTGAGGCGGCGCACGATCAGGAGGTTGTCGCCCTGCATCACCGGCATGTCCTCGGTGGTGACGACGGTGATCTCCTCGTCGTTCTCCAGCGCGAGCATCAGCTGGGCCACCTCGAAGGGCACCTCGCCGGCGGCCGTCTCGCGGGCCGGGGAGCCCTCGGGCAGATTGCCGATGATCATCGCCGGGCCGCGGCCGCCGAAGAGGTCGTAGCGCAGGAAGACACCCTGGCAGCTGCCGTCGGGTGCGGGCAGCAGGCCCGCGCCGAGATTGCCGGGCCAGTCACCGGGATCCATGGCCAGGACATCGAAGTCCGGGCCCGCGGGAGTGGCGGAGCTGCGGCGGCGGAGGAAGGACATGCGCCAATGGTACGTGGCCCGCGGCGCTTGTCGGCGCGGGGGCGGCACGGTTGGGCACCGGCCAAGCGGAGGGCGCGATACCACTCCGTCGGAGGTCAGCGCCCCGTAAGGGGCGCGGGGCTGTGACATGTGCGGCTCCGCCGCGGAGGGGGTCCCCCCTGTTCGAGCGAAGCCGAGAACTTGGGGGAGCGACAAGCCCCACAGACCCGCAGATCCATCACCGCCCATCCAGTGGCGCGCCCAGCGCAGCTGAGAGACCAGCATGGTCGGTCCCCACCTTCCGGTAAACGGCGGAGAGCATCCGCACCACGGCAGCCTCGTCGGTGTGCAGCTCCGCGGCGATCCTGGCGACGGGCTCGCCGCGGGCGGTGAGCGTGGCGGCGGTGCGCTCGCGCGCGGTGAGCGTGTCCGTCTCGGTGCTGTGCAGCAGGCGGGGGCGCAGCCCGGCGGCCGCCAGCTCGTCGCGGGCCCGCTCGACCAGACCGTCGGCCCCGCACTGGACGGCCGAGTCGAGCCCCCGGTAGAGCGGCTCGGCGGCTTCCTTGGGTCGTCCGGCGCGGCGCAGTTCACCACCCAGGGCCACCAGCGCGCAGGCCAGTTCGTACGCGGCGGGCGAGCGCTCCAGATGGCCGACCGCCTCCTCGAGGAGCTTGACGCGCGCCGAGCCCGATGAGACCTCGGCGCTGATCCGCAGCGCCTGACCGACCGCCGAAGCGGTGGCGAATCCGCGGGCCCGCCGGGTCGCCTCGTGCGCGGTGGCAAGGGCGCGCTCGGGGGCGTCGGCGGCCTCGGCGAGCGCGAGGTGCAGCTGCCAGGGGCACCAGGCCGGGTTGCGCATGCCGCGCGGATCGAGGCGGCGGCCCGCCGCGGCGAGTTCGGCGGCCGCGTCCTCGGTGAGCCCGCGCGCGAGGAGCAGTTCGCCGTGCACGGCCTGCGCGTCGGGGAAGACGACGGCCGCGGGGAACGGCGCGCCGAAGGAGTACTGCTCGGCGGTCCGCGTGGCAGCGCCGACCCGGCCGCGGGACAGCAGGATCTCGATGAGGATGCCCACCGCGTACCAGTGCGCGGGGGTGCCGGGACCCACCCGCTCGGCGATCCGCAGCCCGGCCCGCACGAAGTCCTCGGCCTCGGCGAGCCGCCCGCGCCGGAAGCGGATGTACGCGAGCAGGGTGTACGCGAAGGACAGATGGGCGCCGCGCCAGCCCTGCCGCTCGAAGTCGGCGATCCCGGCGGCGAACAGCTCCTCGGCGCGGCCAGGCCGGTCGGCGTACAGGAAGGTGAGGGCGACCAGGACGGGGACCTCGAAGCCGCGGTCCTCCTCCGCCCAGCCGAGCCCGCCGACCAGGGCCCGCTCGGCGTGGCGCACGGCGGTCCCCGCGGGTTCGGCGCGCAGTGTGGCGTCCCAGGCTCGGAGCCCGATGATGTACCGCTCGGTGAGGTCGCGGCCCGGCAGCCGGTCGGCGAGGCGGGCCAGGCGCCGGGAGCGGGCGGGCGAGTCGGGTTCGTCGGCGCGGAAGGCGTCCCACATCAACTGCTCGGCCTGCATCCGGATCCGTACGCGTGGGTCGGTGGTCAGGCGGATCTCGCGGGCGAGGGTGCCGGAGGCCTCGTCGAGCCGGTCGGAGTGGGCGAGGACCTGGGAGAGGCGGTACACGATGCCGTGGCGCAGGGCGGGGTCCGTGATGGGTTCTTCGAGGGCGGCCCGCAGATGGTTGACGGTCGTCGCCGGCTCGGTGAGCAGTGAGGCGCAGCCCAGTTCGTAGAGGACGGCGGCACGGTCCTCCCAGGGCGGTGGTTCGCGCAGGGCGCGGGCGAGATAGCGGCGGGCCGCGTCGGGCGCGCCCGCCCGGACGGTCTCGCGGGCGGCGGCGCGCAGTTGCTGCACGACCCAGGTGTCGCCGTCGGGGTGGACTTCCAGGAGGTGGCGCGCGGCGGCGGACGCGCCGAACCCGGCGTTGACGACGGACCAGGCGGCCTGGCCGTGCAGGGCGACGCGCACCCCGCAGGGGATGGCGCGGTAGACGGCGGTGGCGATCAGCGGGTGCACGAACTCGAGCCGGTCGGCGCCGGTCAGGACGCGGGCGCGGCGCAGCCGGTCGGCGCAGTCGGCGCCCTCCCGCTCGCCGATGCCCGCGACGGCGGCGGCGAGGGCCGGGGAGATCTCGGTGCCGAGTACGGCACAGGCCCAGGCGAACCGGACGGTGGATGTGCCCAGGCGTTCCAGGCGGGCGACGAGACCGCTGCCCTTGACGGCGGCGACGAGGTCGCGCAGCAGGTGCGCGGCGGCCTCGTCGGGGATCAGTCCGCGGTCGCGCACCTTGGCGGTCAGCTCCACCGCCTCGAACGGGTTGCCCGCGGTGACCGCCCAGCATTCGCGGCAGAACGCGTCGTCGGCGCGGGCGCCGAGCGTGTCGCGGACCAGGCGGGCGACGGCGCCCGCGCTGAGCGGTTCGAGACCGATGGGCCGCTGTCCCGCCCGCCCGGGCAGTCCTCTGAACTCCTCGGCATGGGCGGCCAGTTCCTCGGGGCGGTAGGCGACGATCAGCAGCAGCGGCAGCGCCTCGGCGCGCGGCGCGAAGGCGGAGAGCCAGCTCAGCGACTCGGCGTCGGCCCAGTGCGCGTCATCCAGGACGACCACCAACGGGGCCCGCTGCACGGCGAGATGGGTGAGCACCCAGTCGAGCCCGTCGCGCAGCCCCTGCGGGTCGGGCGGCGCGCCGTCCGACGGGGCACAGAGCCCGAGCGCGGGGCCGACGATGGCGTACCAACTGCCGAGCGCCGCGTGCAGTTCCGCTTCCGGGACCGGGGCGAGCAGCGGCTGCACCAGCTGGCGCGCCACATGGAAGGCGACGCGCTGTTCCTGGTCGCTGCCGCGCGCGGACGCCACTGTGCACCCTTTGCCGGCCGCGCGTCGTCTCGCCTCCGCGAGGAGGGACGTCTTGCCGAGGCCCGCGCGCCCCGCGAAGGAGATCAGCGCGCCGCGGCGCCGGTCCGGGGGTTCCGCGCCGTCGCGCGGCAGCCCGGTCAGCTCGCTCAACGCCTCGTCGAGGGCGGCCAGTTCACTCTCGCGCTCGAAGAGGATCCGCTTGCTGTGACTGAAGTGCTGCACCATGGGACACCCCCCGCCACGGTGGTGCGCCGGGCGCTTCCCGCGGCGCACGCCTTGGCCTTCAGGCACTTCAGATTACGCCCGCGCGGCCCGCGGAGAGCCGATTCGCCGACAGTGGTCCGGTTGGCTAACGTCGCCTCTTCGCGGAAGAGACGAAGGGATCCTCACGTGACGGTCGGCGCCGAGCGCGTACTCAACTACTGGCACGGCGGGCTGAGCGAGATCCCCGGCGAGGTGTGGCAACACCCGGCCCTTGAGGTCCTGCTCCTGCCCGACAACGCGCTCACGCGGCTGCCCGCGCGGATCGGCACCCTGACCGCGCTGCACACCCTGGACCTGGGCCACAACCGGCTGGCCTCGGTCCCGCCCGAGCTGGGCGACCTGACGGGCCTGAGCCGCTTCCTCTACCTCCACGACAACGACCTCACCTCGCTGCCGGAGTCACTGGGCAAGCTGACGCGACTGACGTATCTGAACGTGGGCGAGAACCGGCTCGCCGCACTGCCGGACACCCTGGGTTCGCTCACGGCCCTGGTGGAACTGCGCGCCCAGCACAACCGCCTGACCGAACTGCCCGCGTCCCTCGGCGGCCTCACGGCGCTGCGCGAACTGTGGCTGCGCGGCAACCGCCTCAACGCGCTCCCCGCCACGTTCCGCCACCTGCGCCAGTTGCGTGAACTGGAGCTGCGCGAGAACGAGTTCACCGCCGTACCGGACGCACTGCGCGATCTGCCCCTGCTGCGGAGAGTCGACCTGCGCGCCAACCGGCTGCGGGAGCTGCCGCACTGGATCGCGGAGCTGCCCGCCGTGGAGAAACTGGACCTGCGCTGGAACGAGGTCCATGTACCGGACGAGCTCCTGCGGAGGCTGGAGGGGCGGGGCTGTGTCGTACTGACATGAGCCGCCCCCCGGCAGGTCCACCCCCCAGCAGG
>NZ_SRIC01000186.1 GCF_004684775.1 Streptomyces sp. MZ04
CAAGTGATGAACCCCGCGTCGTCCCCCGCCAGATAGGCGACGAGCGAAGCCACCTCGTCGGCGGAGCCGAAGCGGGCCAGTGCCGTGGCCGCGCGCTGCGGATCGGCGAACGGGCCGTCCGCCGGGTTCATGTCCGTGTCGATCGCCCCGGGATGCACCACGTTCACCGTGATCCCGCGCCCCGCGAGCTCCCGCGCCAGCGGCTTGCTCATCCCCGAGAGCGCCGCCTTGCTCATCGCGTACAGCGTGCCGCCCGGCCCGCCGGCGTACCGCGCGAGAGCCGAGCCGGTCGAGATGATCCGGCCCCCGTCGGCAAGGCGCACGGCCGCCGCCTGCGAGGCGAGGAACACCGCGCGGACGTTGATGGCGAGCACCCGGTCGACATCGGAGAGCGCCAAGTCCCCGATGGGGCCGAGCACTCCGATGCCCGCGTTGTTCACCAGGATGTCGAGCCGGCCCAGATCATCCGCCGCGCGCTCCACCGCGCCCGCCGCGTCCCCGGGATCCGCCGCGTCCGCCTTGATGGCGAACCCCCGCTGCCCCGCCGACTCGATCTTGGCGACGACATCGAGAGCGGCGGTCTCCCCGGCGACGTACGTAATGGCGACATCGGCACCCTGCTGGGCCAGCCGCAACGCGATCGCGGCGCCGATACCGCGGCTGCCGCCGGTGACCAGAGCCGTCTTGCCGGTCAGTGAAGACATGTCGAAACCTCATCATCTACAGAGCGGGAGAAGTGCTTGCGTCTTCAATAGAAGCGGCCGGCGCGCGCCGTGGCTGGCGGGAAATGGACAGCGATTTCCGGGGAACCGCGCGACCAGCCACGACGGACCCGCGGACGAGTACCGCACTTCCCGCGGAGCGCACCGCCGGATACGGTGATCGCCCCACGTGAGAGCCGCCGAAGTCTCCACACCGCCGTATCCGTTGGAGACCGCGCCCGTGTCGACGCTCGCCGCCCCCGCCGCGCCCACCGCGCGCCGCGCCTGGCTCACCGATCTGCCCGTCCTGCTGGTGGCCGTGGTCTGGGGCGCCAGTTATCTCGCGGCGAAGGGCATCACGACCACGCACACCGTCGTCGCCGTCCTGGTGCTGCGCTTCGGCGTCGTGCTTCCGGCGCTCGTGGCGGCGGGATGGCGAGGGCTGCGCGCGCTGACGGCGCCGCAGTGGCGCGGCGCGGGGACGCTCGGGCTGATCCTGAGCGGGATCTTCCTCCTGGAGACCTACGGAGTCGTCCACACGTCGGCGACCAACGCGGGCCTCATCATCAGCCTCACCATGATCTTCACGCCGCTCGCCGAGGCCGCGGTGACGCGGAAGCGGCCGCCGCGCGCCTTCCTCGCGGCGGCCGGACTCTCCGTGCTCGGCGTGGTCCTGCTGACCCAGGGCGGCGGCTTCACGCGGCCCTCGCCGGGCGACGGCCTGATGCTGCTCGCGGCGCTCGCCCGCACCGTGCACGTCCTCGCGATGTCGCGCATCAAGGCCGTGCGGGACGCCGACTCGCTCTCCCTCACCACCGTCCAACTCGGCTCCGCCGTGGCCGTGTTCGCGGTCCTCGCCGGCGCGGGCACGGGGGAGAGCCCGTGGTCCGTCGCCGCGGACTTCGGCGTACGCGAGTGGGCGGGGCTGCTCTTCCTCTCCGTGTTCTGCACCCTCTTCGCCTTCTTCGTACAGATGTGGGCGGTGCGCAGGACCTCGCCGTCGCGCGTGAGCCTGCTGCTCGGCACGGAGCCGCTGTGGGCGGCGGCGGTGGGGATCGCGGTGGGCGGCGAACGGCTGGGTGTGGTGGGTCTGGTGGGAGGTGTGCTGGTTCTGGTGGGAACCAGCTGGGGCCGTCGGGCGCGGTGATACGTTCCGTGGTCGATCGAGGAGGGGGAGGCTCATGAACGAGCACTTCGAGCAGGAGTTCGCCGCGAGCGCGGAGAAGCGCCGCAACTGGGGCGGCACGCTGCTGTTGGTGGCGGGCGGCATCTGGGTCGTGCTCGCGTACCAGCTGATGATGCCGTTCGGTGACGGGGACGACGAGTACTCCGACGGCCGCAAGTGCCAGTCGATGCTGTTCTACGAGGGCGACGCCCCGACGTGGGACGAGGCCACGTGGGACGACTGCCGTGACGAGCGCCGGTGGCCCGAGATGCTGGGCTGGCTCGGACTCTCCGTGCCGCTCTCGGTCGTCGGCGCCGCGCTCTGGACCAGCGGGGCCACCAGCCTCCGTATGCGTGAGTACATGGCGGAACACCGCATCGCCACCGCGAAGAAGGACGCACCCGCGAAGAAGGACGCACCCGCGGAGAAGGACTGACCCGCGGAGAAGGACTGGCCCGTGGCGAAGGACTGACGAACCGTCGGCGGCACACGGTTAACTCCCGGAAAATTCACCGCACTTGAAGTTGACACGACAACCTCTACGCGCGTCACACTGGACCCATGCGAATCCCCCCACGCGTCGTCAGCGTCACAGCCCTCGCCGCCGCCCTGCTCGTCGGCGGCCCCGTCGCGGTCTCCGCGAACGCGGCGCCCGCACCGGCCCCCGCGTCGGCGTCCTACTCCATCGCCGCCGTCGGCGACATCTGCTACTCCGCCCTGCCCTCCCAGGCGCACGACACCCTCGACCTGATCGAGGCGGGCGGCCCTTACCCGTACCCGCAGGACGGCACGGTCTTCCAGAACAGGGAAGGCGTCCTGCCCTCGCAGAGCTCCGGCTACTACCACGAGTACACGGTCAAGACCCCTGGCTCACCGGACCGCGGCGCCCGCCGCATCGTGACCGGTGAGGAGAACCAGGAGGACTACTACACGGCGGACCACTACGAGTCCTTCGACCTGGTCGACTACGCCTGCTGAACCCACGGATGCGGTCAGCGGCCTAGCGCCCCTTCCGGCTCTCCGCGGCCGCGAACAGCGCGAACGCCAGCACGATGAGCGTGACGCTCGCGTAGATCTCGTAGCCGTCGAGGAACCCGATCCGCCGCACGACGCCCCAGCCGTCGAACCGGCCGGTCAGCTCGTGCGCCAGGGCCGCCACGCCCTGGATCAGGAGAAGGACACCGAACACCTCAAGTACCTGCTTCATACGGAAGAGCCTCGCCCCGTGGACTCCCCACGCACATCGGCCACGGGGCGAGGCTTCTTCCCGCCCGCCCGTCCGAAAGTCTCGACCTGCGCGACTTTCGTAGCCGATCACGTCCGCGGAGCGTTCCGCGCCCGCCGCGGTGCGTAGATTTGTCGACCATGAGCGGCGATGAACCCACCCGGTATCCCTTGGCCAGAAGCCCATGGGCGCTGCCGTCCGCCGTCGCCGCCGAGCTCGACCCGGACCGCCACGCGGGGCGCAGGCCCAAGCGGACGGTGCGCGACTGGCTTGTCGACTTCGCCTGCTTCTTCGTGGCCGTGATCATCGGCCTGGTGGCCGCCGATTCGGTCTCCGGCAACCCACACCTCTCCCGGACCGCCGCGGAACTCGACCAGCTGGTCGGCGCGCTCGCCTGCGCCACGGTCTGGCTGCGCAGGCGCTGGCCGGTCGGCCTCGCCGTCGCCATGGTGCCGGTCAGCCTGGTCTCCGACACGGCGGCCGGCGCCGCCGCGGTGGCGCTGTTCACCCTCGCGGTGCACCGGCCTTTCCGGTACGTGGCCTGGATCGGCGGGGTCTCGATCGCGATCGTGCCGCTCATGTACTGGCTGCGGCCCGACGCTGAGCTGCCGTACCTGGGCGTCGTCATCCTCGGCGTCCTGGTCAACGCCACCGTCATCGGCTGGGGCATGTTCGTGCGCTCCCGCCGGCAGCTGCTGCTCAGCCTGCGCGACCGCGCCGTCCGCGCCGAGAACGAGGCCGCGCTCCGCGCCGAACAGGCCCAGCGCCTGGCCCGCGAGGCCATCGCCCGCGAGATGCACGACGTCCTCGCCCACCGCCTCACCCTGCTCAGCGTGCACGCGGGCGCCCTCGAGTTCCGCCCCGACGCACCCCGTGAGGAGATCGCCCGCGCCGCCGGAGTCATCCGGGAGAGCGCGCACGAGGCGCTGCAGGACCTGCGGCAGGTGATCGGCGTCCTGCGCGGCGGCGACGGCGAGGCGTCGGGCCGCCCGCAGCCGACCCTCGCCGCCCTGGACACGCTGGTCGCCGAGTCGCGCGATGCGGGCATGAAGGTCGCGCTCGACCAGCGGGTCGGCGACGCCACCGCGGTGCCCGCCGCGACCGGCCGCACCGTGTACCGCATCGCCCAGGAGGCCCTGACCAACGCCCGCAAGCACGCCCCCGGCGCCGAGGTGACCGTCGCCGTGTCGGGGCGGCCCGGCGAGGGCCTCTCCGTCGTCGTGCGCAACCCGCCGCCGCCCGGCGACGTGCCGCACGTGCCCGGCTCGGGCCAGGGCCTGATCGGCCTCACCGAACGGGCCTCGCTCGCGGGCGGGCGGCTGCGGCACGGCACAGCGGCGGACGGCGGCTTCGAGGTCAGCGCCTGGCTGCCGTGGGCCCCGTGACGGAGGCCGTGCCTCCGCCTGGATACGATCAGCGGCCACATCGGGCGAGTCGGAGGACGCGGTGACGGGGGAGATACGGGCGGGGCGGCTTGCCCGCGCACGAGGAGCGGTACGCGGGCTCATCCGCACCCGGCGCCGGGCAGTGACTGCGGGCGCCGTGGTGCTGGCGCTCGCGGCGGGGCTCGGCACCTGGGCGTTCCAGGGGCCTTTGGACCCCAAGGACCGCTACTGCTGGGACGGTTGGGAAGAGGACAGCGGGCCCGCCATCCTCGGCGACGACGGTTTCACGGGCGACGACGGACACAGTCGTACGTCGAAGGGGGCCGCGCCCACGCCCGGGAAGCGGGCAGGCTCGTGCACCCTGGCCGTGCACTCGAGCCACACCTACTCCGACGGCGACACGAGCGTCCAGGACACCACGGTCACGGTGACCTACGGCCGGGCGCCCATGGCGGCGGAGGACCGCCTGGAGTGGCTGAACCGCTACCTCGGTGACGGCGCGATGCCGCTGCCGGACGGGCTCCCCGGTGCCGTCGACGCCGACCGCGGCCTGATCGTCCTTCCGAAGCGGTGCGACACGCGTGACGGGCGGCCCGGCGCGGTCACCCTCGACGCGCGGGAGCGCTCGGAGCCGGACGAGGTGCGCCCGAGGACGGCGGACCTGGGCGGCTCGCGCGCCGTCGCCGAACTCCTGGTGGCGGCCGCCAACCAGGGTATGGAGAAGGCGGGTTGCGCCCCGGCGAAGCCACTGCGCGTCACCTCGCCCCTGCTCACGCTGCCGGAGAAGCGGGAGACCTTCTACTCCGACCCCGCGTGCCGCATCAAGGGCCTCGACCTCGACCTGGACGACGACACGGAGGCCGACGTCGATTACCAAGTCGGCGCGGTCACCCGCGACATGCAGTCCTGCTCGGTACGGATCGGCCGCGACGACGCGGAGTACCTCGACGCCCTGATGGTCGCGCAGCCCCGGCTCGACGCGCTCCTCGTCGGCGTGACGGGCGAGAAGCCGCCCGCGCGCGGCTGGCGAGGCAAGGGCGTACTCGGCGCGGGACACCAGGTCGTACGGGCCCAGTGCGCGGGGCGCCCGACGACGTTCCTGATGCTGGGCTCCCCACAGCGGGAGTCGACGGGCCACTTCGCGGCGTTCAGCAATGCGGTGGCGCAGCGCCTCGGGTGCCCGGCGGTGGCACCGACGACGTCGGGTGAAGCCGGGGGGAACCACTGATGGCAGGGACCGAAGAGACCAGCGAGACGGCTGACGCGACAGGCGACACCCCGCCCCGCCCCTGGTGGCACTGGCGCCGCCGCACGCGCGGCCGGCTGCGCCCCGCGATCGCCGCCGCCGTCGCGGGAGCGCTGCTCGGCGGTGCGGGCGTGGCCTGGCAGGCGCAGGCGGGTCCCTTCGAGGAGGCCTCGGCGTGCTGGGGCGCGCTCAGCGAGGACGACGTGGCGGACCTGTTCCACGGCAAGCGGGACATCGAGGCGTCCGACGTGCCCGTCACCTCGGACCACATCTTCTCCGAGGGCCCCTCCGGACTGTGCCGCCTGAAGTCGCCGCGCGGCCGCCGCGTCACGGCCCAGGTGCATCAACTCGACACCCGGTTCGGCGGCTCGGGCGACAAGTGGGCCGACGAGTATCTCTCCGCGCGGATGACTCCGCTCGGCGGCGGACTCCTGGGCATGGCATCGGACACGCGCGCGTGGCTCGCGATTCCGGAGGGCTGCATCGGCAGGGCGGAGGAGGACGACGGGCCGCTGGTGATCGACATGGAGTCCGGCTGGACCACCTACGACGACGAGGTCGACACCGGCGAACGCGCCCGCCTCACCACCGCCCTGGTCAAGCTGGTCAACGGCTACCTGACCGAACAGGGCTGCCGCGGCGAGGTCACGGACCCGGCGGACCGGCTGCCGGCGCCCGCCCGCTTCCAGGACGAGAAGCCCGACGCGATCTGCGGCATCAAGGGCCTGCACATGCAAGGCATGCGGGACGCCGACAAGTACGAGCCGCCGCTGGTGACCAAGGGCGAAGGCCCCGTACGGACCTGCGACCGCGACGTGATCTTCGGCCATCCCCGGCTGCGGCTCATGACGGTCGAGGACCCGCGCCTCGCCGTGCTCTACCGGCAGTTGAAGTTCGACGGCGGCCGCAACGTCAAGGCGGTGGGCGGCGGCAAGGGTTCGGGCTTCCTGCGGGACGACTTCGGGTTCTTCCAGGCCGAGTGCCAGACGGGCGAGGTCACCTTCCTCATCCGCGCCGAGGACACGGGCCGCGCCGCCGACATCCGCACGCTGCTGCCCCGCTACGTGGCTTCGGAGTCGTCCCGCGTCGGCTGCGGCCCCCTTCGGATCAAGCTGCCCGCGTGACGTCGGAATCCGCTCTCCTACCTGGTTACGGTGGTCGTATGAACCCCATCAAGCTGCTGCTCGTCGACGACGACCCGCTGGTCCGCGCGGGCCTGTCGTTCATGCTCGGCGGCGCGGACGACATCGAGATCGTGGGTGAGGCGGGCGACGGCACGGAGGTCGTGGGCCTCGTCGCCGAACGCCGCCCCGACGTCGTCCTGATGGACATCCGCATGCCCACGATGGACGGCCTCGCGGCAACGGAGGCGTTGCGCAAACGCCCCGACGCCCCCGAGGTGATCGTCCTGACCACCTTCCACGCGGACGAGCAGGTGCTGCGGGCCCTGCGGGCGGGTGCCGCGGGGTTCGTCCTGAAGGACACCGCGCCCGCCGAGATCGTCGCGGCGGTGCGGGCGGTGGCGGCGGGGGAGCCGGTGCTCTCCCCTTCGGTGACGCAGCAGTTGATCACGCGGGTGACGGGGGCCGATCCCCAACAGGGCCGCAAGGAGCGGGCGTTGGAGCGGCTCGCGCTGCTTGGCGAGCGGGAGCGGGAGGTCGCGGTCGCGGTGGGGCGCGGGGCGTCCAACGCGGAGATCGCGGCGGAGCTGTTCCTGAGCGTGGCCACGGTGAAGGCGCATGTCTCCCGGATCCTGACGAAGCTGGACCTCAACAACCGTGTGCAGGTTGCGTTGTTGACGCATGATGCGGGGTTGTTGGACGGGGTGGAGTAGTTCCGGCCGGTGGCAAATTCAGCCTGTCCGGCGTTTGAGGACGAACTCGGCGAAGCCGGTGATCGACGGTGCGCAATCAACGGACGGAGCTCTCAGCCGCCTTCGACCTCCGTCAAGCGAACCACCCGTCCCTCCCGCCGGGAAGCCTCACACGCCTCCGCGATCCGCAACGCGGCAAGCGCCTCCCGGCCGTCGCACGGGTTCGCCCGCTCGCCCCGCACCACCTCGACGAACGCCGCGAGCTCCGCCTCGTACGCGGGCGCGAACCGCTCCAGGAACCCCGGCCAGGGCTTCTCCGGCGGCGGGGGGCCCGCCGGTTCCACGGACGACAGGGGCGTGCGGTCGTCGACGCCGACCGCGATCTGGTCGTCCTCGCCCGCCAGTTCCATGCGTACGTCGTAGCCCGCGCCGTTGCACCGCGTCGCGGTGGCCGTGGCGAGCGTGCCGTCGTCGAGGGTGAGGACCGCCGCGGCCGTGTCGACGTCGTCCGCCTCGCGGAACATCGCCGGTCCGGCGTCGGACCCGGTCGCGTACACCTGCGTCACCTCACGGCCCGTCACCCAGCGCAGCATGTCGAAGTCGTGGACCAGGCAGTCCCGGTAGAGCCCGCCCGACAGGGGGAGATACGCGGCCGGCGGCGGCGCCGGATCCGCGGTGATCGCGCGGACGGTGTGCAGCCGCCCGAGCCGCCCCGCGCGCACGGCCTCCCGCGCCGCCCGGTACCCCGCGTCGAAGCGCCGCTGGAAGCCCAGTTGAAGCACGGTCCCGGCGGACTCGACCTCCCGCAGTGCGGCGAGGGTGCCCGGCAGGTCGAGGGCGATGGGTTTCTCGCAGAAGACGGGGAGCCCGGCCCGCGCCGCCCTGCCGATCAGTTCGGCGTGCGCGGAGGTCGCCGCGGTGATCACCACCGCGTCCACGCCCCCGGTGAAGAGCTCGTCCACCGACGCGGCCGCCGTCGCCCCGATGCGGGACGCGAGGTCGCTCGCGCGCCCGGCGTCCGCGTCGGCGACGACCAGCGCCGCCACGTCCGGGTGCCGCCGCAGAGCCGCGGAGTGAAATGTGCCGATACGGCCCGTTCCGATGAGTCCGATGCGCATGGACCCACCCTCGCCAGGCCCGGCGGTGCTGTCAATCCTTTGTCCGGACAACAGAACTTCAGAACTTCCCGTCATCATTTCCTGGGGATACGCTCGGCCCGTGCCCAAATCAGCCGCCAAACCAGCCGTGGACCCGACCGTCTCCCTGCACCTCGGTGTCGATCGCAGCAGCCCGGTCCCGCTGTACTTCCAGCTGTCCCAGCAGCTGGAGGCGGCGATCGAGCGCGGCGCCCTCACGCCGGGCAGCCTGCTCGGCAACGAGATAGAACTCGCCGGACGCCTCGGCCTGTCCCGGCCGACCGTCCGCCAGGCCATCCAGTCGCTGGTCGACAAGGGGCTGCTCGTGCGGCGCAGGGGCGTGGGCACGCAGGTCGTGCACAGCCAGGTCAAGCGCCCGCTGGAGCTCAGCAGCCTGTACGACGACCTCGAAGCGGCCGGTCAGCGGCCCGAGACCCGCGTCCTGCTCAACACCGTCGAGCCCGCGTCCGCCGAGGTCGCGGCGGCCCTCGACGTCGCGGAGGGCGACGAGGTGCACCTGGTCGAGCGGCTCCGGCTCGCGCACGGGGAGCCCATGGCGTACCTGCGCAATCACATCCCGGCCGGGCTGCTCGAGCTCGACACCGCCCGCCTCGAGGCCACCGGCCTCTACCGCCTGATGCGGGCCGCGGGCATCACCCTGCACAGCGCCCGCCAGTCCGTCGGCGCCCGCGCAGCCACCGAGGCGGAGGGCGAGCTGCTCGGCGAGCCCGTGGGCGCCCCGCTGCTCACCATGCAGCGCACGACCTTCGACGACACGGGCCGCGCGGTCGAGTTCGGCTCGCACATCTACCGGGCCTCGCGCTACTCCTTCGAGTTCCAGCTCCTCGTACGGCCGTGACCCCCACGTACGCCTATGTCACCCACGTACGCCCATAACCCCCGTGCACATCACCGTCGTAAGAATGTTCTGACAAATCCATTGACGCTGCCGCGCACCCACCGCTAGAACTCCCCCAGCCGCACCGAGGCGGCCGGGAGAAGAGGTGGTCCCACCATGCGCACATCCCGCACGGCGACAGGTGTCGCGGCCTGCATCACGGTGATCGCCCTCGCGGCCGGATGCAGCAGCTCCGGCGGCAAGGGCGACGAGGACAAGTCGGGCGACGGGGGCGGCGGCAAGGGCGTGAACACGCCCCGCCTCAAGATCGCGATGGTGACGCACTCCGGCGAGGGCGACACGTTCTGGGACATCGTGCAGAGCGGCGCCAAGCAGGCGGCCCGCAAGGACAACGTCGAGTTCCTCTACTCCAACGACAAAGAGGCCAAGGGGCAGGCCGAGCTCGTCCAGTCGGCGATCGACAAGAAGGTCGACGGGATCGTCGTCACGCTCGCCAAGCCGGAGGCGATGAAGGCCGTACTCGGCAAGGCGGCCGACGCCGGGATACCGGTGGTCACGATCAACTCCGGAGGCGAGTTCTCCGCGAAGTTCGGGGCGCTGAGCCACATAGGCCAGGACGAGTCCGTGGCGGGCGAGGCCGTCGGCGAGCAGCTGAACAAGGACGGCAAGAAGAAGGCGCTCTGCGTCATCCACGAACAGGGCAACGTCTCCCTGGAGCAGCGCTGCGCGGGCGTCAAGAAGACGTTCGACGGCTCGGTCGAGAACCTCAACGTCGAGGGCACCAACGCGCCCGGCGCCCAGTCCTCCATCAGTGCGAAGCTCCAGGCCACGAAGGACATCGACGCGGTGGTCACCCTGGGCGCGCCCATCGCCGCCGTATCGGTGAAGGCCAAGGAGGACGCCGACAGCAAGGCGGAGGTCGACACCTTCGACCTCAACGCCGAGGTCGTCAAGCGCCTCAAGGCCAAGGAGGTCGGCTTCGCCGTCGACCAGCAGCCCTACCTCCAGGGCTACCTCGCCATCGACGAACTGTGGCTCTACAAGACCAACGCGAACGTCCTCGGCGGCGGCAAGCCCGTCCTCACCGGACCCGCGATCGTCACCGAGAAGGACGTGCCGAAGCTCGAGAAGTACACCGCCCGCGGTACCCGATGAACACATGCGTGATCCGCGTGGTCGATACTTGGGCGGCCGGGGCCGGGCATCCGGACCGGCCACACCGAGGAGCACAGCAAGAAGGGCACGGCGTCGTGGCAAGGGTTCAGACAGGGGTACGTGCGGTGGGCGCCGTGCTGGTCGCGGTGCTCGGGGTATCCCTTGCGGGGTGCAGCAGCACCGGTGGCAAGCGCGCGGAAGACGCCCGCAAAGCGGCGGCGGCACAGGGGAAGGCCGCGGTGAACACGCCGCGCTGGACCTTCGGGATGGTGACCCACTCGGGCGACGGCGACACGTTCTGGGACATCGTCCAGAACGGTGCCGAGCAGGCGGCCCGCAAGGACAACATCAAGTTCCTGTACGCCCATGACGACGAGGCTCAGCAGCAGGCCCAGCTCGTGGACTCCTACGTGGACAAGAAGGTCGACGGCATCATCGTGTCGCTGGCCAAGCCCGACGCGATGAAGGGCCCGCTGGCCCGCGCCAAGAAGGCCGGCATCCCGGTGATCACGGTGAACTCGGGCTCCGCGGAGTCCAAGGAGTTCGGCGCGCTCACCCACATCGGCCAGGACGAGACGATCGCGGGCGAGGCCGTCGGCGAGGAGCTCAACAAGCGCGGCAAGAAGAAGGCGCTCTGCATCCTGCACGAGCAGGGCAACGTCGGCCACGAGCAGCGCTGCGACGGCGCGGAGAAGACCTTCGACGGCAAGCTGCAGAACCTGTACGTGACGGGCACGAACATGCCCGACGTGCAGTCGTCCATCGAGGCCAGGCTGCAGTCCGACAAGGACATCGACGCGGTCGTCACCCTCGGCGCACCCTTCGCGGACGCCGCGGTGAAGGCCAAGGACGGCGCGGGCAGCAAGGCGGAGATCGACACCTTCGACCTGAACGAGAAGGTCGCGGCCGGCCTCAAGTCCGGCGCCCTCGGCTTCGCCGTCGACCAGCAGCCCTACCTCCAGGGCTACGAGGCCGTCGACCTGCTGTGGCTGTACAAGTACAACGCCGACGTACTCGGCGGCGGCAAGCCGGTCCTCACCGGACCGCAGATCATCACCAAGGACCAGGCCGCCGAGCTGGAGGATTACGCGAAGCGAGGTACCCGATGACAGCGACCGCACCCGCGCCCGCCCCTTCCCCGGACACCAAGACGGACGAGCGCCTCCTGAAGACCTCGCCGCTGAAGAAGCTGATGGGCCGCCCCGAGCTCGGCTCGGTCGTCGGCGCCATCGCGGTCTTCCTCTTCTTCGCGATCGTCGCGGACAGCTTCCTGCAGGCCAACAGCCTCGCCACGGTCCTCTACGCCGCGTCGACGATCGGCATCATGGCGGTGCCGGTGGCGCTCCTGATGATCGGCGGCGAGTTCGACCTGTCGGCGGGCGTCATGGTGACGACGTCCGCGCTGATCTCGTCGATGTTCAGCTACCAGATGACGGCGAACGTCTGGGTGGGCGTGGTGGTCTCCCTCCTGGCCACCCTCGCGGTCGGCGTCTTCAACGGCGTCATGCTGACCCGCACCGACCCGCCGAGCTTCATCATCACGCTCGGTACGTTCCTGATGCTGACCGGCATGAACCTCGGCTTCACCAAGCTGATCAGCGGCACGGTCTCCACGAAGTCGATCGCGGACATGGAGGGCTTCTCCTCCGCCAAGGACGTCTTCGCCTCGACGATCACCATCGGCGGCGTCGACTTCAAGATCACGATCGTCTGGTGGCTGGCCCTGATCGCGGTGGCCACCTGGATCCTGCTGCGCACCCGCGTCGGCAACTGGATCTTCGCGGTCGGCGGCGGCGAGGACGCGGCCCGCGCGGTGGGCGTCCCGGTCGCGGCGACCAAGATCGGCCTCTACATGGGCGTCGCCTTCGGTGCCTGGATCTCCGGCCAGCACCTGCTCTTCTCGTACGACGTCGTCCAGTCCGGCGAGGGCGTCGGCAACGAGCTGATCTACATCATCGCGGCCGTCATCGGCGGCTGCCTGATCACCGGCGGCTACGGCTCCGCGGTCGGCGCGGCCGTCGGCGCGCTGATCTTCGGCATGGTCAGCAAGGGCATCGTGTTCGCCGAGTGGAACCCCGACTGGTTCAAGTTCTTCCTCGGAGTGATGCTGCTCCTGGCGACCCTGCTCAACCACTGGGTCCGCAAGCGCGCGGAGGCGACGAAGTGACCGAGACACCGACCGACGCCGTGCCAAAGGCCCAGGCCCGCACCCCGCTCGTCGAGCTCGACGACGTCAGCAAGTACTACGGCAACATCCGCGCCCTCGAAGGGGTCTCCCTGGAGGTCCACGCGGGCGAGATCTCCTGCGTCCTCGGCGACAACGGCGCGGGCAAATCAACCCTGATCAAGATCATCGCGGGCCTGCACCAGCACGACGCGGGCGCGTTCCGCATCGAGGGCGATGACGCGAAGCTGTCCTCGCCCCGCGAGGCCCTGGACCGCGGCATCGCCACGGTCTACCAGGACCTCGCGGTCGTCCCCCTCATGCCGGTCTGGCGCAACTTCTTCCTCGGCTCGGAGCCGACGAAGGGCGCGGGCCCCTTCCGCCGCATGGACGTCGACTTCATGCGCGAGACGACCCGCGCGGAACTGCTCCGCATGGGCATCGACCTGCGCGACGTCGACCAGCCCATCGGCACCCTGTCGGGCGGCGAGCGCCAGTGCGTGGCGATCGCGCGCGCCGTCTACTTCGGCGCGAAGGTCCTGGTCCTCGACGAGCCGACGGCGGCGCTGGGCGTCAAGCAGTCGGGCGTCGTCCTGAAGTACGTGGCGGCGGCGCGGGACGCCGGCCTCGGCGTGGTCTTGATCACCCACAACCCGCATCACGCGTACCTGGTCGGCAACCGCTTCGTCCTCCTGAAGCGCGGCACCATGTTCGGCAGCTACGCCCGCGACGAGGTGACCCTGGACGAACTGACCCGCCAGATGGCGGGCGGCTCCGAGCTGGACGACTTGCGGCACGAACTCGAGGGACGCTGAGGGAGCGCCCCGCCAGGGGCGCGGGGAACTGCGCGACCAGCCACGACGAACCCGCAGCCGGGAAGCGAGACGCGAGAGCATCCCCGAGCCCAGGGTCCATTGTGCGCGCCCCCGCGAGAGTGAGGCAGAATCGCCGCAATGAGCACCTACCGCGACCTAGCCCACCGCGGCTCCGCACGAGCCACCGTCCTGCGGACCGTGGGCACGCGTGAGCGCCGATCGCATCTGACGGCGCCCCGCGTGCCCACCGTAGGCATCGACATCGGCGGCACGAAGGTGATGGCGGGCGTCGTCGACGCCGACGGCAACATCCTGGAGACGCTCCGCACGGAGACCCCGGACAAGTCCAAGAGCCCCAAGGTCGTCGAGGACACCATCGTCGAGCTGGTCCTTGACCTCTCCGACCGGCACGACGTACACGCGGTCGGCATCGGCGCGGCGGGCTGGGTCGACGCGGACCGCAACCGCGTCCTGTTCGCCCCGCACCTCTCCTGGCGCAACGAACCCCTCCGCGACCGCATCTCGGGCCGCCTCGCGGTCCCCGTGCTCGTCGACAACGACGCGAACACGGCCGCGTGGGCGGAGTGGCGCTTCGGCGCGGCCCGTGGCGAGGACCACCTGGTCATGATCACGCTCGGCACCGGCATCGGCGGCGCGATCCTGGAGGACGGCCAGGTCAAGCGCGGCAAGTTCGGCGTGGCAGGCGAATTCGGCCATATGCAGGTCGTACCCGGCGGCCACCGCTGCCCGTGCGGCAACCGCGGTTGCTGGGAGCAGTACAGCTCGGGCAACGCGCTGGTCAGGGAGGCCCGCGAGCTCGCAGCGGCCGACTCCCCGGTGGCGTACGGCCTGATCGAACGGGTCAAGGGCAACATCCCCGACATCTCGGGCCCGCTGATCACCGAGCTGGCCCGCGAGGGTGACGCGATGTGCGTCGAGCTGTTCCAGGACATCGGCCAGTGGCTCGGCGTCGGCATCGCGAACCTCGCCGCCGCCCTCGACCCCTCCTGCTTCGTGATCGGCGGCGGCGTCAGCGCGGCCGACGACCTCCTCATCGGCCCGGCCCGCGACGCCTTCCGCCGCCACCTCACAGGGCGCGGCTACCGCCCCGAGGCCCGCATCGCCCGCGCCCAGCTGGGCCCCGAGGCGGGCATGGTGGGCGCCGCCGACCTGGCCCGTCTGGTCGCCCGCCGCTTCCGCCGCGCCAACCGCCGCCGCGTGGAGCGCTACGAACGCTATGAGCGGTACGCCGAAGCGCGCCGCTCCAACAACCGCACCTCTCAGGGAACCCAGTAAGCAGATGACCGTGCCCCGCCAGCCCTCGTCCCCGGACTCCCCGGACTCCCCGGATTCCCCGGACGAGGGCAAGCGTCCCCCTGAGGACCGCCGCCACATGATCCGCCGCCGCTGGCTGACGGCGACGATCATCGTCCTGCTCATCGGCGTGCCCGCCGGCTATCTGGTGATCTCGGCCAACCAGAGCCGCAACAGCGGGCGCGACAAGGAGGCCAAGTACTCCGCGACGGGCCTCACGGCGGGCTGGCCCTCCAAGGTGCAGCGCCGCCTGTACGACGTGCCGATCCCGCCGTACTCCAGGGAAGTCGCGTACTACGAGACGAACAACTGGCGCACCAGCCGCCTGTACGCCCAGTTCCTGACGAGCAACAAGGGCCTGGACAAGTTCCTCAAGCAGATCGGCTCGAGCACCGCCGACCTGGAGAAGAACGACATCACGATCAGCAAGCGCGACCGCAAGGTCGTCGGCTGGGAGTTCACGGACCCGGGCCCCTGGTACGGCCTCACCCACGAACAGAAGGACCCGATCCCGACCCTGGACGTCGTGGTGAACCGCGCCAACCCGGACCACCCGATGGTGTACGTGGTGTCGACGACGACGCCGTAGAGGACCGAGGGCCGACCACAACTGGCGCAATCAGGCCGCTGGTCGGGCGCTCCGGGGCTCGTACGATGACGCGCATGATCTCCGAAGAGGCGTACGACAGGCGGCGAAAGGCCCAGTGGCTCGCGGGGGAGGCCCGCGCGGCCGGGGTGGCGCGCAGGGACATGCTGCGGCTGCTCGCGGCGGCGGGCGGGGCATCGACGCTGGCCATGGCCGCCCCCGGGGCGACGGCAGCGACAGGCTCCCCGAGCGCCGCCGCACCCGGAATAGTGAAACCGCTCCCCGCGGACCGCTTCACGATCCGGGGCACGAACGCGGAGACAGAGTTCGCGTCACTCGCGGAGACGGGCTACCACACCCCCGTCTCCCACTTCTTCGTACGCAACCACACGTCGACCCCGCGCCTGGACGCGAAGACGTGGACCCTGAAGATCTGGGGCGACGGACTCCGGGGCGGTCCAAGGGAGTTCACCCTCCCCGACCTCAAGCGCCTCCCACCCGTGTCGCTCACGGCCTTCGTCGAATGCGCGGGCAACGGCCGCAGCTTCTTCGCGACGCAACAGGGCAGCCCCGTCTCCGGCACCCCCTGGACCCTGGGCGCGATCGGCAACGCCCGCTGGCGCGGGGTACGCCTCGGCGACGTCCTGCGCCTGGCCGGAGTCTCACGCCACGCGGTGGACGTGATGCCGCGAGGCCTGGACGCGGACTACGTCACGGACGACGGCACGAACCTGGGCCGGGTCCGCCGCCCCCTGCCCCTCTCCAAGGCAATGGACGACGTGATCCTCGCGTACGAGATGAACGACGCCCCGCTCCCACCGGACCACGGCTACCCGGTCAGACTCCTGGCCCCGTCTTGGGTGGGCATCGCCTCGATCAAATGGCTGGGCGACATAGAGATCTCCACAACCCCCCTCTACTCACCCTGGAACACGGTCTTCTACCGCCTGTTCGGCGAGGCGTACCCGGAGGAGGGCGGCCCCGTGGTGACCCGCCAAACGCTCAAGTCCGCCTTCGAACTCCCGTGGAACGCAAGGCTCCAGGCAGCCAGAACCCACCGCCTCACCGGCCGCTCCTGGTCGGCGTCCGGCGCCATCACCCGGGTCGACATCAGCACGGACGAGGGCACCACCTGGCACCCCGCCCACCTCAACGACAAGCCCCGCACCTCCAGTTGGACCCGCTGGACCACCCCCTGGCACCCCAAAAC
>NZ_SRIC01000187.1 GCF_004684775.1 Streptomyces sp. MZ04
ACCCTGGGAGCTGCCCCAAATCCCTGCCGATTCCTTGACCGCCCCGCACCCCGCTGCGATCTTCGGCCGCATGACTCCCCCTCCCCTGAACCGGCGCAGTTTCGTCGTCGCCGCCGCGGGTGCCGCCGCTGCGGCCGTGGCCCTGAACCCTCACACCGCTTCCGCGATCGACCGCGAAGGAACGAGCAAGGGCGGAGACGACTTCGCCGATGCCGACCGGGGGTTCATCGCCGCCCTCGTACCCGGTGTCGTCAAGAACGCCAAGGGCGATGTCGTCTGGGACAACGACGCGTACGACTTCCTGAAGAAGGACGCGCCCAAGACCGCGAACAAGAGCCTGTGGCGGCAGTCCCAGCTCGTGTCGAAGCAGGGCCTCTACAAGGTCGCCGACCGGATCTACCAGGTGCGCGGCCTCGATCTGTCGAACATGACGATCATCGAGGGCGACACCGGGATCGTCGTCGTCGATCCGCTGATCTCGGCGGAGACCGCGGCCGCCGCGCTGAAGCTGTTCCGCGAGCACCGGGGCGAGAAGAAGGTCACCGGGCTCGTCTACACCCACCCCCACGTCGACCACTTCGGCGGCTGCCGCGGTGTGCTGCCGGCCGGATCCGAGGGCGGCGTTCCGATCCTGGCGCCCGACGGGTTCATGGAGCACGCGATCTCCGAGAACGTGTACGCGGGTACGGCGATGCAGCGGCGCTCGGGCTATATGTACGGGGCGCTGCTGCCCAAGTCCCCTTCCGGGCAGATCGGTTGCGGGCTCGGGCAGACCGTTTCCGTCGGGTCGATCGGGCTGATACCGCCGACCAAGGGCATCACGGAGACCGGGCAGACCGAGACGGTCGACGGGGTGCGGTTCGAGTTCCAGATGACGCCGGGGACCGAGGCGCCCGCGGAGATGAACTTCGTGCTCCCGGACCTGCGTGCCGTGTGCATGGCGGAGAACGCGACGCACACGATGCACAACATCATCACGTTGCGTGGCGCGCAGGTGCGGGATGCCCGGCAGTGGGCGCGGTATCTCGACGAGTCGGTGGTGCTGTTCGAGGGGCGGGTGGATGTCGCTTTCGCCTCGCATCACTGGCCGACGTGGGGTGGCGACACGATCGTCGAACTGCTGGAGCAGCAGCGGGATCTGTACGCGTACATGCATGACCAGACGCTGCGGATGATCAATGCGGGGATGACGGGCCGGGAGATCGCCGAGGAGATCGAGTTGCCGCCCGCGCTCGCCGGGGTGTGGGCGAACCGTGGGTACTACGGCTCGCTCAGCCACAACGTGAAGGGCATCTATCAGCGGTACATGGGCTGGTTCGACGCCAACCCCGCGCACCTGTGGGAGCATCCGCCGGTCGAGGAGGCCAAGCGGTACGTCAAGGCGATGGGGGGCCGCACGGCGACGGTCGCCAAGGCGAAGGCGTTCGCGGGGAGCGGGGATCTGCGGTTCGCGGTGACGCTGCTCAATCATGTGGTGTTCGCCGACCCCGGGTACAAGGTGGCCAAGGCCGAACTCGCCGAGCTGTATGTCAAGTTGGGGCAGGCGTCGGAGAACGCTGTGTGGCGGAACTTCTATCTGGTGGGTGCCCAGGAGCTGCGTGAGGGTGTGCGGGACTCCCTGGCGTCCGTGACGAGCGCGGACATGCTGATGGCTCTGTCGGTGGATCAGTTGATCGACTCCGTGGCGGTCCGGGTGAACGGCCCCAGGGCGTGGGAGTTGAAGCTGCGGATGGATTGGAGTCTTCCGGCGCTCGGGATGGTCTGGCATCTGGCGCTGCGGAACGGTGTGTTGACGTATCGCAGCGACAAGGAGAAGAGTCCGGGCGCGGGCGTCACCCTCACCATGACCAAGCCTCAGCTGCTCGCCATGCTGGGTGGCAGGGGGCTCGGGGACATCAAGGTGGAGGGTGATGCCTCGCTGCTGTCCGATCTGCTCGGCGTGGTGGACAAGCCGGATCCGGCTTTCGCCATCGTCACGCCGTAGGGGCGATGGAAAAGCGGCTACTTGGGGGTGTCCCCGGTGTCGTCCTCGCCGATGTGGTGGATGCGGACGAGGTTCGTCGAGCCGGGGACGCCGGGCGGGGAGCCCGCCGTGATGACCACGATGTCGCCGCGCTCGCAGCGGCCGATCTTGAGGAGCAGCTCGTCGACCTGGTTGACCATGGCGTCGGTGGACTCGACGTGCGGGCCGAGGAAGGTCTCCACGCCCCAGGTGAGGTTGAGTTGTGAGCGTGTCGCCCGGTCGGGGGTGAAGGCGAGGAGCGGGATCGGTGAGCGGTAGCGCGAGAGGCGGCGGACCGTGTCGCCGGACTGGGTGAAGGCGACGAGGAACTTGGCGCCGAGGAAGTCGCCCATCTCGGCGGCCGCGCGGGCCACCGCACCGCCCTGCGTGCGGGGCTTGCTGCGTTCGGTCAGGGGCGGCAGGCCCTTGGCGAGGATGTCCTCTTCCGCCGCTTCGACGATGCGGCCCATCGTGCGGACCGTCTCGATGGGGTATTTGCCGACGCTGGTCTCGCCGGAGAGCATCACCGCGTCCGTGCCGTCGATGACGGCGTTGGCGACGTCGGATGCCTCGGCGCGCGTGGGTCGGGAGTTGTCGATCATCGAGTCGAGCATCTGGGTGGCGACGATGACCGGTTTGGCGTTGCGCTTGGCGAGTTTGATGGCGCGCTTCTGGACGATCGGCACCTGCTCGAGGGGCATTTCGACGCCGAGGTCGCCGCGGGCGACCATGATGCCGTCGAAGGCGGCGACGATGTCGTCGATGTTCTCGACGGCCTGTGGCTTCTCCACCTTGGCGATGACGGGGAGTCTGCGGCCCTCTTCGTCCATGATCCGGTGGACGTCCTCGATGTCGCGTCCGCTGCGTACGAAGGACAGGGCGATGACGTCGAATCCTGAACGCAGGGCCCAGCGCAGGTCCGCCTCGTCCTTGTCGGAGAGGGCGGGCACGGAGACCGCGACGCCGGGGAGGTTGAGGCCCTTGTTGTCGGAGACCATGCCGCCTTCGACGACGGTGGTCGTCACGCGGGGGCCGTCGACCGCGGTGACCTCCAGGGTCACTTTGCCGTCGTCGACGAGGATGCGCTCGCCCGGGGTGACGTCCTCGGCGAGGCCGCTGTAGGTCGTGCCGCAGGTCTGGCGGTCGCCCTGGACGCCTTCCTCGACGGTGATGGTGAACTCGTCGCCCCGTTCGAGAAGTACGGGACCTTCGCTGAAGCGGCCGAGGCGGATCTTCGGGCCTTGAAGGTCGGCGAGGACGCCGACGCTGCGGCCGCTCTCGTCGGAGGCCTTGCGTACGCGCTGGTAGCGCTCCTCGTGCTCGGCGTAGGTGCCGTGGCTGAGGTTGAAGCGGGCTACGTCCATTCCGGCTTCGACCAGTGCCTTGATCTGGTCGTACGAGTCGGTGGCGGGGCCCAGGGTGCAAACGATTTTTGCTCGGCGCATGGTTCGACCCTAGGCCTTACCGGCGGGTAGAGAATTGGCTGGGCATGACTACTCAACAACCTTTGCGTGAAGGGTTATTGACAAGTGTTGAATTGTGCGGGGCGCTGCTCCGATGAGCGATTTACCGGGCGCCCCGCGATGTCGACGACCTCCGTGGCTACAGCTGCGGCGGCGTCATCGTGAAGCGTGCGTTGACCTGTGCGTAGACGCGCTGCCGCTGGGGTTCGAGGTCCAGGGGCGCCGCCTCCTGGGCCATGTCGGCGGCGCCGCCGTACGCGACCGAGCGCATGGCCGGCGCTCCCCCGTAGCCGTACGGCGCCGCGTTCTCCGCGCCGATGTCGGCGAGCTCCAGCAGGGCGGCGAGCCCCGCTCCCAGCGCCTGGGCGTACTCGCGGCCCCGCTGCACCGCTTCCTTGACCGCCTGCTGGCGGGCTTCGCGGTGGGCGGGCGAGTCGGGCCGCAGCGACCACCACGGCCCGTCCACCCGGGTCAGCTCCAAGTCGGCGATGCGCGTGGTGAGTTCGCCGAGTGCGGTGAAGTCGGTGAGCTCGGCGGTGACGGTGACCCGCCCGTGGTAGGTGCGGACGCGTTCGCCCTTGCCCCGCTTGGTGAGTTCGGGGGTGATGGAGAAGGCCCCGGTCTCCAGTTTCTCCACCGCGTCGCCGTACGACTTGATGAGGTCGAGGACGGCGGCGTTGCGCCGCGTCAGGTCGTTCAGGGCGTCGCGCCGGTCGCTGCCGCGCGCGCTCACGGTGATGCCGATGCGGGCGATCTCGGGGTCGACTTCCAGGTGCGCCTCGCCCTTGACGGCGAGCCGCGGGGCGTCGGGGGTGCCGTACGGAGTGGGGGTGGTCGTGTCATCCATGCGGCCACTCTCGCACCGGTCCGCCGCACCGCACAGTCATCGGACGCGGCGCGCGGCGCCGGACAGTCACCGGATCGAAACCTGCGGGGTCTGTTGCCGGTGGTGTGGTCGGGGACAGAATCTACGCGCGTTACATCGGTCGACCAAGGGGAGCACGAAATGCCGCTGAACCGCCGGAAGTTCCTGGGGAAGTCCGCAGCCACGGGGGTGGCGCTCGCCGGGGGCGTGGCCGCCGCGCCGTCCGCGACGGCGCAGGCCCCCGGGAAGCCCGCCAAGCGGACGAAGCGGTACTCGTTCACCGTCATGGGCACCACGGACCTGCACGGCAACGTCTTCAACTGGGACTACTTCACGGACAAGGAGTTCGACGACAAGGACCACAACGACGTGGGCCTGGCGAAGATCTCCACCCTCGTGAACGAGATCCGCGAGGAGAGAGGCCGCCGCAACACGCTCCTGATCGACGCGGGCGACACCATTCAGGGCACCCAGCTCTCGTACTACTACGCCAAGATCGACCCGATCACCGCCGAGCGCGGCCCGGTCCATCCGATGGCGCAGGCGATGAACGGCATCGGCTACGACGCGGCGGCGCTCGGCAATCACGAATTCAATTACGGCATTCCGGTCCTCCGGAAGTTCGAGGAGCAGTGCGACTTCCCGCTGCTGGGCGCGAACGCGCTCGACGCGAAGACGCAGAGGCCCGCTTTCCCGCCGTACTTCATGAAGCGCCTGCGCACTCCGCACGGCCGGGACGTGAAAGTCGCCGTCCTCGGTCTGACCAACCCCGGCATCGCGATCTGGGACAAGGCGAATGTCCAGGGGAAAATGACGTTCCCGGGCCTGGAGGAGCAGGCGGCGAAGTGGGTGCCGAAGCTGCGCTCGATGGGCGCGGACGTCGTGATCGTCTCGGCGCACTCCGGTTCCAGCGGCACCTCTTCGTACGGTGACCAGCTGCCGTACATCGAGAACGCGGCCGGTCTGGTCGCCGAGCAGGTGCCGGGGATCGACGCGATCCTGGTCGGGCACGCGCACACGGAGATCGCCGAGTACTTCGTGGAGAACAAGGAGACGGGCAAGAAGGTCGTCCTCTCCGAGCCCTTGAAGTGGGGCCAGCGGCTCACCCTCTTCGACTTCGATCTGGTGTGGTCGAAGGGCCGCTGGACGGTCGAGAAGGTGGGCGCGCAGGTCCTCAACTCCCATACGGCGGCGGAGGACGCGAAGGTCACCAAGCTGCTCGCGGACGAGCACAAGAAGGTCGTCGCGTACGTCAACCAGGTCATCGGCATGTCGACGCAGGCGATGAGCACGGCCGAAGGCCCGTACAAGGATGTCGCGATCATCGACCTGATCAACCATGTCCAGGCGGAGACGGTCAGGGAGGCGCTCAAGGGCGGCCGGTACGCGGCGCTGCCCGTGCTCTCCCAGGCCTCGTGCTTCTCGCGCACGGCGAAGATCCCGCAGGGCGAGATCACCATCAAGGACGCGGCGGGCCTCTATCCGTTCGAGAACACCCTGGAGGCGCGGCTCGTCACGGGCGCGCAGCTGAAGGAGTACCTGGAGTTCTCGGCCCGCTACTTCGTGCAGACGGCGGCCGGCGGCCCGGTCGACCCGGCGAAGCTGACGAACGCGGACAACATCCCGGACTACAACTACGACGCGCTGTACGGCGTGACGTACGAGATCGACATCGCCAAGGCGGCGGGCTCCCGCATCGTGAAGCTGAGCTTCGACGGCAAGGAGCTCGACCCGAAGGCCGAGTTCGTGCTCGCGGTGAACAACTACCGCGCCAGCGGCGGCGGGAACTTCCCGCACATCGCGGGCGCCAAGCAGCTGTGGGCGAACTCGGACGAGATCCGCAACACGATCATCCAGTGGGTGCGGGCGAAGGGGACGGTCGACCCGGGCCAGTTCGCGTCGGTGGACTGGAAGCTGACCCGGGACGGGACTCCGGTGTTCTGATGCTCTGAGCGGTTACAGCTTCAGGTACGCCATGATGCTCTGAGCGGTTACAGCTTCAGGTGTGCCAGGTCGACGGCGTCGGCGAGCGCCCGCGCGCCCGCGTCGTTGACGTGCAGGCCGTCGCCGCTGTCGTAGTCGTCGTGGATCCGGTCGGGGTCGGCCGGGTCCGCGACGGCGGCGGTGAGGTCGGCGTAGGCGTCGAAGGGGCTTTCGCCGCTTCGGATCCAGTCGTTGACCTCGCGGGCGACGGCCACGCCCTCGGGGGTGGAGTAGCCCTCGAAGATCGTGTCCTTGTAGGGGCCCACGGTGGTCGCGATGGCGGTCAGACCCGCCGCGTGCAGCCGATCGGCGAGGGCGGTGAAGCCCGCGATGAGCTCCTCGGCCGTGGGCACGGGTGCGGTGGCGGGGTAGGCCTCCTGGCCGGGTATGCCGAGGTCGTTCACCCCGAAGTGGACCAGGACGTGGGTGACGCCGGGCACGTCCAGGGCGTCGCGTTCGAGGCGGGCCAGGGCGCGCTCGCCGATCTCGTCGGTCAGCAGCCGGTTACCGGAGAGCCCCTGGTTCACCACCCAGCCGTTGCTTCCGCTGTCGCGCAGGCGCTGGTTGAGCAGGTCGGGGAAGCGGCGGTCGGTGTCCGGGGTGGTGCCTGTGCCCTCGAACCAGGAGTCGCCGAAGGCGACGGCTATGGCGGTACCGGCGGGAGCGAGGACGTCGGCGCCGGTGATGAAGTGACGGGTCGCCAGCTCTTCGAGGCCGTCGATGCCGTCGAAGCTCGTCGCGGAGAGGGCGTTGCCGGGGACCGCGTAGCCGGTCCTGAGGGGCACCGCCGAGTAGGTGGAGAGCCCGGTGTCGTCCGGCAGCCAGAGGCTGAGGGCCAGTTCGTCACCGGCGGCCACGGCACGCTCGACCGGGTCACTGATGACCTCTTCGCCCACGGGGACGGTGAAGTCCTCGGCCCCGCCGACGCGTACCGGCGTATCGCTGCCGGCATCGATGCCGCTGCCTTTGGTCCGGATGGCGAGGCGTGCGCCGCCGATGTGGAGGGGCTCCTTGCCGTAGCGGTTGGTCAGCCGGACGCGTACGGCGGCGCCTCCACCGTCGAGGCGGAGTATCTGGCGTACGGTCTGGCCGGCGAAGCCGCGGAGTTCGAAGAGGTCGATGGTCTCGTGGGGGCTGACGACGGCGGAGCGGAAGGCGGCGGTCCAGGATGCGGTGGAGTTCGTAGTCATGATCGCCCCAACCTCCTGGTGGGACGGAGTATTTCGCAACAACGGCCCGATTTCGGGGAATATTTACGCGACGTGACGGCGGCCGGCGGCGCACAATCGCGTGCATGGATGACCAGCTCGTACATCTCAAGGACAGGGCACTCGCGGCGGCGCTCGACGTCGTGCTCCGGGACGTGAGGGCCACGTGCGCCGTGCGGCCGGTCGTCCATGAGGAGCGGGACTTCATGGGGCTCGGCGAGGACGTGATCATGCTCTGCGCGGCGGGTGGCTCGGGCCAGGGCGTCTCCGTATCCGGGTGGCAGAGTCCCGCCGAGCAGGTGGCGGATCTCGCGGACCAGGTCCAGGGATGGGCCGTCGAGGAGCTGTGCGCGGCTCTGAAGCCCGCGACCTGGCCCGAGTGCCCCACTCACCCCGACTCCCATCCGCTGGAGGCCGGGGTGGTGAAGGGCGTGGCGGTGTGGTCCTGCCCGAGGACGCGGAAGGCCGTGGCGCCGGTGGGAGAGCTCAGTTCTTGAGGCGTACGAGATTGCCCCGCTGCTCCCCGATCGCGCCCGCGTCGCGGCCCTGCGGCTCCTGGAGCCCGAAGCTGGTGAACGCCGTGCGCCCGGGCAGCGGGTATGGGTCCTTGCCCGTGACGGAGTTGAGGATGGTGGCGCTGCGCCAGGCGGCGAGGCCGAGGTCGGGGGCGCCGACGCCGTGGGTGTGGCGCTCGGCGTTCTGGACGTAGACGTGGCCGGTGACGGAGGGATCGAGGACGAGGCGGTACCGCTCGTCGACGCGGGGCCGTTCGGCGGAGTCCCTGCGCATGAACGCGTCGAGCCCGCCGAGGAGTTGGTCGAGGGGGCGCTCGCGGTAGCCGGTCGCCAGGACGACGGCGTCGGTGGTGAGGCGGGAGCGGGTGCCTTGCTGGAGGTGCTCCAGGTGGAGCTCGACACGGGTGGTGGCGACGCGGCCCGCGGTGCGCACGCTGACGCCGGGGGTGAGGACGGCGTCGGGCCAGCCGCCGTGCAGGGTGCGCTGGTAGAGCTCGTCGTGGATGGCGGCGATGGTGTCGGCGTCGATGCCCTTGTGCAGCTGCCACTGGTGCGGGACGAGGCCGTCGCGGACGGCTTCGGGCAGGGCGTGGAAGTAGCGGGTGTAGTCGGGCGTGAAGTGTTCCAGGCCGAGTTTGGAGTACTCCATGGGCGCGAAGGCCTCGGTGCGGGCCAGCCAGTGGAGCTTCTCGGCGCCCACGGGGCGGCGCCCCAGCAGGTCGAGGAATACCTCGGCGCCGGACTGGCCCGAGCCGATGACGGTGATGTGCTCGGCGTCGAGCAGGCGGTCGCGGTGCAGGAGATAGTCCGAGGAGTGGATCACCGGCACGGCGGGGGCGTCCGCGAGGGGCTTGAGGGGTTCGGGGATGTGCGGTGCCGTGCCGACGCCGATGGCGACGTTCCTCGTGTATGTCCGGCCGAGCGCCTCGGCCTCTCCCTCCGCGTCCAGCTGGGTGAAGTCGACTTCGAAGAGGGCCCGTTCGGCGTTCCAGCGCACGGCGTCGACCTGGTGCCCGAAGTGCAGTCCCGGCAGGTTCTCGCTGACCCAGCGGCAGTAGGCGTCGTACTCGGCGCGCTGGATGTGGAACCGCTCGGCGAAGTAGAAGGGGAAGAGCCGCTCACGGGTCTTCAGGTAGCTGAGGAAGGACCAGGGGTTTGCCGGGTCGGCGAGGGTCACCAGGTCGGCCAGGAAGGGGACTTGGAGGCTGGCGCCCTCGATGAGGAGCCCCGGGTGCCAGTGGAAGCCGGGCAGCTGTTCGTAGAAGGCGGCGTCGAGACCGGCCAGGGGCTGTGCGAGCGCGGCGAGGGAGAGGTTGAAGGGGCCGATGCCGATGCCGACCAGGTCCCGGGGTTCGTCGGGCGTGGTGAGCGGTGGGGTGGGCTGCGCGTTCTGGCCGGTCATCGGGGGGTGGTTCCTTCCACGAGCTTCAGGATCTCGGCGAGTTCGCCGGGCCGGGTGTACGGATTGAGCAGGGTGGCCTTGAGCCAGCGGCGGCCGTCGAGCCCGGCCCGGCCGAGGACGGCGCCGCCTTCGTCGAGCAGCTGCCGCCGGACGTACGCGATGTGCTCGTCGTCGGCGCCGGCGGGCCGGAAGAGGACGGTGCTGATGGCGGGCCGGTCGTAGAGCTCGAAGCCGGGGTGCGCGGCGACAAGATCCGCGAACTCCTCGGCCTGCGCGCACACTTGGTCGACGAGAGCGCCGATGCCGTCCCGTCCGAGGGCCTTGAGGGTGACGGCGATCTTGAGCACGTCGGGCCTGCGGGTGGTGCGCAGGGAACGGCCGAGGAGATCGGGGAGGCCCGCTTCGGTGTCGTCGTCGGCGTTGAGGTAGTCGGCGTGGTGGCCGAGGATGCCGAGGTCCCGCGGGTCGCGGACCAGGAGCAGCCCGGCGGCGACGGGCTGCCAGCCGAGCTTGTGCAGATCGAGGGTGACGCTGTCGGCCCGCTCGATGCCGCGCAGGAGTTCTCTTCGTACGTCGCTGAAGAGGAGCCCTCCGCCGTACGCGGCGTCGATGTGCAGGCGGGCGCCGTGGTCGGCGCACAGGTCGGCGATCTCGTCGAGGGGATCGATGAGTCCGGCGTCGGTGGTGCCGGCGGTGGCGGCGACGAGGACCGAGCCGGGCGGGCCGGTGAGCTGGCTGAGCGCCTCGTCGAGCGCGGCCGGGTCGAGGGTGCCGGCGGGTGCGGGGACGACGGCCGGTTCGGGCATGCCGAGGAGCCAGGCGGCGCGGGGCAGCGAGTGGTGGGCGTTCTCGCCGACGAGGACGTGCACGGGGCCGTGGGCGATGGTGTGCTCGCGGGCCAGGAGCAGCGCGAGCTGGTTGGACTCGGTGCCGCCTGTGGTGACCAGGGCGTCGCCCGCGGGCTCGGCGCCGTACAGCTCCGCCGAGATGGCGCGGGTGACCAGGGTCTCGATCGCGGAGGCCGCGGGGGCCTGGTCCCAGGAGTCCATGGACGGGTTGAGCGCGGACGCGGCGAGGTCGGCGGCGACGGCGAGCGCGAGCGGCGGGCAGTGCAGATGGGCCGCGCACAGCGCGTCGGCCGGGTCGGCGGCCCCCGCGGCGACGGCCTGCACCAGGACGCTCAGGGCCGCTTCGGCGCCTTCGCCGCGCGCGGGCAGTACGTCGCCGGTGGCCTCGCGCACCCGCCGGGCGACGACGGCGGGGCCACCGCCGGGCAGCGGCCCGCCGCGCGCGACGGCCCCGTCGTACAGGGCGTCCAGGGTGACGGCGAGCAGCGGCCGCAGCGCGGCGGGTCCCTGGACGCCTCCGGCGAGGGGCGGCGGAGTGCTCATGGGGGACGTCCTTCGGGTGCGCGCGGGCGGGGCACCAGCCTGTACGCCGCGCGCACGGCACGCCCGGAGAGCTGACGATACGAACCCGAAAGTGGTACTGCCGTGCGGAGAAAGGGTGTTGGGGGGATGTGGGGTGCTAGGTGCTCTGCGGGTGCTTCGTGGTTGCTCGCGCAGTTCCCCGCGCCCCTGCGGGGCGCCCCCCGCTTTACCCCCGCACCCTCAGCGCCCGCGCCAAGTCGTCCAGTTGATCTGCCAGCTTTCGGCGCAACGCCGGAATCGGGTCCGCCTCGCGCAGGCACGCCTCCCCCAAGCGGAGTGTCTCGGCGTCCACCGCGGAGGTGGGGAAGGCCCAGCGGCCCGCGACGTCGGCGATGGCGGGGCCTCGGCGGGCGGCGACGGCTACCGCGTCCTCGAAGTAGCGCGGGATGTACTGCCGGACCAGATCGGCCTGTTCGGGGTGCCAGAAGCCCTGGGCGGTGGCGGTGAGGAGGTAGTTGGAGAGGTCGTCGGTGGCGAACATCGCCTCCCACGCCTGCCGCTTGGCCTCCGGGTCGGGCAGCGCCGCGCGGGCCCGGGCCGCGCCTTCCTGCCCCGCGGCACTGGGGTCGCGCTCCAGCTCGGCGGCGATCGCGGACTCGTCGACGGCGCCGAGGACGGCGAGGCGGGTCAGGGCGCGCCAGCGCAGCTCGGGGTCGAGTTCGGGGCCGCCGGGCACGGTGCCCTCGGCGAGCCACTCCTGGAGCGGGTCCGGCCGCGTCGCCACGTCGATGAAGCCGCGTACGGCGGTGAGCCGCAGGCCCGCGTGTGAGCCGTCCTCCGTGCGCCGGATCAGGTCGCGGCACAGCTCGGTGAGGGTGGTGAGCGCGATGGACCGCTCATCGGCCGGGAGGTAGCGGCCCGCGACCTGAGCGGTGGCGAAGGTGAGGACGCCCTGGACGACGGCGAGGTCGGTCTCCTCGGGCAGGTGCTCGCGGGCGGCCCGCACGTAGGCGGCGCCCGGCAGTTCACCGTCGCGGACCAGGTCGCGCAGGCTGTTCCACAGGACGGCGCGGGTGAGGGCGTCGGGGACGCCGGACAGGCCGCGCAACGCGGTGTCCCGGGAGACCTCGTCGAGGCGGATCTTGGTGTAGGTGAGGTCCTGGTCGTTGGGGACGATCAGGACGGGGCGCCCGCCGTCGCGCGGCTGTGCGGCCCCGGAGTGCGGGACATCCGTTTCGTACCGCTCGCGCAGCACGAGGCCGCGGCCGCCGGAGAGGTCACGGTCGTAGACGCCGACGGCGATGCGGTGCGGGCGGCTGCCCTCGCGGTCGACGGTGAGGGTCCACTCGCGGGCGTCGTGCCCGACCGACGAGGTGAGCGTGTCGACGCCGGTGGTGCGCAGCCAGGCCTCGGCCCAGCCGTGCACGTCGCGGTCGGTGTTGTGGGCGAGGGATTCGATGAAGTCGGCGAGGGTGGCGTTCGAGAACTTGTGGCGCGCGATGTGGGTGTTGATGCCCGCCAGGAAGTCCTTCTCGCCGAGCCAGGCGACGAGTTGGCGCAGGGCGGATGCGCCCTTGGCGTACGAGATGCCGTCGAAGTTGAGCATCGCGGACGCGGTGTCGGGCACGGCGTCCGGGTCGGGCGCGACGGGGTGGGTGGAGGGGCGCTGGTCGGCGTCGTACCCCCAGGCCTTGCGGGCGACCCCGAAGTCTGTCCAGGTGTCCGTGAAGCGGGTGGCCTCGGCGGTGGTCTGGAAGCCCATGTACTCGGCGAAGGACTCGTTGAGCCAGATGTCGTCCCACCAGCGCAGGGTGACGAGGTCGCCGAACCACATGTGGGCCATCTCGTGGGCGATGACCATGGCGCGGGTCTGCCGCTCGGTGTCGGTGACCGCGGAGCGGTAGATGAACTCGTCGCGGAAGGTGACGAGCCCGGGGTTCTCCATCGCGCCCGCGTTGAACTCCGGGACGAACGCCTGGTCGTAGGAGTCGAAGGGGTAGGGCTCCTCGAACTTCTCGTGGTAGCGGTCGTAGCACGCGCGCGTGATGTCGAGGAGCTCGTCGGCGTCGGCGTCCATGAAGGGCGCGAGCGAGCGGCGGCAGTGGATGCCGAAGGGCAGCCCGCGGTGCTCGGTGCGCACCGAGTGCCAAGGTCCTGCCGCCACGGCGACGAGGTACGTGGAGATCAGCGGGGTGGCCGCGGCCCGCCACATGCCGCCGCCCACGTGCTCGGTGACGCCGTTGGCGAGGACCGTCCAGCCCTCGGGCGCGGTGACGGTCAGCTCGAACACGGACTTCAGATCGGGCTGGTCGAAGGCGGCGAAGACGCGCTGTACGTCCTCCATGAACAGCTGCGTGTACGCGTACGTCTCGCCGTCCGTGGGGTCGGTGAAGCGGTGCATGCCCTCGCCGGTGCGGGAGTAGCGCATGGCCGCGTCGACGCGCAGTTCGTGCTCGCCCTCGGTGAGTCCGGTGAGCGCCAGGCGGTTCCCGTCCAGGCCCGCCGGGTCGAGGGGCCGCCCGTCGAGGGTGACGGAGCGCAGCTCGGCGGGCTTGAGCTCGACGAAGGTGTCCACCGTGGCCCCGGCGGCCCCGTCGGCCGCGAGCGCGCTGAACCGGATCACGGTGCGGGAGTCGAAGGTCTCGTCCCCCACGGTCAGATCGAGCTCGACCGTGTACCGGTGGACGTCGATGAGCTGGGCTCGGGTCTGCGCTTCGTCGCGCGTCAGTACGGACATGGGTCCATGCTGCCCGATGACGCCGACAACGGGGCGGGCCGCCGGAACATCGGTGCAGCCCCGCGCTGCTCGGCTACGCGGACTTGGCGATCGTCTCGTGGTGGCGGATGACCTCGGCGATGATGAAGTTGAGCAGCTTCTCGGCGAACGCCGGGTCCAGCTTCGCGTTCTCCGCGAGTTCGCGCAGGCGCTCGATCTGCCGGGCCTCACGGGCCGGGTCGGCGGGCGGAAGCTGGTGGTTGGCCTTGAGGTGGCCGACCTGCTGGGTGCATTTGAAACGCTCGGCGAGCATGTGGACGACGGCCGCGTCGATGTTGTCGATGCTGTCGCGCAGACGGGACAGCTCGGCGCGCACGGCCTCGTCCGTCGCCCCGGATCCGTTTCCGTCGGTCGTGTTGTGGCTGGTGGTCATGGTTCACGAGCCTACGTTGCCGCTCCACCGCCGCCGACGCCGGAAGAGCGCAAAATGGGTGGGTGGTCGGGGTCCGGTATCTGCTGCGACCAGCCGCCGGGAACCGCGCGCCCCTGCTGCTCGCGGAAGCGGACGGGCGCCATGCCCACACGCCGGGTGAAGAGCCGCGAGAAGTACGCCGGATCGTCGTACCCGACCCGGCGTGCGACGGCCGCGACCGGCAGTTCTGTGGCGGCGAGCAGCTCCTTGGCCCGGCCGAGGCGGATCCCCAGGAGGTAGTCCTTGGGGCTGCAGCCCGCCCCGCGGCGGACGGCGGTGCGCAGCTCCGCGGGGGTCATGCCGTGCCGTGCCGCGTGCTCGGCGACGGAAAGTGGCTGGAAGGCGTCGCGGGCCAGGGCCTGCAGGACAGGATCGCCGTCGGGGGCGATGTCGGCGCGGGCCCGGCGCAGAGCGACCAGGAGCTCATGAACGGCGGCGCCGGTCTCGACCTCCAGGAGCGGATTGCCGCGCCGTGCCGCGCGCGCGATGCGCCCGACGGCGGCGCGCGCCCCCGCGGCGTCGGAGAGCGGCACCACGGGCCGGGTGGGTTCGATGTAGCCGAGTTCGGTGTACGTCGCCGTCGCGGGGCCGGTGAAGTCGACGAAGCACTCGTCCCAGCCGCTCTCCGGGTCGGGCCCGTAGTGGTGGCGCACCCCTGGGGTGAGCCAGATCAGCGCCGGCGCCGTCACCGTCGTACGCCTGCCGTCGGCGCCCTGGAACCAGCCGCCGCCCGCGCTCACGACGACGGCGACATGGTGGTCGAGGGTGCGCGGGCCCACGGTCGGCAGCAGGCCGTGCTGCAGTCCGACGCCCAGGCAGGCCAGGCCGAGCTTGTGGTGGGCCGGGCTCGGCGTGAAATACCGCATCCATGTGTGATACATCCGCTGGTGCCCCTTTCGTCCCGCACGCTGGCGCACTCGCTGCGTCCACCGCGTCCGCTGCGTCCAACCCGCCTAGATCTTTGTCCATGGACCCTGCCGCCCGCCAGAGGTGATCGTGGCGAGCAGTAAGTGAGCGAGAGGGAAGTGATGGCCGAGTTCAGGGTGGGCGAGGACGATTTCGAGCTGGACGGGCGGCCCGTACGGCTGCTCTCCGGGGCGCTGCACTACTTCCGGGTGCACGAGGCACAGTGGGGGCACCGCCTTGCGATGCTGCGCGCGATGGGGCTCAACTGCGTGGAGACGTACGTCCCGTGGAACCTGCACGAGCCGCACCCCGGCGAGTACCACGACGTCCAGGCACTCGGCCGCTTCCTGGACGCCGCCGAGGAGGCGGGCCTGTGGGCGATCGTCCGGCCAGGACCGTACATCTGCGCCGAGTGGGAGAACGGCGGCCTGCCGCACTGGGTGACCGGCGCCGTGGGGGCACGCGCGCGTACCCGTGACGAGGAGTACCTGGAGTACGTGGACCGCTGGTTCGACCGGCTCCTGGAGGAAGTCGTGGCCCGCCAGCACGACCGGGGCGGCCCCGTGATCATGGTGCAGGTGGAGAACGAGTACGGCAGCTACGGCTCGGACGCGCTCTATCTGCGCCACCTCACCGACCTCCTCCACGCGGCGGGCGTGACCGTCCCCCTCTTCACCTCCGACGGCCCCGAGGACCACATGCTCACCGGCGGCTCGGTCCCCGGCGTCCTGGCGACGGCCAACTTCGGCTCGGGGGCGCGGACCGCCTTCGAGACCCTGCGCAGGCACCGCGCCAAGGGGCCGCTGATGTGCATGGAGTTCTGGTGCGGCTGGTTCGACCACTGGGGCGCGGAGCACGTCGTACGGGACGCGGCGGACGCGGCTTCCGCGCTGCGCGAGATCCTGGAGTGCGGGGCCTCCGTGAACCTCTACATGGCACACGGGGGTACGAACTTCGCGGGCTGGGCGGGCGCGAACCGGGGCGGCGGCGCGCTGCACGACGGCGCGCTCGAACCCGACGTCACGTCGTACGACTACGACGCGCCGATCGATGAATTCGGCCGCCCGACTCCCAAGTTCTGGGCGTTCAGGGAGGTCCTCGCGCCGTACGCGGACGGCCCGCTGCCGGAGCTTCCCGAGCAGCCGCCGGCGCTGGGTGCGCCGGTCGCGGCGGAGCTCGGGGAGTGGTCCCCGCTGTCCGCCGTCATGGCGTCGCTTGGCGGCCCTGTAGTGGAGCGCGCTGTGCCGCCCACCTTCGAAGAACTGGACATCGACCGCGGCCTGGCCGTCTACGCCCTGACCGTGCCGGGGCCGCGCAAGCCGTACCCCCTTTCCGTGCGGGGGCTTCGCGATGTGGCAGTCGTGTACGTCGACGGGGCGCGGGCCGGTGTCCTCACGGAGGAGGCCCCGACCCTCCCCGAGCCCGTCGCCGGGCACGCGCGCGTGGAGCTGTGGGTGGAGTCCCTGGGGAGGGTCAACTACGGGCCCCGGACGGGCGAGACGAAGGGCATCACCGGGGGGATCCTGCACGAGCGGCAGTATCTGCACGGAGTGCGGGCGCGGGGGCTGCGGCTCGACGCGTTCGATGTGGCGTCGGCTGTGCGGGGCGTTCCGGCTGCGGGGGAGGCGGGTGCGGGGCGCCCCGGCCTGTACCGGGGGGCCGTCGAGGTCCGCTCCCCCGGGGACGCGTCCCTCGAACTCCCCGACTGGACGCGGGGGTTCGTGTGGGTGAACGGCTTCAACCTGGGCCGGTACTGGGCGGTGGGCCCGCAGGCCTCGCTGTACGTTCCCGGGCCGGTGCTGCGGGAGGGGGCCAATGAGG
>NZ_SRIC01000188.1 GCF_004684775.1 Streptomyces sp. MZ04
GACCATGACGGCCGAGACGGGGTTGTCAATCTGGCGTTGACTTTTGGCACGCTGTTGAGTTCTCAAGGAACGGACGCTTCCTTTGTACTCACCCTCTCGGGCTTTCCTCCGGGCGCTTCCCTTCGGTATTTCGTGTTTCCAACCTTACCAGATCCGTTTTCCGTTCCGTTCCCGGTTCGGATTTCATTTCCGGTGGCCGTTGGAGGGCCTTTGCCTTTCGGCGTGTTCACTACGTTAGCGGATTCCCTCCGCAACTCATAATCGAGTTCTGCGAGTTCGAATTTCGGCATGCAGGCATGCGAAATAGGACCCCGCCGAGGGGAAGTCGTAGGTAGTGGTTGGCCGCTTCCGGCTGCTGGCAGATTGCCGTACCCGGGTAAAGCGGCTCGGGCTACATTACGGACGCCCCAAGGCCGCGTCAAGTTGAGCGGCGCCGGGGCGTATGGGCCCGATAGGGGCTCACCGTCGGGTCGTTGGGGGTCCAGAAGCGCCAGGGGTGGACGGCTCCGGCACCGCCGACTCCGGTGCGCGGGCCGTTGTTCACCTGGTCGGGGTGGACGGGCGTACCGGTGAGGAGGGTGAGGGGGGCGTCGCCGCCCGCACAGAGGTCCGTGCCGTTGAGGTCGCGGTCCACGTCCAGGGCCGTGGCCAGGCGGGCAGGGCCTTTGGCCAGTTCCTTGTCGTTTCGGGCCGAGAGTCGACGTTTGCGGGCGAGCTCGGCGCCCGTCAGGATCTCGCCCGCGCGGAGCAGGACGCCGCTCGCGGTGCCCTCGGGGCCACACACCACATTGAGGCAGTGCCACATGCCGTAGGTGAAGTAGACGTACGCGTGTCCGGGCGGACCGAACATCACGCTGTTGCGGGCAGTGGGGCCGCGATAGGCGTGCGACCCGGGGTCGATCTCACCCGCGTACGCCTCCACCTCTGTCAGGCGCAGCTCGATCGGACCGTCCGGTGAGGTGCGCACGAGGACGCGGCCCAGGAGATCCGGGGCGACGTCCAGGACAGGGCGGTCGAAGAAGTCGCGTGGGAGGGGCGTACGGTCAGGGGCCGCGATCATGGCGTCCGAGCTTAGTGGAGTCGGTCTGTACGGGTGGGTGGTCACCGCTCGTACCGATTGCCAGGGTGAGGACGCGGAACCGGACGTGCGTCCATCGCGTTTGTATGGATCAAGGATCAAGTCGAGTCGAGCCACAGGCGGGGCCTGGGGAGGAGAGTCATGGGGTTCAAGAAGCTGCTTGCGAGCCTGGGTGCCGGCGGTGCTTCGGTGGAGACGGTGTTGACCGAGGTCAACGTCGTACCCGGTGGTGTCGTCCAGGGTGAGGTGCGGATCCAGGGCGGGTCCGTGGACCAGGAGATCGAGGGTCTGTCCGTCGGTCTGCAGGCCCGGGTCGAGGTCGAGGGCCAGGACCAGGAGACGAAGCAGGACATCGAGTTCACCAAGCAGAAGCTCGGTGGTGCCTTCACGCTGCAGGCCGGTCAGGTGCACGCGGTGCAGTTCGGGCTCGAGATCCCGTGGGAGACGCCGGTCACCTCCATCGACGGGCAGCAGCTGCGCGGGATGAACATCGGCGTGACCACCGAGCTCGAGATCGCGCGGGCCGTGGACTCCGGTGACCTGGACCCGATCAACGTGCACCCGCTGCCGGCGCAGCAGGCGATCCTGGACGCCTTCATCCAGCTGGGCTTCCGCTTCAAGAGCGCCGACATGGAGCGCGGTCACATCCGCGGGACGCGCCAGAAGCTGCCGTTCTACCAGGAGATCGAGTTCTTCCCGCCGCAGCAGTACCGCGGTCTGAACCAGGTCGAGCTGAGCTTCGTGGCGGACGACCGCGAGATGGACGTCATCCTGGAGATGGACAAGAAGCCGGGGCTCTTCAGCGAGGGCAGCGACTCCTTCCGTTCGTTCAAGGTGGGTCTGAACGACTTCCAGGGCACGGACTGGGCGGCGTACCTGAACGAGTGGCTGTCCCAGGTCGGCAGCAAGCGCAACTGGTTCTAGGCTCGGAACGGATCGAGGACCAGCCATCAACCAGGAGGTGCCGACGTGAGCGAGCTGAAGAGGCCGCCGCTTCCCCATGACTTCCACCCGTCCGTGCCGTCGTTCACGGTCGTGAGCGAGGACTTCGAGCCGGGTGCGGTCCTCAAGGACGCTCAGGTCTACGCGGCCGGGAACACCTCGCCGCAGCTGCGGTGGGAGGGCTTCCCGCCCCAGACCAAGAGCTTCGCCGTGACGTGCTTCGACCCGGACGCCCCTACGGGGAGCGGGTTCTGGCACTGGACCGTCTTCGACATCCCGGTCTCGGTCACCGAGCTGCCGGGTGGTGCGGGCAGCGGCAAGTTCGAGGGGCTGCCCGAGGGCGCGGTGCAGGTGCGCAACGACTACGGGACGAAGGACTTCGGAGGCGCCGCGCCGCCGCCCGGGGACCCGGCCCACCGGTACGTGTTCACCGTGTACGCCGTCGACCAGGAGAAGCTGGGTCCGGATTCGGACGCTTCGCCCGCTGTTGTCGGCTTCAACCTCCGGTTCCACACGCTCGCGCGTGCGCAGGTGCTCGCCCAGTACGCGGCTTCCGCGGAGAACTGAGCGTTCATCGATTGTTTGCCCGTCTCTGGTCATGGAAGTGATCAGAGACGGGCATTTTTTATTGCGTTGTCCATCTCGGCGTGCCCGGCCAGAGTTGATCCCAGCCCGCCAGGCGGTGGGCCGGTGCATACGGGAGGTGGGCAGGTTGATGCGGGACACGCTGGTGCTGAACGCGAGCTTCGAGCCGCTCTCGACGGTGACGCTCAACCGAGCCGTCGTTCTGGTGCTCCAGGACAAGGCCGTCGTCGAGCAGGCCCACCCCGGACTCCGTGTGCGCGCGGCGGCGGTCGAGATACCTGTGCCTCGGGTGATCAGGCTGTGCAGGTATGTACGAGTGCCGTTCCGAAGACAGGCTCCGTGGTCGAGGCGGGGTGTGCTGGTCCGGGACCGGCACCGGTGCGCCTACTGCGGCAGGCGCGCGACGACGGTCGACCACGTGGTGCCCCGGGCGCAGGGCGGCGCGGACTCGTGGCTGAACACGGTCGCTTCCTGCGCGATGGACAACCACCGCAAAGCGGACCGTACGCCGGACGAGGCCGGAATGCCGTTGCTGCGGCAGCCGTTCGAGCCGACGCCGGCGGACGCGATGCTCTTGTCGCTTGGGCGGGATGAGTTGGCCTCGCTGCCTGGCTGGCTGGCGCAGCCTGCGGCCTAGCCCCGCACCCGATAGGAGCCCGCAGTCAGACGTTTCGTGTCTGGCTGCGGGCCGTATTGGGCTTGTCGCGCAGTTCCCCGCGCCCCTGACGGGGCGCGTATCAGTCGATCGGTGGCTGCTCGCGGCGCTCCGCGGCGGGTGCCGAGCCTCCCGAACCGCCGCCCAGGGGGCCGAAGTTGCCGAGTGCGCCGCCGAGGCCCTTGAGGGCGTCGCCGATCTCGCTGGGCACGATCCAGAGCTTGTTCGCGTCGCCCTCGGCGATCTTCGGGAGCATCTGGAGGTACTGGTAGGAGAGCAGCTTCTGGTCCGGGTCGCCGGCGTGGATGGACTCGAAGACCGTACGGATCGCCTGGGCCTCGCCCTCGGCGCGCAGGGCCGCGGCCTTGGCCTCACCTTCGGCGCGCAGGATCGCGGACTGCTTCTCACCTTCGGCGCGCAGGATCTCGGACTGCCGGACACCTTCGGCCTGGAGGATCGCGGCGCGCTTGTCCCGGTCGGCGCGCATCTGCTTCTCCATCGAGTCTTGGATGGAGGTCGGCGGCTCGATGGCCTTGAGCTCGACGCGGTTGACGCGGATGCCCCACTTGCCGGTGGCCTCGTCGAGGACGCCGCGGAGCGCCGCGTTGATCTCCTCGCGGGAGGTCAGGGTCCGCTCCAGGTCCATGCCACCGATGATGTTGCGGAGTGTGGTGACGGTGAGCTGCTCGATCGCCTGGATGTAGCTGGCGACCTCGTACGTCGCGGCCCGCGCGTCGGTCACCTGGTAATAGATGACCGTGTCGATGTTGACCACCAGGTTGTCCTGGGTGATCACCGGCTGGGGCGGGAAGGGGACGACCTGTTCACGGAGGTCGATGCGGTTGCGGATCGAGTCGATGAACGGGACGACGATGTTCAGGCCCGCGTTCAGCGTGCGGGTGTAGCGGCCGAAGCGCTCGACGATCGCGGCGCTGGCCTGCGGGATGACCTGGATCGTCTTGATCAGGGCGATGAAGACCAGCACCACCAGAATGATCAGGACGATGATGATTGGTTCCATCGTTGTTCCCCGTACCCCTCTTGCCTCGGCGTTTCCGGAAGATCTCTGCGGACTCTGCTGAGCTGTCTCTGCTGAGCTGTTGAAGATCTTGCTGGTCGAGTCTGTCAGACCGCTGCGTGCGCCGTGGGGCATTCACATGACGATGGCCGTCGCTCCGTCGATCTCGACCACATCGACCTCGCGCCCCGCCTCGTAGCTCTGGTCCTTGTCCAGTGCGCGCGCCGACCAGGTCTCGCCCGCGAGTTTGATCCGTCCGCCGGACCCGTCGACCCGTTCCAGGACGACGGCGGTTTTCCCCTTCAACGCCTCTACGCCCGTGGCCAGTTCGGGGCGCTGGGCGCGGTGCCGGGCCGCGATGGGGCGTACGACCCCGATGAGGGCGACCGAGACGGCGGCGAAGACGACGACCTGCAGCACGGTGCCGCCGCCGAGTCCGGCGGTCACGGCGCCGGCGACGGCGCCCACGGAGAGCATGCCGAACTCCGGCATGGCGGTCATTACGAGCGGGATTCCGAGTGCGACCGCGCCGATCAGCCACCACACCCATGCGTCGATGTTCTCCACAGGGTCATGGTAGGACCGTGGGACCGTCCCGGACAGGGCCCCGCGATCTCCCGCCAGGGGCGGGTTGGTGTGCGTCAGCCGAGCGGCAGGCCCTGGGCGCTCCAGCGCTCGCCGCGCTCCTCGACCACCAGGGGCAGGCCGAAGCAGAGGGAGAGGTTGCGGGAGGTGAGTTCGAGCTCCAGCGGGCCCGCGGCCATGACCTTGCCCTGGCGGATCATCAGGACGTGGGTGAAGCCGGGGGCGATCTCCTCGACGTGGTGCGTGACCATGATCATCGAGGGGGCGATCGGGTCGCGGGCGAGACGGCCGAGACGGCGTACGAGGTCCTCGCGGCCGCCGAGGTCGAGGCCCGCGGCGGGTTCGTCGAGGAGCAGCAGCTCGGGGTCGGTCATCAGGGCGCGGGCGATCAGGGTGCGCTTGCGCTCTCCCTCGGAGAGGGTGCCGAACTCGCGGTCCAGGTAGTCGGTCATGCCGAGGCGGTCGAGGAAGGCACGGGCGCGCTGCTCGTCGACGTCCTCGTAGTCCTCGTGCCAGCCGGCGGTCATGCCGTACGCGGCCGTGAGCACCGTCTGGAGGACGGTCTGGCGCTTGGGCAGCTTTTCGGCCATCGCGATGCCGGCGACGCCGATGCGGGGGCGGAGTTCGAAGACGTCCGTGCCGGGCTTGCCGAGGGTCTCGCCGAGGATGGTGGCGGAGCCGGAGCTCGGGTGGAGGTAGCTGGACGCGACGTTCAGGAGGGTGGTCTTGCCCGCGCCGTTCGGGCCGAGGATGACCCAGCGCTCCCCCTCCTTGACCGACCAGGAGACCTGGTCCACCAGAGCCCGGCCCTCGCGGACCACGGATACGTCCTCCAGCTCCAGTACATCGCTCATGAGCGCGTTGTCTCCCATTGCAGTCTCGGCTGTCGCTTGCGTCTGTGGACGCAGTCCCCTGGAGAAAACCTACGCCACCGGTCGGGCGGTCCCGCCCTTAGCCCGGTCCTTAGGCTGTACGCATGCTCTCGGAACCACGCTCAGGACGCTTGGCAGCATGGGGAAATGCCCTTCTTGCCGGACTTGTCTCACCGGATGACGCGGTGCTCGCGGCGGTCGGCGACGACTCCGTGCACCGGGTCGAAGGTCTCCCCGGCGAGTCGTGGCCCGTCGGTCTCACGCTCGCCCTCGGACGATTGCGCGCGCTCGGCGTGACGGGGCTGCGGGTCGCGCTGCCCGCGCCGGGGCATCCGCTCGGGCTGAGCGGGCCGCCCGAGTTCAACGCGCGTGCGCTGGAGGCGGAGGAGGCCGTCGTCGCGTTCGGCGCGCCGTACGGGCTCGTTCCCGAGGTGTACGAGGCGGGGCCCGACGGCGACGTTCACGTGGAGGTCGTCTGGCACTGCCTGCCGGTGCGGGAGGCGCCGCCCGCCGACGTGCCCTCGCTGGGTGAGGCGGAGCGTGAGCTCGCGGAGGCGCTGCGGGAGGCGACGGCCGTGCTCTCGCGGCTCGACGTCGCGGGCTCGGGGCCGGTCGCCGAGGCCACGGTGGACGCCTACCGGGCGCGGGCCGAGCGGGGGCGGGAGGCGCTCGCACCGGGGTATCCGCCGCGGGCGGTACGGGTGTTGGAGCTGGCCCAGCGGGTCGGGCTGCTGATCTCGGTGGCGTACGAGAACGGGCACGGCGGGGCCGTGAGCGCCTCGGAGATGGCGGCGCGGGGCGAGGCGTTGCGTCCGGTGGAGCGGACGGCTCGGCGGGCGCAGGTGGCCGCGTACAACTCCGTTGTGGAGGAGCGGGAACGGGGCTGATGTCACTCGGAGCGCTGGGCCTGCGCCGAGGGCGCCCGGGGGCGATTCGCGGCTCGTGCTGCCGGGACTGGTTATTTCGCGACTGCGGGTACGTCGTGGCTTGTCGCGCAGTTCCCCGCGCCCCTTCGGGGCGCCCCGAACGCCGGACCGGCCCCCCGGGGACGCCCGGGGGGCCGGTGGTCGCGCCCGGCCTGGTGCCAGCGTCAGGCGTTCAGGCCGTCGTTCGCGAAGGCCGGGTTGAGGGCGCCGATGACGGTCGCGGTGTTGCCCACGGCGTTCACGGGGATGTGCACCGGCGCCTGGACGAGGTTGCCCGAGCCGACGCCCGGGGACTTCACGGCCTTGCCGTCCGCGTGCGCGCCGTCCGTGGCGGAGGCGAGACCGGCGCCGGCGGCGACGAGGCCACCCGCCACCATCGTGACAGCCGCGGCCTTCTTCAGGTTCTTCACTTCTGGACCCTCCTTGCGATCGCCGCGGCCAGCCGCCGCAGCGTGCACTGGAGAACGGCCGGGCGGTCCGTAGGTTGCGCCATTCGGGGGACATCCACACGACGGTATGAATCTCAGCCCGGAACGCGACGGTCCGCTCTGACCGTTGGCGGTGTGCGCCGGAGCGTGGATCAGCCGGTCACACCATGTCGTACGGCCCACAGCGCGGCCTGGGTGCGGTCGGCGAGGTCCAGCTTCATCAGGATGTTCGAGACGTGGGTCTTGACGGTCTTCTCGGAGAGGACGAGGGCGCGGGCGATCTCACGGTTCGAGCGGCCGTCGGCGATGAGACCCAGGACCTCGCGCTCCCGCTCGGTGAGCGAACCGCCCCTCCCCTGCCCGATGTTGGCCTCCTGGGAGAGCAGCGCGCCCGCAACCTCGGGCTGCAGGAGCACATGCCCGGCGTGCACCGAGCGGATGGCTCCCGCGAGGGCGTCCGGGTCGACGTCCTTGTAGACGTACCCCGCGGCGCCCGCGCGCAGGGCCGGGACGACGGTGCGCTGCTCGGTGAAGCTGGTGACGATGAGCACGCGCGCGGGGTTGGCCAGTTCGCGGAGCTTGCGCAGCGCGTCCACGCCGTCCATGCCGGGCATCTTGACGTCCATCAGGACCACGTCCGGCTTCAGCTTCTCGGCCTGCGCGACCCCTTCGGCGCCGTCCGACGCCTCTCCCACGACCTCTATGTCGTCCTGCACCTCCAGGAACGTACGCAGACCGCGGCGGACCACCTGGTGGTCGTCGACCAGCAGCACCCGGATCCCTGCCTTCTGTGACACGGCGTCAGCCACCGGGAACCTCCATCTCGATCGTCGTGCCCTTGCCGGGCTCCGATTCCACGGTCAGCCGTCCGCCGACCCCGCCGGCCCGGTCCCGCATGGAGACCAGGCCCAAGTGCCGCCCCGCGCGCCGGGTCGCGCGCGGGTCGAAGCCGCTGCCGTCGTCGCTGACCCGCAGCACCGCACCCGCGCCGTGCCGTTCCAGGAACACCGAGACGCGGGCCGCTCCGGAGTGGCGCAGGGCGTTGTGCAGCGCCTCCTGGGCGACCCGCAGCATCGCCTCCTCCTGGGCGGCGGGCAAGGCCCGGACTCCGCAGCTCTCGAAGGTGACTTCGGCGGAGTGCGCACGGTCCAGGACCTGGATGTGCGTACGCAAGGTGGCCACCAGGCCGTCCTCGTCCAGGGCGGCGGGGCGCAACTCCACGACGGCGGCGCGCAGTTCGTCCGCCGCCTCGGCCGCGAGCACGGCCACCTGCTGCAGTTCGCCCTTGGCGCGGGACGGGTCGCGGTCCACCAGGGCGGCCGCGGCCTGGGCCGTCAGGCGCAGGGAGAACAGCTTCTGGCTGACGGCATCGTGCAGTTCATGGGCCAGGCGCGAGCGCTCCTCGGCGATGGTCAGCTCGCGGCTGCGTTCGTAGAGCCGGGCGTTGGTGAGGGCGATCGCGGCGTGCTGGGCCAGGATCGACAGGAGCTCCTCGTCGTCGGCGGTGAAGCCGCAGCCGCCTTCCGGCTTGGGGCACTGCTTGTTGGCGAGGAAGAGCGCGCCCAGCGTCTCGTCCCCGTACCGGATCGGCAGGCCCAGGAAGTCGGACATGTCCGGGTGGGCGGACGGCCAGCCCTCGAAGCGTGGGTCCTTGCGCAGGTCGCCGAGGCGCTCGGGCTCGGCCCTGTGCAGCATCGAGGCCAGGATGCCGTGCTGGCGGGGCAGCGGGCCGATGGCCCGCCACTGCTCCTCACTCACGCCGTCGACGACGAACTGGGCGAAGCCGCCGTGGTCGTCGGGGACGCCCAGCGCCGCGTACTCGGCGTCGAGCAGCTCGCGGGCCGAGGCGACGATCGTCTTGAGGACGTCGCGCACCTCGAGCTGCCTGCTCATGGCGAGGAGCGCGGAGCTCACCGCGTTCAGGCCGGACCGTGGACCTTGACTCATGGCCTCACCGTACCGGCGGGGTGTGACAGTGCGTATCGGACCTGTGGCGGCCCCCGCCTAGGGCCGTGGGCGTAGGCCCAAGGGCCCCGCCGCGTTGCGGCCCGCGTCCGAGGCGCCGGCGGCGCATCCGTTCCTACCGTGGGGTCATCCGCTGGAGAAGCGGCTGCCAGGGCGACCCGAGGGGACGGATGTCATGCCTGTAGCGATCATCACGGGGGCTTCGAAGGGACTGGGGCGCGCGCTCGGCGCGGCCCTCGCGGAGCGGGGCTGGGATCTGGTGGTCGACGCCAGAACGGCCTCGGTGCTCGAGGAGTGCGCGCGGGATCTCGCGGCGCGCGGCGCGCGCGTGGAGGCCGTCGCCGGGGATGTCACCGATGCCGCGCACCGGGCCGCCCTGGTGGCCGCCGCGCGCGGTCTGGGCGGTCTGGATCTGCTGGTGAACAACGCGAGCGCGCTGGGCGCGGAGCCTCTCGTACGCCTGGAGGAGCTCGCCGTCGAGGGGTTGCGGCACGCGTTCGAGACCAATGTGGTGGCGGCGCTGGGTCTTACCAGGGAGGCGCTGCCGCTGTTGCGGGCGTCCGGCGGTGCGGTCCTGAACGTCAGCTCCGATGCCGCAGCCGAGGCGTACGAGACCTGGGGCGGGTACGGGATGTCCAAGGCCGCGCTCGATCAGCTCTCGGCGGTCCTCGCCGTGGAGGAGCCGGGGATCCGGGTGTGGGCCGTGGACCCCGGCGATCTTCGGACGGACCTCTACCGGGCGGCCGTCCCCCATGACGACGACTCGGAGCGGCCGTTGCCGGCGACGGTGGTGCCCGCCTTCCTGCGGCTGCTCGACGAGCGGCCCGCGAGCGGCCGCTATGCCGCTCCCGCCCTGCTGACCTCGCCGGATGTCCGATGACGCTCGCCGTGGATGTGCCCGAGGGTCTTGCGGCCAGGGTCCCTGCCGAGCAGCGGGGGCCCGGCCTCGGCAGGGATGCGGTGCGGCTGCTCGTGTCGCGCGGGACCGAGGTGTCGCACCACGCGTTCGCCGAGCTGCCCGCGCTGCTGCGGGCCGGGGACCTGCTGATCGTGAACACGTCGCGGACGCTGCCCGCGGCGGTCGACGGAACACTCGGGCACGCGCGCGTGGTGGTGCATTTCTCGACGCGGGGCGATGACGGGCGGTGGGCCGTCGAGTTGCGCGATCCGGACAATTGGGGCAATACGCGCGCACGCGCGGGCGGGCCCGCGTATTCATACGTACAGCTCCCCGGTGACGTACACCTCATCTGCGAGGAGCCGCTGGCCGCGGGGAGCGGGCGGCTGTGGTGGGCGCGGGTCTCCGGTGATGTGCCCACGCTCCTGCACCGGCACGGGCGCCCCATCCGTTACTCCTATACGGAGCGGGGCCAGCCGCTCTCCGTCTATCAGACGGTGTTCGCGCTGCCGTCGGCCGACGGCTCGGGCAGCGCGGAGATGCCGAGCGCGGCCCGGCCGTTCACCGAGCACCTGGTGGCGCGGCTGGTGAGCCGGGGTGTGCAGTTCGCGCCGGTCACGCTGCACACGGGGGTGGCGTCTCCGGAGGCGCACGAGCCGCCGTACCCCGAGTGCTTCGCGGTGCCGGGGACATCGGCGCGGCTCATCAACGCGGCCAGGGCAGGCGGAGGCCGCGTCATCGCGGTCGGTACGACGGCGGTACGGGCCGTCGAGTCGGCGACGGGGCCCGACGGGGTGGTCAGGGCGGCCGAGGGGCGTACGGAGCTCGTGGTGACGCCGGAGCGGGGTGTGCGCGTGGTGGACGGTCTGCTCACCGGGCTGCACGAGCCGGAGGCCTCGCATCTGCTGATGCTGGAGGCGGTCGCGGGCCGGGCTGCCGTGGAGCGGGGATATACCGAGGCGGTACGCCGTCTCTACCTCTGGCACGAGTTCGGGGACGTCCATCTCCTCCTCCGGGAGGAGGGCCCTCACGCTGAGAGTTGCTCCGGCAACTGTTGGTAAGACTGTTACGTGCCCGATGTGAGGCCGCACATAGGACGCACGTCACGTACGAAGGTCCCTAGTGGACAAGGGGGCCCTTTAAGGGCACGGGGTGCATGGCCGCCAGGGCCGTCGGCGCACCCCCTGATCCACTATCCGGCATCGTACGTCACTGCTTTGCCACAGAATTTTGCGGCCGCTAAGAATTGCTCCCGTCGCTCGGCGCCGCGGTCTCGCACCGCGGCGTTTGTGCCGGAGAAGCAATGTCCCCACCGGACCAGGGCGACCTCCGCGATGTTGAAGAGGTCCATCTGTCATGCCCAAGCACAGCACCCCTGGTCATAGTCGCCCCGCGCTGACCAAGACCCAGAAGTTCTCGATCGCTGGTGTCGCCACGCTCGGCGCCGCCGCCCTCGCCTTCTCCCTCGTGCCGGGCAGCGCCGAAGCCGGAACCCAGAACGTGTCGGCCGCCCCGGTGGCCTTCAAGCAGAACGTCGACGCCCAGCAGGCCGTCGAGGCCGGTGTCATCAAGCAGCACACCGCCGCCGACAAGCAGGCCAAGGACGCCGTCGCGGCGAAGCAGAAGGCCGACGCCGACGCCGCCGCGAAGAAGAAGGCGGCCGACGAGGCCGCGGCCAAGAAGAAGGCCGAGGACGAGCGCAAGGCCAAGGAAGCCGCGAGCCGTGCCGCCGCGCGCAAGCCGGTCTACGCCAACAACCTCGACGGCTGGATCCGCCAGTCCCTGGACATCATGAAGTCCAAGGGCATCCCCGGTTCCTACGAGGGCCTGCACCGCAACATCATGCGTGAGTCCACGGGCAACCCGAACGCCATCAACGGCTGGGACATCAACGCGATCAACGGCACCCCGTCGATCGGCCTGCTCCAGGTCATCCAGCCGACGTTCAACGCGTACCACGTCGAGGGCACGTCGACGAACATCTACGACCCGGTCGCCAACATCACGGCCGCGGCCAACTACGCGGCCGACAAGTACGGCTCGATGGACAACGTGAACGGCGCCTACTGAGCCTGATCGCCTGATCAACGGACCTCTTCACCGAGGCTCGACGGACGCCGAAGGGCGGCACCCCACTGGGGGTGCCGCCCTTCTCCGTATGTCCGCGGGCGCGAGGCCCGCGGGTCACGCGCCTACTTGCGCATGACCTCCGGCTCGTGGCGGCGCAGCAGTCGCGCGACCGCGAAGCCGCAGGCGATGCCGATCAGGAGCAGGATCGTGATGTTCAGACCCCACTGCCCGGCCGAGTGCTCCCACAGCGGGTCGAGATCGGTGGGGTTCTTCGGGTCCCACGGCGGCATCAGGTGCGCGAGGTCCAGCGTGGAGCCCGCGCCGGCGATGGCCCAGCGCGAGGGCATCAGCCAGGCGAACTGCTCCAGGCCCGGCGAGCCGTACACCTGGAAGAGCACGCCGGTGAAGACGACCTGGACGATCGCGAACATCACCAGGAGCGGCATGGTCTTCTCGGCGGTCTTCACCAGCGAGGAGATGACCAGGCCGAACATCATCGACGTGAAGCCGAGAGCGATGATCGTCAGGCAGATCTCGACGGCCGGGGGCATGATCAGGCCCTCTTCCGGCATGTCGCGCGTCGCGAAGCCGATGCCGCAGATGATGACGCCCTGGAAGGCCGTGATCACGCCGAGCACGATGACCTTGGACATCAGGTACGCCGAGCGGGACAGGCCGGTGGCCCGTTCCCGTTCGTAGATGACCCGTTCCTTGATCAGCTCACGTACGGAGTTGGCCGCGCCCGAGAAGCACATGCCGACCGCGAGGATCAGCATGATCGTGCCCGCGTCGCCGTTGAACTTCGACGGCGGCTTGGGCGGGCCGAGCCCGAAGTCGGCCGGAATGACGACACTGACGATGCCGAGGACCGCGGGCAGGATCACCATCAGGCCCAGGAAGCCCTTGTCGGAGGCGATCACCGAGGAGTAGCGGCGGATCAGCGTCCACAGCTGCGCGCCCCAGCCCTGCGGCTTGGGCGGCCGGACGGCCTGCGGCGGCGGCATCTGTACGGACTGCGCGGCGACGGCGTCGATGTCCGCGGCGTACATCTGGTAATGCTGCGAGCCCTTCCAGCGGCCCGCCCAGTCGTAGTCGCGGTAGTTCTCGAACGCCGAGAAGACGTCGGCCCAGGTGGTGTAGCCGAAGAAGTTGAGCGCTTCCTCCGGCGGACCGAAGTAGGCGACCGAACCGCCCGGCGCCATCACCAGGAGCTTGTCGCAGATCGCCAGCTCGGCGACCGAGTGCGTGACGACGAGGACCGTACGGCCGTCGTCGGCGAGGCCGCGCAGGAGCTGCATGACGTCGCGGTCCATGCCCGGGTCGAGGCCGGAGGTCGGCTCGTCCAGGAAGATCAGCGACGGCTTGGTGAGCAGCTCGAGTGCCACCGAGACGCGCTTGCGCTGGCCACCGGAGAGGGAGGTGACCTTCTTCTCCTTGTGGATGTCCAGCTTCAGCTCGCGCAGGACCTCGTCGATACGGGCCTCGCGCTCGGCCTCCGCGGTGTCACCGGGGAAGCGGAGCTTGGCCGCGTACTTGAGGGCCTTCTTGACGGTCAGCTCCTTGTGCAGGATGTCGTCCTGCGGGACCAGACCGATGCGCTGGCGCAGCTCGGCGAACTGCTTGTAGAGGTTCCGGTTGTCGTAGAGGACGTCACCCTGGTTGGCGGGCCGGTATCCGGTCAGCGCCTTGAGCAGGGTGGACTTGCCGGAGCCGGAGGGGCCGATGACCGCGATGAGCGACTTCTCCGGGACGCCGAAGGAGACGTCCTTGAGGATCTGCTTGCCGCCGTCGACGGTCACCGTCAGGTGGCGGGCGGAGAAGGAGACCTCACCGGTGTCGACGAACTCCTCGAGGCGGTCGCCGACGAGGCGGAAGGTCGAGTGACCGACGCTGACGATGTCGTTCGGGCCGATGAGCGCCGAGCCCGACTTCGCGACCGGCTGGCCGTTGACGTACGTGCCGTTGTGCGAGCCGAGATCGTGGATCTCGAAGCGGCCGTCCGGAGTGGCCGTGAACTCGGCGTGGTGGCGCGAGACCTGCAGGTCGGAGACGACCAGCTCGTTCTCCAGGGCACGACCGATGCGCATCTTGCGGCCGAGCGAGAGCTGGTGGAACGTCGTCGGGCTGCGGTCGCCGTAGACCGGCGGGGCCCCCGCGACGCCGCCGGAACCGGGGGTCTGCTGCGCGTACTGCGCGGACGGGCCGCCCTGCTGCTGCGGGGGCACGTGCGGCTGTTGCTGCGGCTGGTGCTGCTGAGGCTGCTGTTGCTGCCAGCCCTGCTGCTGGGGTGCCTGCTGGTGCGGTGCCTGCTGCTGGGCGGCCCAGCCGGGCGCCTCCTGCTGGGGCGCGTGCTGCGGCGCGGCCTGCTGCTGGGCGTGCTGCTGCGGTGCGGAGACGGCGGCAGCGGCGGCGCCCGAGGCGCTGCCGGACACGTTGAGGCGCGGACCGTCGGTCGCGTTGCCGAGGTTCACGGCCGAGCCCGGGCCGATTTCCATCTGGTGGATCCGCTGGCCCTGCACAAAGGTGCCGTTGGTGCTGCCGTGGTCCTCAATGACCCAACTGCGGCCGCTCCAGCTGATCGTGGCATGACGCCAGGACACTCTGGCGTCGTCAAGCGAGAGATCTCCCTGCGGATCACGTCCGAGGGTGTACGACCTGGACGGATCGAGCGTCCAGGTCCTTCCATTCAATTCCAGTACGAGTTCCGGCACTCCAGCCCCACTGAGTTGTCCCCCGAGCTAGCCCCCATCGATGGGGAGTCTAGGGATGTCGAACATCGGGAGGAACTATTTCAGGCGGAGGCCTCTGACCGAAAGTCGGGCCTTGTGAAGACTGCGTACGGGCCTCCATGGTTGCCCCGTTGACGGGGCAGAAATCCCCCCGGAGAGTAGTAACAGCCCATCAGTGCATACGGATCATGCGCATTGCGCACATCTCGCACGAAGGGGGCAATGCCGTGCGAGGCCGTGTGAGGCTGCGCAAGTCAGGGGGGCCTGATGGAGACCGGCGCCAAAGGAGTCGACGGCCGGGGTGTGCGGTGGGGCGACGTGCTGCTCTCCGCGATCGCCGCGGTGAGCTGGGCCCTGGTCGGCATGGCGGGTACGGCGGCTCTCGGGCTGCATCTTCTCGGCGCGGACGCGGTCGCGTCGTTGGGGCCGATGACGGCGGCGGTGGTGGCGCTGGGCGCGGGCGGCTCGGTCACGCCGTCCGGCGATGTGTCGGCGTTCGGCCTCGAGGGCGCTGAGGCGACCACCGCGATCGACATCGCGCCACTGGGCGTCGGGCTCGCGGGCGCGCTCCTCCTGGCGTACTTCTTCCTACGTTCCCTGCGCGCGGCGGGAGTCACGATCACGCCCGCCGAACTGGCCGCGCGCGCCGGCGCGGTGGTCGCTCTCTTCCTCGCGATGCTCGCGGGGCTCGCCTGGGCCGGTCACGACATCATCACTATCGACGGCGACCAGCTGGGCGTCGACAAGGGAATCGACAAAGGGGTCGATCAACTCCCCGACGGCATCACCGACAAACTGCCCGACGGACTCGGCGACATCGGCGGTCTGCTGCCCGACCGGCTCGGCGATCTCGCCCAGGCGAAGGCGGCCGTCGGCTTCACCGTGGACACGGGGCCGACGCTGTTCGGGGGCGCGATGTGGGTGATCGGCGTCCTGCTGATCGCGCTGCTCGCCTCGCGGCGTACGCCGCTGCCGCGCGGGTGGGACGCCGTGCACCGGCTGGTGCGGCCTGCCGTGTCCGCGCTGGTCACGGTGTTACTCGTGGCGGTGCTCGCCGGGCTCGCGGCGGCTCTGTACGCGATGATCGGCGACGCCCATCCGAAGCGGATCGCCGGAGCCGCGCTGCTCGGGGCGCCGAACGGGGTGTGGCTCGGGGTGCCGATCGGGCTCTTCGTGCCGTGGGACGGCGAGGCCACGGGCGAGCTGGCGAAGCTGCTGCCCGACCCGCTGGACGATCTCCTGACGGGGTCGGGGGCCTCGGGGAACGAGGCGGTGACGCTGGGGCGTCTTGCCGATCTCGACGGGCGGGTGTGGCTGCTTGGGGTCGCGGCGGCGCTGATGATGCTGTTCGCGGGGGTGCTTGCCGCCGTGCGTTCGCCCTTCTTACCTGGCGAGGTGGGCGCTTGGCGGTTCGCCGCGGGCTGTGCGGTGCGGCTTGGAGTCGTGACGGCGGTGGCGCTTCCGCTGCTGGTGTGGCTGACCGGGGTCTCCGCCGATGCCTCGCTCTCGGTCCTCGGCTTCGACGCGTTCGGGGCGGGGATCGAGCTGCATGGGCAACTGGGGGTGGCGTTGCTGCTTGGGGC
>NZ_SRIC01000018.1 GCF_004684775.1 Streptomyces sp. MZ04
CCCCCGCCCTGCCCACCGTGGTGATCGGGGCCGGCCCCATCGGCCTGGCCGCCGCCGCGCACCTCCTCGAGCGGGGCATCGAGCCGCTGGTCCTGGAGGCGGGAGGGGAAGCCGGCAGCGCCGTGCGCGAGTGGTCGCACGTACGCCTCTTCTCCACCTGGGCCGAGGTCGTCGACCCCGCTGCCGAGAAGCTCCTGGCCCCCACCGGCTGGGTGAAACCGGACGGCGCGAGCTATCCCACGGGCGGCGACTGGGCCTCGAAGTACCTGCGGCCGCTGGCCGACATGCTCGGTGACCGGGTCCGCTTCGGCGCGACGGTGACCGGCGTATCCCGCCAGGGCCGCGACCGTGTCGTCGACGCCGACCGCGAGCGGCAGCCCTTCACCGTGCACATCCAGAACGCCGACGGCAGCGAGCAGCGGATCGTCGCCCGCGCGGTCGTCGACGCCTCCGGCACCTGGTCGGCGCCAGGACCGATCGGCGGCGACGGCCTGCCCGCCATCGGCGAGCGCGCTGCGGCCGCGCGCATCTCGTACCGCGTGCCCGACCTCAAGGACCCGGCCGTACGGGTCCGTTACGCGGGCAAGCGCACCGCCGTCATCGGCTCCGGCGCCTCCGCGTTCACCGCGCTCGCCTCCCTGGCCGACCTCACCGAGGAAGCCCCGGGCACCCACGCCACATGGGTCCTGCGGCGCGGCATCAGCGGCTCGACCTTCGGTGGCGGCGAGGCGGACCAGCTGCCCGCCCGCGGCGCCCTGGGCCTCGCGGCCAAGGCCGCGGTGGACGCCGGTCACGCCGATGCCGTCACCGGCTTCCGCACCGACGCCGTCGAGCGGAGCGGCGATCGACTTGTGCTCGTGGCCGAGGACGGGCGCCGTCTCGACCCGGTCGACGAGGTGATCGTCCTGACCGGCTTCCGCCCCGACCTGTCCTTCCTGAACGAGCTGCGCCTCGGTCTCGACGAGCGTCTCCAGGCCCCGGTCGACCTCGCCCCGCTCATCGACCCCAACGTCCACTCCTGCGGCACCGTCTACCCGCACGGCGTGGGCGAGCTCTCGCACCCGGAGCAAGACGTCTACCTGGTCGGCATGAAGTCCTACGGCCGCGCCCCGACCTTCCTCGCCATGACCGGCTACGAGCAGGTCCGCTCCATCGCGGCCTCCCTCGCCGGAGACCAAGAGGCCGCAGAACGCGTGGAGTTGACCCTGCCGGAGACCGGAGTCTGCGGCGGCGCGGGCCTCTTCGACGAACCGGCCGGCGCCGAGGAGTCCGCAGGCGGCTGCTGCGCGGCACCGGCCACGCTGCAGATCGGCGTCGGACGCGGAACGCTCTGAACGTAGAGAAGATGCGCATGGCGGCCTCCGCTTCGGCCCTCATTCGGGAGGACCCTGGAGGCAGGCCGCACCGGCCGCGATTCCAGCTCCCCTCCGCGGCCGGTTCGCCTCGACTGTGGGCGCGGGCGCCGCGGGAATACGTCGGCGCCCACAGGGCCCTCGGCAGTGGAGAGGCGGGTACTGCCCGGTGGCAGGCGGATGCGGTAGTCGGTCGCGACGGCTCCCCTCGGTCACGACCGACCCGCCTCAACCATGGGAGCGGCAATGCGGGAGTGTGCCTGCCCCCGTGGGAGTGCAGGAGCGGTGGCATCGTCGGCGATCCGCCGGGGCGATTCGGTGTCACCGGCTCCTCGCACGGCTTCCCGGGACGGCGTCACTCACACAGGTTGAAAGGTGAACGCCCCCGCTCGTCCAGGTCCGGCGTCCATCCGGTGGCCATCCGGCGGCCAGGCACCGCACACCACCCGTGTGTGCGCGGCCAGGCACCGCCCACCGCCCGTGTGTGAAGATCTGCGCATGGTGTGGCTGACGAAACGCGTGAGGCGAACCTTCGGACTGGTGGCCGCGACGAGCGCGGCACTGGTCCTGACCGCCTGCGGCCAGGACGACTCCGGGGGCGCGGACTCCGCCAAGGGAGACTCCGCGACCGGGAAGGCCGGGAAGGCCGGGAGCCGCGAGGAGCGGTACAAGCGCGTCATCGAAGACCCCCACCCACGCCCAGCCGAAGTGATCTGGGCCGCGGGCGCGCCCACAGGCGTGGCCCGCGCGAACGACGGCTCGCTGCTCCTGACGTACGACGCCGGGAACGTCGAGGACGACGAGGGGCCGGCCGCCTCCGCCTGGCGTGTCGTCGATCCTCGCGGCCGCACGGTCGCCGAACACGCGGAGCACACGGACGCGGAAGCGGTGCGGCCGCAGTTCAAGGGCGTGCGCGGGGGCTTCGTCAGCGTCCCGGCGGCGGAGGGGACCGACGGGGTGTACGGCATCGGCGTACACGGCGAACGGCACAAGGTCACCACCACGGAGACCGCGCTGGGCTCCCGTCCCGGCGACATCCTGGTCGCCGAGCTGGAGCCGGCCCTCATCTACCGCCCCGCCACCCGCACCGCGGCGCCCCCGGCCGGAGTCCCGGACGACGCCCGCCACCTCGCCGTCGACGAACGGGGCACGACCTGGATCCTGGACCAGCCCCTGACCGCGGAACACGACACCGTCGTCCGGCAGCGCGAGGGCCGCACCCTCGGCTCCACCCCCGTCCCGAAGCAGTACCAGGGCGGCAAGCTCACCGCGCGCGGCGGCACGGCGGCGCTGGCCCTCCTGCAGGAGGAAAGCGTGCGCGGCCTCCTGGTGACGACGGACGGCGGCGCGCACTGGACCACGCTCACCGGCGGCGGCGTGCCGTGGCAGGACCTGAAGCGCGGTCCGGAGTTCCTGGTCCTTCAGGCGCTGTCGGACGGGCGGCTGATCGTCGGCGAGGAGGGCGGCCGGCAGTGGATCGCCGACGACCGCACCAACCGCACCTTCCACGCGCTCAAGACACCGAAGGACTTCACCTCGTTCGCCGTCCACGGCACGGCCCTGTACGGCATCGTGGACACGACGACGGCGACGTACGACCTGGCGGACGGCGAGGGCCTGTGGACCTCCCGCGACGCCGGCCGCACCTGGCAGCGCTACGAGCAGCGCGGGTGACCGCCCCGCGGCTCACTCACCGCGCAGCTCCTCGATGACCGGGCCGAACGCCTCGAAGTACGGCTCGAGGATCGTCAGATACGAGAAGCCGAACCGCTCCCGCTGTCCGCGCACCTGATCGGCGATGTCCCGCACGGAGCCGACCAGGAAGTGCGGCAGCGCGAGGGCCTCGTCCTCGCTCAGGCCCGGTACGTACTCCAGGAGAGGCCTGACCGCCGCCCGCGGGTCATCGGTCACCGCGACCAGCTGGCCCAGGAAGTTCAGCTCGGCCGGCTCGGCGCGCCCGGCCGCGAAGCGGTGGTAGGTGGCGACGCGCTCGTCCAGCTCGTCGGCCGTGAGGGCGGACATCTGCAGCGGCGAGCCGTCGGGCACCCGCCGCGCCCCGCTGAACGCCGCGATGTCGGCGTGCTGGGCCGTCAGTTCCAGCATGCGGTCGCCGTTGCCGCCGATCACCAGCGGCGGGCGGGGCTTCTGGGCCGGCTGCGGCTGGTGATCGACGGAGGCGAGAAGCCGGTCCAACTCCTCTACGGTGCGCCGGAGATGGGACACGCGCTCGCCCGGCGTGCCCCAGGGCAGGCCCGCGGTGTCGTGTTCCGCCTGTACGTATCCGGTGCCGAGGCCGAGCTCGAAGCGGCCGCCCGTGAGCGCGTCCGTGGTCGCCACCTCACGGGCGAGCAGCGCCGGGTTCCAGAACCCGGCGTTCAGGACGAACGTGCCGACGCGGGGCCGCTCGGTCGCCTCGGCCGCGGCGATGACCGAGGGGAACGGTGCGGGCATGCCCAGATGGTCCGGGACCAGGATCACGTCGTAGCCGAGATCTTCGGCTTTGCGGCACTTCTTGCGCCACGCGTCACCGGTGGACGGGGTGATCATGTTGACGCCGAAACGGAACGGGCGAACCATGAACTCTCCTTGTGCGGATGGACAGTTGGCACAGCGGCCACCAGTCCATCACTCATGCGCGATGGCCGCCAGCACGTTCATGCGTGATGCACGCAACGCCGGGAGCAGCGCCGCCGCGAGCCCGACGACCACCGATCCCACCACCACCGCGATCACCGTCGTCCAGGGGATCGCGAACGCCTTCATGTCCTGCAGGGCGAGCACCTGCTGCGCCGAGACGCCCCACACCAGACCGAGCGCGAGCCCGAGCAGCGCGCCGAACACGGCGATCACCACCGACTCCAGGCGGATCATCCTGCGCAGTTGGCGCCGCGCGAGCCCGATGGCCCGCAGCAGGCCGATCTCGCGGGTGCGCTCGACGACCGACAGGGCAAGGGTGTTGACGACGCCGAGCACCGCGATGATGATCGCGAGCCCCAGAAGCGCGTACACGAGATAGAGCATCACGGCGATCTGCTCGCGGATCAGCTCCTTGTAGTCGGCCTGGTCGCGGACCTGCACCTGCGGATACGGGTCGAGCGACTTCTCCAGGCGGTCGCGCAGCGCATCGGGTTCCGTGCCCGAAGCCGCGTTCACGTACACCGCGGACTCCTGGCCGCCGGGCACATACTCCTCGACCGTGCCGATGCCGAAGAAGAGACCGCCCTCCACACCGAAGCCCTCGGCGCCCTCCTGGTTGGTGAGCGCGCCCACCGTCAGCTCGGTCCTGCGCCCGCCGGGGAACTCCACCGGCAGCCGGTCGCCCACGCGCACCTCGTGCTTGTCGGCGAAGTCCCGCTCCATGGCGATGTTCCCGGGCGCGAGCGCCTGGGCGGACCCGCCCGCCACGTACGTGATGCGGGCGACGTCGTCGAGCCGCTTGTCGTAGCCCGCGGCGGTCGTCTCCACGCTCTTCCCGTCCGGCATCGCGACCTTCACCGGCGTGAACCGCTGCCGCACGACGAGTCCGGCGCCCTCGGTGTCGCGCACCTTGTCCGTGATCTCCTTCGAGAACGGGATGAAGTTGCTGTTCTGTACGACGAAGTCGGCGCCGAGGGTCCGGTCGATCTGCTGGTCGAAGGACTTGGTCATGGACGCGCTCGCCACCGACATGCCGGTCACCAGGGCGAGGCCCACCATCAGCGCGGCCGCGGTGGCCCCGGTGCGGCGCGGATTGCGCAGCGCGTTGCGCTGGCTCATCCGCCCGATGGAACCGAACACGGCGGGGAAGGCGCCACCCAGGACGCGGATCACCGGGCGCACCAGGAGCGGTCCCGCGATGACGGTGGCGATGAGCGTCAGGACCAGGCCGAGCCCAAGGAGGGACGCCGCCGACGAGGTCTTCTCGGACGTCGCACAGCCCACCAGGGCGGCGGCCCCCGCCAGCGCGACCACCGAGCCGATCAGCGCGCGGACCTTCAACGGCCGCCCCACGCCCGCGATCTCGGCGTCAGCCAGTGCCGCCATCGGCGAGACCTGCGCCGCGCGCCGCGCCGGGAGATACGCCGCGACGAAGGTGACGCCCACCCCGACGAGGTACGAAGCGACGGGCGTCGCCCACCCGATGACCATCTCCGTGGACTTCAGGTTCATCCCGAGCAGGCCCATCAGCTCGATGAGACCGGCCGCGAGACCGATACCCACCGCGAGCCCCACGGTCGAGCCGACCACGCCGAGCAGCACCGCCTCGGTCAGGACGGAGCGGCGGACCTGCCGGCGGTCGGCGCCGAGCGCCCGCAGCAGGCCCAGCTCGCGGGTGCGCTGCGCGATGAGCATCGAGAAGGTGTTGACGATCAGGAAGATGCCCACCAGGACGGCGATCCCGGCGAAGCCGAGCATCACGTACTTGATGACGTCGAGGAATCCGCCGAGCTCGGACGCCGCCGAATCGGCCTGCTCGTCGGCGGTCTTGAGGTCGTAGCCGGAGCCGAGCTCGGCCGCGACACGGCGCTTGAGGACGGTGTCGCTCACGCCCGCTGCGGCGTCCACCGAGATGCCCGTGGCCGCGTCCTTGTCGCCCAGGAGTTCACGCTGGGCGGTCGGGGTGTCGAGATAGACCAGGGCCGCGCCGGGGTTGGTGGTGGTGAAGGTGACGATGCCGACGATCTCGACCTTGAAGGAGCCGGGCGCGGCGAGCACCGTGAGGGTGTCGCCGATCTCCACGTCCTTCTTGTCGGCGGTGTCCGCGTCGAGCAGCGCCTGGCCCTTGCCGCGCGGCGCGTGCCCCGAGGTCAGCTCGACGGGGCTGCGATCGGTGACCAGCCAGTTCGTGGCGATGGTGGGGGCGCCGGTGGTCGGCCCCACCGAGTCGTTCTCGCTGTCGACGACGGTGATGTTGTCGACGGCCGCGTCGATGCGGGTCCTCGCGACCCCGTCGACCTTCGACACGCGGTCGGCGAGGCTCGCCGGGATCGTCGGCGTCTGCCCCGACGGGATCGCCTCGTCGAGGTCCTCCTTCGGCTCGACGGTCACATCGGCCGACGTCGAGGCGAAGAGCCGGTCGAAGGTACGGGCCACCGTGTCCGAGAAGATCAGGCTGCCCGCGACGAACGCCACCGAGAGGATCACGGCGAGCGCGGAGAGCAGCAGCCTGCCCTTGTGCGCGAGGAAGCTGCGGAGTGTCGCCTTCAGCATGGCCGCGCCCCGCCTCAGCTCTCGTCGGTCGTGCTGTCCGCGCCGTCACGGGGCGGCTGTGCGTGGATCACGTCGAACCGTTTCAGGCGCTCCAGGACCGCCTCCGGCGTCGGGCGCGGCATCTCGTCGACGATCCGGCCGTCCGCGAGGAAGAGCACGAGGTCGGCGTGGGCGGCGGCGCCCGGGTCGTGGGTGACCATGACGACCGTCTGTTCCAGCTTGTCGACCGCGTCGCGCAGGAAGCCGAGCACTTCGAGCCCCGCGCGCGAGTCGAGGTTCCCGGTCGGCTCGTCGGCGAAGATCAGCTCGGGCCGTGAGGCGAGCGCCCGCGCGCACGCCACCCGCTGCTGCTGCCCGCCGGACAGCTGGGCGGGCAGGTGCTTGAGGCGGTCGCGCAGGCCCAGCGTGTCGATGACGTGCTCCAGCCAGTCGCGGTCGGGACGCTGTCCCGCGATGTCCATCGGCAGCGTGATGTTCTCGAGGGCGTTGAGGGTGGGGATGAGGTTGAAGGACTGGAACATGAACCCGATGCGGTCCCGCCGCAGCTGCGTCAGCTCCCGGTCCTTGAGCCCCGTGATCTCGGTGTCGCCGAGCCACACCTGGCCCGCCGATACGGTGTCGAGCCCGGCGAGAAGGTGCATCATCGTCGACTTTCCCGATCCGGACGGGCCCATGACCGCCGTGAAGCACCCGCGTGCGATGTCCACGTCGACCGAGTCGAGGGCGAGCACCGCCGTCTCGCCGGATCCGTACGCCTTGGTCAGGCCGCGGGCGCGTGCCGCTGCCCCGGCGGGCTCCGAGCGGTCCGTGGCCGGTGCCGAAGCAGGTGTGGACAAGGCCGCCTCCTGGGTTGTTGCCGGTTCCAACTCCCGTGACCCTGCCGAGAGTAGAGGGTGGGGACGGGCGCTCGGTATCCCTCCGAAGTCGCGCCCCCGAGACGTGTGTAAGGGGCACGATTCTGGCGGGTTCGCGCTCCCCGCGCCCCTCCCTTGCGCTCTCTCATGCTCTCTTGCCGGTGCTAGCGCCGCAACGCTAGCTTGAGGTATGGCGAAGACTCAGCTGAACGTACGGGTGGACGAGGGCACCGCGCGGGCCGCGAGAGAGCGCGCGCTGGCCCGCGGGATGAGCGTCAACCGTTATATCGAGGAACTGGTCAAACAGGACGCGGGAGAAGTGGGACACACCTTCGTCGAGGCCGCCGCCGACTTCATGAAGCAGTACGAATCCGTGTTCGTCGAAGAGTTCGGTCCCGAGCGCGAGGGTCGTCGCTGAGCCCTTGAACCTCAGAATCGATCTTGCCTGGCTGTTGATGATCGCCGAACACAAGACGCCCGGAGACCCGCAGATCACCGACTGGGGAGCCCTGGTGGCCGCCGTCAGCCGGCACGAGGCGGAGATATTCGGCGTACCCGTCTACGAGAGCCCGCACGACCGTGCGGCCGCCCTGCTCCAGATCCTCCTGCACATCCCCGCCCTGGAACGCTCCAACGCCCTGTTCGCCGTGTCCGCCGCCTACGCCTATCTCGTCGCCAGCGGCCTCAAGGTCGTCACATCCGCCGAGCAGGTGCGCGACCTCGCCCGCCTGGTGAAGGAGGGCGACGCGAGCGTGCAGGCCATCGCGGACGTGCTGCGGCAGTGGAGCCTGTGACCGCGGCGGAGCCGGTTCTCGTCGGCGGAACCGGTTCTCAGAGGCCCGTGGCCCGCTCGTGGCGCGGCTCGTACAGACCGACCTCACCGCCGCCCGGCAGCTTGAACCGGGTGAGCAGACCCCAGCCCGCGTCGGTCACGGGCTGGGTGAACCGGACGCCCCTGTCGGTCAGTTGACGCACCGTCCCCTCCACGTCGTCACACATGAGATAGAGCTCGTGCGACTCCGGCCCCGGAGTGGGGTGTACGGCCACCTCGGCGGGCGGCAGCCTGAAGATGAGCCAGCCGCCGCCGGCGTCGACGTGCGGGTACTCCAGTACGTCGCGGAAGAAGGCCCGGTCCGCCTCCGCGTCGTTGCTGTAGACGATGACGTGCGCACCATTGATCATGCCGTGAGGATAGGGAAGATAGGTTCGACCGGACCGCCGAGCCGTAGGAGGACGCCGATGTCTGCCGCCATCCAGCCGATGATCGTCACCCCTGAACTGGACCGCCTGCTGCGGTTCTACAAGGAACTGCTCGGGGCCGAGGAGGTGTCGAGGGTCCCGGAGGAAGGACCGACGTTCTTCGTGAACCTGCGCATCGGCGACTCGGAGCTCGGCATCGTCTCGAACAAGGACGTGCCGCTCGACACGCCGCAGCGGATGCTCCTGAGCGTGGCGGTGGAGAGCGTGGACGACCTCCTGAAGCAGGTCGAGCCCCTCGGGGGAGTGGTGCTCGGGCCGGCCAACGACATGCCGTGGGGACACCGGGTCGGGCACATCAAGGACCCGGACGGCAACAAGATCAACCTCACGCAACCGGTCTGACGCGCCCCCGTCGGGAGGCCTCAGTCGCCTTCGGGGCGGCGGGCGGAGCCGAGCACGCAGTACGAAGTGGGCAGCCGCGGGCCCTTCGCCGGAATCAGGAAGCGCCGGTACGGGCCGATCTCGAACCCCGCGTCCCGCATCGCGGCCAACGGGTCCCGTGCCACGTGACAGCCGCCGAAGAGCAAGGGCCAGACCGTGCGGTCCAGGGCGCGCTGCGCATGCGCCATCGTCTTGCCCGGCGCCACGCCGTGCTCGAAGAACCGCAGTTCCCCGCCGGGCCGCAGGACGCGCCGCAGCTCGGCGAGGGCGCGGGGCAGGTCACGGACGCTGCACAGGACCAGCGAGGCCACGGCGCCGTCGAACGCCTCGCTCTTGACGGGCAGCGCCTCGGCCGCACCCGGCACCACGTCGACCGGCACGTCCGCCCGCACGGCGGCGGACGCCGCCAACTGCCGCAGGATGCGCTCCGGTTCGATCGCCACGACCTCGGACACGGCCATGGGGTAGTACGCGAAGTTCAGCCCGTTGCCCGCGCCGACCTCGATCACACGACCGGAGAGCCCGGCGAGCAGCTCCTTGCGGTGGGCGCCGACCACGCGCTCGGCGGCCACGCTCTGACGTGCGTAGAAACGGGCGAAGACGGGGTGGTGCACGGCGTCCCGGGACACAGCCTTGGCGGAGCGAGGCGACATGGGCACTCCTCAGCAGGATGAGCGGATACCGCAATGGTGCCCCGCCGAGCCCCGTTTCCCCCACGCCGACCCCAGCGAGTCGAGGCCATGGGGCTCCGGGGTTACGCCGCTGGGGGCGAGGTGCGGTGACAGGTGCGGGGTGATGGCCTGAGGTTCCGCCTGCTTGCCCCTGCGGAACCTTGGCGCCCCAGGCTCCCGCGGCTCCCTCCCCTCGGGAAGGTGGGGGACGGGCCCCCGAGCTCTCGCCCCGCGTCAGTCCTGCGGCTCCTCAGGTTTCCCGCGCTCCGGGTGCCTGCCGCGTCGCGCAGAGGGAAGGTGGGGGGACGGGACCCTCATGTCTCGCCCCGCGTCAGCCCTGCGGCTCCTCAGGTTTCCCGCGCTCCGGGCGCCTGCCGCGTCGCGCAGAGGGAAGGTGGGGGGACGGGACCCTCATGTCTCGCCCCGCGTCAGCCCTGCGGCTCCTCAGGTTTCCCGCGCTCCGGGCGCCTGCCGCGCCGTGAAGAGGGAAGGGGTGACGGGCCCTCAAGGTTCCGCCCCCGTCAGCCCAGCGCCCCTCAGACCTCCAGCGCCCCCGGCGCCTCCCGCGCCGTGAAAGTCGCCGCGTCCCACTCGCCGCCCAGCTCGGGGCCCAGCCAACTGCCCGCTCGGGTGCGGAAGTCGGTTCCTGAGAGGGTGCCCGCGCCTGCCGGGATCGCTCCCAGGAGCTTCGCTCCGGCCGACTGTGGCAGGTCCGCCAGGTTGCAGCGGGATGCCAGGTCCGGGGTGGTCGGCCAGCTGCCGACCGTCACGCCCAGCGGGGTCAGCTCGCGGGCGCGGAGCGCCTCCGCGGTCAGGGTCGTCGTGTTGAGCGTGCCGAGGCCCGCCGACGCGACCACCAGGACCGGCGCGGCAAGGAGTCGCGCGGCGTCGGCGAGGGTGGCGCCCTCGTCGTCGTAGCGGACGAGCAGGCCGCCCGCGCCCTCGATCAGGACCAGATCGTGCTCGGCCGCCAGTTTCTCGGCCGCCTCGGCCACTTCGTAGGGGCGGACCGGCGCCATCCCGGCCCGTCGCGCCGCCGTGTTCGGCGCCAACGGCTCCGGATAGCGGGCCAGTTCGAGGGTGGTGACCGCATCGCCCGCAAGGCGTACCACCTCCTGCGCGTCACCCGGTTCGCCGGGTGCGACCCCGGTCTGCGCGGGCTTGAGGACGGCGACGCGCCGACCCGCGCCGACCGCGAGGGCGGCGACCGCGGCCGTCGTCACGGTCTTGCCGATCTCGGTGCCCGTACCCGACACCACGATGACCGTCATCTCAGCCCTCCTTCGCCGCCGCGCACACCGCGCGCCCGATCCGTGCCACGTCGTCGTCGCCCGTGATGAACGGCGGCATCGTGTAGATGAGGTCGCGGAACGGCCGCAGCCACACCCCCTCGCGCGTCGCGGCGCGCGTGGCCGCCGCCATGTCGACGTCATGGTCCAGCTGTACGACACCGATCGCGCCGAGCACGCGTACGTCCCGTACGCCCGGCAGCGCGGCCGCCTCGCCGAGCGTGCCGAGCAGCCCCGCCTCGATGCGCTTGACCTCGGTCTGCCAGTCCTGCCCGAGCAGCAGGTCGATCGAGGCACAGGCCACCGCGGCGGCGAGCGGATTTCCCATGAACGTGGGGCCGTGGGCAAGCACGGGCACCTCGCCGCGCGAGATGCCGTCGGCCACCCTCGCCGTGCACAGCGTGGCCGCCATCGTCAGATAGCCGCCGGTCAGCGCCTTGCCCACGCACATGACGTCGGGCGTCACGCCCGCATGGTCCGCGGCGAACAGCCGGCCCGTGCGGCCGAACCCCGTCGCGATCTCGTCGAAGACGAGCAGCACGTCATGCTCGTCGCACGCCTCGCGCAGCACTCGCAGATAGGCGGGGGAGTGGAACCGCATCCCGCCCGCGCCCTGCACCACCGGTTCCACGATGACCGCGGCCAGCTCGTCGGCGTGGCGCCCGATCAGCTCGCGCAGATGCGCTGCGTACACGTCGGACTCGTCGTCGTACGCCTCGAAGCCCGCCGGCGGCGCGTCCGCGAAGACCTGCTGGGGCAGCACGCCCTGCCACAGCTCGTGCATGCCGCCCTCGGGGTCGCACACCGACATCGGCTGCCAGGTGTCGCCGTGGTAGCCGCCGCGCCAGGTCAGCATCCGCCGCTTGGCGGGACGGCCCAGCGAGCGCCAGTGCTGCAGGCACATCTTGACGGCGACCTCGACCGACACCGAACCGGAGTCCGCGAGGAAGACATGCTCGAGACCATCGGGCGACATGTCGACAAGACGCTTCGCCAGGCCGACGGCGGGCTCATGGGTGAGCCCGCCGAACATGACATGGCTCATCCGGTCCAGCTGGCCGCGCACCGCGTCGTTGAGCACCGGGTGGTTGTAGCCATGGATCGCCGACCACCAGGACGACATGCCGTCGACCAGTTCGCCCCCGCCGTCCGCGAGCCGGAGCCGTACGCCGCTCGCCGACTCGACGACCAGGGGCTCCTGGCGGCCGGGCATGGGGCCGTAGGGGTGCCACACATGGCGTCGGTCGAGGTCGAGCAGTTCCGATACGGGCAGGTCAGGCATTGGGCGCCAGATCCGTTCCCGCGCCCCGGCGGCGTACGGCGACCAGATCGGTACGCGCATCGGAGTTCTCGGTGTTCGCCGAGGCTGCCGCAGTCTCCGCGGCCACGGACGGCTCGGAGGAACCGGACGGCTCGGAGGAACCGGACGGCTCGGACGTACCGCAGGGGCCGCAACCGCCCCCGCTCTCCCCGTGTGACCCGCACCCGGCCGCCGCGATCGCGTCCGCACGGTGCTCGGGCAGCGTCACGGTGCCCGCGCCCTCGACCTCGAAACCGGCGTCCGCGATCATCTCCAGGTCGGTCTTGCCCGCCTGGCCCTCACTGGTCAAGTAGTCGCCGAGGAAGATCGAGTTGGCGAGGTGCAGGGCGAGCGGCTGCATCGTGCGCAGATGCACCTCGCGGCCGCCCGCGATGCGTACCTCCACGTCGGGGCAGACGAACCGGACCATCGCCAGGATGCGCAGGCAGCGCTGCGGGGTGAGGTTCCACTCCTTGGCCAGCGGGGTGCCCTCGAAGGGGATCAGGAAGTTGACCGGCACCGAGTCGGGGTCGAGGTCGCGCAGCGCGTAGACCACGTCCACGAGGTCCTCGTCCGTCTCGCCCATGCCCGCGATCAGCCCGGAGCAGGCGGACAGGCCCGCGGCCTGCGCCTGCTGCACCGTGTCCACGCGGTCGGCGTAGGTGTGGGTCGTGGTGATCTCGCCGTACGTGCCCTCGGACGTATTGAGATTGTGGTTGTACGCGTCCGCGCCCGCTGTGCGCAGTTTGTCCGCCTGGCCGGCGGAGAGCAGACCGAGGCAGGCGCAGACCTCGACGCCCTCGTTCTGCCCCTTGATGGCCTCGATGGTCTGCGAGACGCGGTCGACGTCGCGGTCCGTCGGCCCGCGGCCGCTGGCGACCAGGCAGACCCGCTTGGCGCCGCCCGCGACACCCGCGGCGGCGGCCTGCGAGGCCTCGTCGGGCTTCAGCCAGGTGTACTTGAGGATCCCGGCCGTCGAGCCGAGGCGCTGCGAACAGTACGAGCAGTCCTCGGGGCACAGGCCCGATTTGAGATTGACCAGGTAGTTGAGCTTCACCCGTCGCCCGAACCATCGCCGCCGTACCTTCCCGGCGGCGGAAACCACGTCGAGAAGCTCGTCGTCGGAGGTGGCCAGCACGGCCAGCGCCTCTTCGCGGGTCGGCAGCTCGCGCCGAAGCCCCTTGTCCACCAGCGTGTTCAGCAGATCCATGGCGCTGATCCTTACGCACGAGAGCCTGCCTTTCCAAGGAGACTTCGCACAACAGAAACGCTTTGAGGTGTGGGTATTGCCACATCCTGGCCTGGTGGCCGGAGAGCTAGGGTCTGTGCACTGTCTACAAACCGGCCCCTGACCATGCCCCGGAGGAATCCCATGGCGAGCTCGCCGTTCGACTGGATCGACGAGCAGGCGAGCCTGCGGGCACGGGCCGGACTCGTCCGCACCCTGCGCCCCCGCCCCGCCGACGCGGCCGGCCTCCTCGACCTGGCGAGCAACGACTACCTGGGCCTTGCGCGCCACCCGGAGATCACCGAGGGCGCCGCGGCCGCGGCACGCCGTTGGGGCGGCGGGGCGACCGGATCGCGCCTGGTGACGGGGTCCACCGAGCTGCACGCGGAACTGGAGCGTGAACTCGCCGAGTTCTGCGGCTTCGAGTCCGCCCTCGTACTGTCCTCCGGATACGCCGCGAACCTCGCCGCGGTCACGGCGCTCGCCCCGCACGGCTCGCTGATCGTCTCCGACGGGGGCAATCACGCCTCGCTGATCGACGGCTGCCGCCTCGCGCGCGGCACGACCCAGGTGGTGCCGCACTCCGATCCCGCCGCGGTGCGCAAGACGCTCGACGGCCACCGGGGCCCCGCGGTCGTCGTGTCGGACACGGTCTTCTCGGTGGACGGCGACGCGGCCCCGCTGGCCGAACTCTCCGCCGCCTGCGGTGAGTTCGGTGCCGGTCTGATCGTGGACGACGCCCATGGCCTCGGCGTGCTCGGCGACGGCGGCCGCGGCGCACCGCAGGCGGCCGGGCTCGCGGGCAGCCCGCACACCGTGGCCACGCTCACCCTGTCGAAGTCCTTCGGCAGCCAGGGCGGCGCGGTGCTCGGCCCCGCCAAGGTCATCGACCACCTGATCAACGCGGCCCGCACCTTCATCTTCGACACGGGGCTCGCCCCGGCCGCCGTCGGCGCCGCGCTGGCCGCGCTGCGGCTGCTGCGCGCCGAGCCCGAGCGGGCGGCGCGGGCCCGCGCGGTCGCGGCCGAGCTGCATGAACGCCTCACGGCGGAAGGTCTGCTCGCGGTGCGCCCCGACGCGGCCGTCGTCTCGGTGCGCGCCCCGTCGCCGGAAGCCGCCGTGCGCTGGGCCGCCGACTGTCGCGGCGCGGGTCTGGCCGTCGGCTGCTTCCGTCCGCCGTCGGTTCCCGACGGCATCTCGCGGTTGCGGCTGACCGCCCGTGCGGATCTCACCGGCGCGCAGATTGCCGATGCCGTACGAGTGATCAGCCGCACCGCACCCCGGTAGGCACCGGGGGTCCGACAGTCACCGGAGGCCGTGGACGAAGGCCTCCCATGTGGCGTGCGGGAAGAGCAGGGCGGGCCCTGCGATGTGCTTGGAGTCGCGCACGGCGAGCAGCCCCGACTTCGGCCCTGAAGTCAGCGGGGCTGTCTCGACGCAGTTGTTCATTCCGTTGCTGTGGCTGCTGCGCTGCCACCGTGCGCCGTGCAGAGACGTGCTGTCGGATACGTACCGAGGCAATGCAGTCATGGTGCCCCCTTACGCGCCGTCACCTATCCCGGCGATGTGATCCGTTGATTCCTCGGGTGAAAGTGCTTGTCCTAGAAGGGAGTTGAAGGCATCCGTGTATGCCTGGAGGTCTTCTTTCCGTTCGAGGTAGAGGCTACTCGTCAAATGGTCGAGAACAACCACATCCAGATCAGCAATGTTCGGAAATGAGAAGATAACGAAAGACCCGAGGAGTCCCTTGTGCTCTCCCGCGGCGAACGGCAGCACCTGCAACCGCACATGGGGCAGCTGTGCCGCCTCCTGTAACCGCTTCAATTGCCCCGCGAGCACCTGCGCCCCGCCGACCTGCCGGTGCAGCACCGACTCGTCCAGGATCACGCTCAGTCGCAGCGGACGTCTCGCACGCAGCACGTCCTGGCGGGCCAGGCGCACCTCCACCAGCGCGTCCACCTGTTCGTCCGGCAGACCGTCCAGCGCGGCCCGGGTCACCGCTCGCGCGTAGTCGGGCGTCTGCAGCAGACCGGGCACGACGTTGGTCTCCAGGGTGCGGACGCGGCAGGCCTGTGACTCCAGACTGATGAAATCGCGGTACGCCGGTGGCAGCAGGCCGCGGTAGGCGTGCCACCAGTGATGACGCCCGCCCCGGTCGTCGGCGCCCGCCAACGCGACCAGCAACTGGCGCAGTTGGGCATCCTTCACCGCGTACGCGTCGAGGAGGAGATGGACGTCCGCGGCCTTGACACCGCTACGTCCGGTCTCGATCCGGCTCACCTTCGACTGGTGCCAGCCGACCCGGCTCGCGGCCTGGCCGCTGGTGAGCCCCGCGAGCGTGCGCAGTGCGCGCAGTTCGGCGCCGAGCTTGCGGCGGCGCACCGCGGGACCGTGCTGCATGTCCGTCTCCTTTCCGACGGAGCTTCCTTTTCCGGCCTCCCCACGACCTCTCACGGGCGACAGTAGAGGAAGCGCCGGTCGCGCGCCCAAATACGGTCTGCCGTAGCAGAGTTCACTGCTTTGAGCGACAGATATATGCACATCTCGGTGGATCGCCACACGTGAGGGGCCCAGTAGTGGCACTCTGGCGCGAAGCACCATTCCGGGACTGTCCTCGTGTCTTCCGCTACGAGTCGGAGTCCAGTCCCGGTGGGAAAGGGACAGCGTCGCCATGGCAGACCTTCAGGAAGCATCCGTCACCCTGCCGAGCGATCCTGCCTCGGTCTCCGCGGCCCGGAAGTACGTTCTGAACGTCCTCTCGGAGTGGGGCCTGCCCGGCGACGCCGAGGTGGCCGACACCGTCCGGCTCATCGTCTCCGAACTGGCCACCAACGCCGTCCAGCACACCCTCGGACAGTCACCCACCTTCACCGTGGGCATCGAACTCGCCCGGGAGGAGCAGCTGCGCATCGGCGTCACCGACAGTCACCCCCGCTACCCCAAGCGGCTGCCCGCCGCCGTCCAGCAGGACAACGGCCGCGGCATGGTGATCATCCGCTGGCTGACCGTCGAATGCGGCGGCAGACTCTCGGTCACCCCCACCCCCGAGGGCGGCAAGACGGTCTGGATCGCGCTGCCGTGGACGGGGGCGGTCCGGGGCGAGGTGCCGTCCCCCTCGACCTCAACCCGCTGAGCGCCCGAACGCGCCGCGGAGCAGCGCCCGGAAGGTGTCGGCCGCCGGGTGCGACCCGTCGGCGCGGTGCACGACCGAGATCGTACGGCGGAGATTTCCCGGCTCCAGCGGCCGAACGCCCACCGGCGTCGCCGCCGTCCGGGCCACCATCTCCGGTACGACGGCGACGCCGAGACCGGCGCTGACCAGCGCGCACACCAGCGCGTAGCCCGGAGTCTCGACAAGGACCGAGGGGCTCGCCCCGGCCCGCGCGAGCGCCGACTCCACGCCGTGGCGGGGCGGATGCGTCGGCGCCATGCTGATCAGCGGCTGCCCGGCCAGCTCGGCCAGCGGCAGCCGTGACGAGACCCCCGCGAGCGCGTGTCCGGGCGAGGTCACCAGGACCAACTCCTCGACCAGGACCGGCTCCGCGCTCACGGACGCGGGCAGCGGCACCGGTTCGGAAGGATCGTAGGTGTGGGTGAGCGCAAGGTCGACCTCGCCCGCCGCCACGGCCGCCACGCCGAGCGGTGGCTCATAGCCCCGCAGGATCAGCTCGATGTCCGGATGGGCGCGGCGGAACGCGGTCAGCGCGGGCGGCACCAGATGGATCCCGGCCGTGGTGAAGGTCCCCACGCGCAGCCGGCCGCCGGACAGGCCCGTCAGCTGCGCCAGTTCGTGCCGCGCCCGCTCCATCTCGTCCAGGACCCGGCGCGCCCGTGCGAGCAGCAGCTCGCCCGCACCGGTCAGCCGCGCCCCGCGGTGATGCCGGACCAGGAGCGGGGTCCCCGCCTCCCGCTCCAGCTTGGCCAGTTGCTGGGAGAGGGCGGGCACGGTGTAGCCGAGGCGCTCGGCGGCGCGGGTGATCGACCCGGCCTCGGAGACCGCCACCAGTGCGGCGAGCCGCGTCGGGTCGTACATGGTGTCTCCCGTGTCTCCCGCTGCGGCGGGCCGTCGGCGTGGGGGTAAACGCCTGCTTAAGGCAGACCCAGGATATTCCACATACCTGCTGAAGGCAGAAGAACGGCAGGCTGGGGGCCATGGACGCACAACTGGTCGCCTTCGCCGGAGTCGCCGCGGGCATGGTCGCCATGCCGGGTGCCGACTTCGCCGTCGTGGTGCGCAACGCGCTCGCCTCCCGCCGCGCCGGAGTCACCTGCGCGATCGGTGTCGCGGGCGGGCTCCTGGTGCACACGGCGCTCGCGGTGGCCGGGGTCGCGGCGGTGCTCGCGGCGGTGCCCACGCTCTTCCGGGCGCTGCAGATCGTAGGCGGCGGCTATGTGCTCTACCTGGGCTACCGCGCCCTGCGATCGGCGGCGCGGCAGCGGCCGGGTGCCGGTGCGCCGGGGGACTCGGGGAACTCGGGGGACTCGCGGGACTCGCGGTACTCGGGGGACTCGCGGGACGCGCGGGGTGAGCCGCCGGCGTCGGTCGGCAGCCTGCGGCAGGGCTTCCTCACCAACGCCCTCAACCCCAAGGCGCCCATCACCTTCCTCAGCGTGCTGCCCCAGTTCGTGCCCGCGGGCAGCCCCGCGATGCCCAGGACGCTGCTGCTCGCGTCCATCATCGTCGCGCTCGCCCTGGTGTGGTTCCCGGTCGTCGCGCTCCTGGTGGACCGGCTCGGCCGCTGGCTGCGCAGGCCGCGTACCGCCCGGGCGATCGAGGGCGTCACCGGCGGCGCGCTGAGCGTCCTCGGCCTGGTACTGCTCATCGAGGCGGCTCTCGCGTGACGTCCTGCCGTGCGGCCGCGCGGCGCGCCATGCGGGGGAGCAGACGGGGGAGTACGCCCCACAGGCCCGCGCACACAAGGAAGGTGCCCACGCTCGCGATGATCCCGCCGGTGCGGCCGACCGCCACATCCACGACGAGGAGCACGGATCCGGCGAGGGCGAACATCAGGACGCCCATGCCGGCCCGGGCGAGATGCGAGGAGACCCGCACGATCAGCGGTTTGGCGCGCTGCTGGAACAGCGCCCGGTGCACCGCGGCCGGCGCCGTGAACAGGGTCGCCGCAAGGACGGCGAGCAGCAGCGTGGTCACGTAGGTGGCGCGCTGCACGTCGTCCAGGGTCCGGAAGCGGGGCGTGAAGGCGAGGGTCAGCAGGAAGGCGAAGAGGATCTGCACGCCGGTCTGCGTGACCCTCAACTCCTGGAGGATCTCCGAGAAGTTGCGGTCCGCACGCTCGAAGGGCGTCTCGTTGCGGGTGTCGTGAGCGGCGTGGGAGCCACTGTCGTCGGCCATGCCGCACGAGTATCCGGGTCGGCGCGCGCCAAGCGCGGCGGACGCGCCGGGCGACGGCGGCGGCCGATCAGCCGGCCGCCGCCGCCCGGCGGCAGGTCAGCGCACCCTGCCGTACGAGACGCTCTTGGTCCAGATCTTCTCGAGCCGCACCACGGTGTTCGACTTCGGGGCGTGCCAGATCCGGCCCTTACCCGCGTAGATGCCGACGTGGTAGATGCTCCGGCCGGAGTGGAAGAAGACCAGGTCGCCGCGGGAGCGGTTGGACGCGGAGATGTGCCGGGTCTTGTTGTACTGCTGTGCGGCGGTGCGCGGGAGCTTCTTGCCGGCGCGCTTGAACGAGTAGAGCGTCAGGCCCGAGCAGTCGAACCGGTTGGGCCCCGCGGCTCCGTAGCGGTAGGGCGAGCCCTTCTTGGAAGCAGCGATCTTCAGGGCCTTCGTCCCGTGTGTCGCGGCCTGGGCCTCCGTCGTGAGCCCTGGGGCCACGAGGGTGCCGCCGACGACGGCGAGCGTGAGAGCCGATGCGGAGCCGGCCCTGGTCAGCAGCGACGGAACATGATTCAGCGCGGTCATGCGCAACCCTTCGTCAGCCGCCTGTGAAGGATGACCTGTCGGATTCGGGCTGACAAAGTTGCCCGGCCGCGATGTCGCGGCTTCACCCCAAGGGCCGTTGTCCGGACCTTCCGGACCGACCCGTCGTGCCTGGGTCCTCCACTCCTGCCGGTGCACCGATGTCGACCGGGCATCCGGGCGGCGGCAGGACTCGGCGTCCGCCCGGACCGCCCCGCCGCTGTGGCGGGGGCTTGTCGTCGGAAGGGATCTTGACCCGTCAACGGCACGAATTCCGAGCCGAAACGGCGTTTTGTGAGGCTCCTCACGGCTGAACCGTTCAGGTGGACAACGTCGGATAAGGGCACCCTTCGCAGGGCTCGACGATCGCTCCACCAGCACCGGAAGAAGACATTCCGGCCGTCGCGTACACCCCTGACGCAACTGTGGCCGACCCCGTTGACGACGACCGTCTACGCCGAACGGGGTAGCCCGTCTGGTCCGTTTAAGACCGGGCCCGGACGCTGCGGAGCTGCCGGGCGGCCGACTTGAGGGTGATTCAGGGCGCCGCAGGGGGCGGCACGGTGACCCGGCAGGACCGCCGCTCCCCGTCGAGCACGCGCAGCGCCCGCGCCAACGTCGGTGCGTGCACGGCGCTCTCGCCCCGCTGGTGCATCACCGTCAGCGCGTCCCGCAGCGCGGTGGCGCTGCCGACCAGGGCCTGGGCGGCGCGCAGTCCGCCGTACGTGTCGGACGCGCGGGCGGGGTTGATCCGGCCCAGCAGATCGACCACTTCGAGGTACCGGTCGATCAACTCGCCCTCGGCGCGGGTCAGTGCGGGCAGCGGAGGGAGTTCGGGCGGCAGCATCACCGGCTCACCTCGCGTCCGGGGCGCGGAGCGAGTCCTTGCGGCTGGGGATGATCCGGTCCACCAGGCCGTACTCGAGCGCTTCGGGCGCGCTGAGGATCTTGTCCCGCTCGATGTCCGCCGAGATGCGCTCCGGGCTCTGTCCCGTGTGCCGTACGAGGAGTTCCTCCAGGAGCGCGCGGGTGCGCTCGAGCTCGGCCGCCTGGATCGCGAGGTCGGAGGCTTGGCCCTGGACCGGCTCGGTGATCAGCGGCTGATGGATCAACACCCGGGCGCCGGGCAGCGCGTGGCGCTTTCCGGGAGTGCCGGCGGCCAGCAGGACCGCGGCCGCGGACGCGGCCTGACCCAGGCAGGTCGTCTCCACGTCGCAGGTGACGAACCGGATCGTGTCGTAGATCGCCGTCATCGCGCTGAACGAGCCGCCCGGGGAGTTGATGTAGAGCGAGATGTCGCGGTCCGGCGCCAGGTATTCGAGGTGCATGAACTGCGCCATCACATCGTTGGCCGATGTGTCGTCGATCGGGGTGCCCAGGAAGACGATGCGCTCCTCGAGCAGCTTCGAGTACGGATCGAGAGTCCGTTTCCCCGAGCTGGTGCGCTCGGTGAACTCGGGCAGGACGTAGCGGGCGGACGGTCGGTTCATGGCGCGTCACTCCTCTTCCCAGGGCCGGATGCGCCGGCCCGTGGCTTCCTGGCTTCCTGTGGAAAATGTACAGGACGTACGTAACACTGAAACCGGTGGACAGAGATCACTCGAGCGGCAGACTTGCGCGCATGACCTCAACGGACCCCAAGGCCGACCTCCGCCACTACCTGCAGAGCGCCCGCGATGCCCTGCTGTGGAAGCTCGAAGGGCTCTCGGAGTACGACATCCGCCGCCCGCTCACGCCGACCGGCACCAACCTGCTTGGCCTGTTGAAGCACACGGCGGGTGTGGAACTCGGCTATCTCGGCGACACGTTCGGACGCCCGTCCGGCGAGCCGCTGCCCTGGCTCGACGACGGCGCCGAGGCCAACGCGGACATGTGGGCCACCGCCGACGAGTCACGGAAGGGCATCGTGGAGCTCTACCGCCGGGCATGGGCACACGCGGACGCGACGCTCGACGCGCTGGACCTGGACACGATCGGCAAGGTGCCGTGGTGGCCCAGCGGCAAGGACGAGGTGACGCTGCATCATGCCGTCGTGCGCGTGATCGCCGACACGCACCGGCACGCCGGGCACGCCGACATCGTCCGGGAACTCATCGACGGCGCCGTGGGCATGAACAAGGGCAAGGACAGCATGCCGTCGCACGACACCGCGTGGTGGGAGAGCCATCGCGATCACCTGGAACGCGTGGCAAGGGAGGCCGACCAGGGAGCGTGACAGCCCCGTTGGCCGAAGCCGCCGCAGGGCCGTAGTGTCTGCCCGTCGCAGGCGAAGAGGATCACGGGGGCAGTGGTGGTGTGGACGAGGTGCCGCAGAGCGGCTGGTACGGCGATGGTCGCGGGGATGGTCGTCGTGGCCACGGGGTGCCTGCCGAAGGATTCGGCCGATGCCGCGAAGGATTCGCCCGACGCTCCGAAGTCGGAGGACTCGGCACCGGCGTCCGTGTCGCCGTCGCCGTCGAGCTCTCCTTCCCGGCCGCTGACGGCGGGGAAGTTGAAGTCCCTCCTGCTGCGGGAGGGAGAGGTGCCGCAGGTGGACAGCGCGCCCGTACAGGGGCCCGTTCCCAAGTACGACCCGCGGGTTCTGGTGCCGGGCCCGGGGTGCCAGGAGGTGTTCGACGCGCTCGTCTCGCACCACGCGTCCACGTCGGTGATCCAGGACTTCTGGTGGAAGAACAACCAGTGGGGCGGCCGGACCTGGCTGGCCTCCTATGCCGCCAAGGGGGCGGAGGAGGAGTTCCAAGGGCTCAAGAAGGGGCTCAAGACCTGCAAGAAGCTGGTGGGGGTGACCCCGGACCAGAAGCTCAACTCCCGGATCACCGTGGCGAAGTCGCCCGCGCTGGGCGACGAAGCCGTCGCCTTCGATCTGAGCATGGACGGCCCGGGCGACACCGTGGTGACCGACCGCCAGATCTTCGTGCGCGTCGGCGGCCTCACCGTGAACATGAGCGACCGCGGCGCGCAGCGCAACCCCGGGTTCCCGCTCGACGTGGTGGTCGACAAGCAGGTCGCCCGGCTCACGCAAGGACCGCGCGGCTGACCCCGGTGGAAGCGGCTTCAGGCGCCTACGCCTCGGAGCCGTAGGTCCCGTACGCGGGAAGCCCCGTCGATTCGAAGACATGCACCGACAGGCCGCCCGGTGTCGTCTGCTGGCTGACGAGCCGCAGGCCGGCCGGCGCGCCGCCGTCGGGGAACAGGCGCCGGCCGCTGCCCACCACCACCGGGGCGATCGCGAGCCGCAACGTGTCGACGAGCCCGGCGGCCAGCAGGGACTGGGCGAGCCGGGCGCTGCCGTGGATCTGCAGCTCCCGGCCCGGCTGCCGCTTCACCTCGGCGACCTGGGCGGGGACGTCGCCGGACAGGATGGTGGTCGGGTTCCAATCGGCCTTGGTCAGGCTGTGGGAGGCCACGTACTTGGGCAGGCCGTTCATGATCCCGGCGAGGGGATGGTCGGTCATCCGCGGCCAGTCCCGCGCGAAGTTCTGGTAGGTGCGGCGGCCGAACAGGAGCGCGTCCGCCTCGCCGAGCCAGCTGCCGGCCAGCCGCTCGAACTCCTCGTCCAGGTGCGGAACGAACCAGCCACCCCGCGTGAACCCGTCACTGGTGTCCTCGTCCGGGGCCCCCGGACCCTGGGAGACACCGTCGAGCGTAAGGAACTCCTGCACGACCAGCCGCATCACGCACCACACTCTCTTCGGAACTCTCTTCGGAACCTCCGACAGCTCCACTGTCGCAGGTTGGGAAGTTACGCAGCGTGACGTTGCGGGGGCGGGTGGCGGTTAAGCTGGGGGCATGGCCTACGAGATTCCGGTGACGCAAGCCCGAGCAGAGCTCGCGGATCTGATCAACCGCGTTGTCTACGGCGGTGAGCGCGTGGTCGTCACCCGTCACGGCAAGCCGCTCGTGGCCCTGGTCTCCGCCGCCGACCTGGAACGGCTGCAGGAGCTTCCGGACGCCGCCGAGGAACAGGTGGTCAGCTCCGTCTCGTCGGTGCGCTCCACGTCGTCCGGCGCGGGCCGGCAGCAGCGCTTCGGGATCGCCGCCGAGCACCGGGGGCCCAACGCCACGTAGCCGCACCGCCTTTGGGCGCGGAACACACCAGGGCCGTACACCCCCGTCCGCTACAGCGGAGGTGTACGGCTGTCTGTGTGCGGTGCCGGATCAGCCGGCCGGCACCACCGCCTCCCGGGCCGGGGCCGGCTCGCTGCTCGCCGAGTTCGGGCGGCGGAGCGCGCCGAGCCCCACAGCGGTCAGGCCGAGCAGCGCCCAGACCGCGAGCGTGACGACAGGGCCCGTGATGCGTGCGCCGTCGAAGAAGGAGACCGAGCGCAGCAGGGTGCCACCGGCGCCGGGCGGCAGCAACTGGCCGATGAGGCCGGCCGGTTCGGGCAGCAGCTGCGGGGCGGAGCTCACCCCGGAGAAGGGGTTGCCCAGCAGGACCATCGCAAGACCGCCGATCGCGATGCCCGCATAGCCGAGCAGGGCGGCGAGCCCGGCGACGGCACTGCTCGCCGCGAGGGTGGCGAGGCTCAACGCCCCTGCTTCGGCCCACCAGTTGCCGGTCAGTGCGCCGAGCCAGCTGTGCGAGACGGCGGTGGCGACCAGGCCGACCGACGCGGAGGTGAGGAGCAGGGCGGCCACCGAGCGCAGGCCGCGCAGGCCGAGCATGGTCACGACCGACCCGGCCGCGACGCCCGCGATCGACATCGGAAGGACGCTCGCGCCCAGGGCGGAGCCCCGCGGATCGTCCGCCGGCGCGGCCACCACGTCGGCGGTGGCCACCTCGACGCCCTGCGGGGCCTGACCGGCCACGGCCTGCTGGAGGAGCTGGGCGGCCACGGGGCTCGCCGCCGTCGCGGTCAGGAGCTTCATCCCCTTCGGCGTCACGACGATCGCTCCGTATACGGCCCGGTCCTCGATGGCGTCGCGGGCGGCGGCCTCATCGGCGTACCGATGGACATCGAACGCGCCCTCGCGCTCCTCGAGCCGGGACTCGACAGGGGCGGTCGCCGCGGTGGGTCCCGCGACGCCCAGGGGGAGGTCACGGGGGGCGATCCTGGCCGCGGGCCAGGCGAAGGCCCACAGGGCGAGTGCCACGATCGCGGAGACCAGGAGGGCGGCCGTCACGACATGGCGGCCCCGCGGGGGCGAGGTAGCGGACGGGGAGAGCATGGCCGGGCTCCTTCTCGTGGTGCCGGTTCTGAGAGAATGATCGTTCGTTTTGCGGGATGCCCTCACTGTGCGACCGATCCCGTCGCTTGTCAAGAAGGAATGTTCGTTTTACATTGAGGGGCATGGCCCGCGTATCCCAAGAGCACCTCGACGCACGGCGCCGCCAGATCCTCGACGGCGCCGCCCTCTGCTTCGCCCGCAATGGCTTCCACGCCACCTCCATGCAGGACGTACTCAAGGAGGTCGGCCTCTCGGCGGGGGCGGTCTACCGCTACTTCCGGGGCAAGGAGGAGCTGATCGGGGCGATCGTCGGGGAGGTCCTCGAGCGGATCCAGGGCACCTTCGAGGCGGCCGTCGACGAGACCCCGCCGCCTCCGCCGGATGTGCTGATCGGCCGGGCGCTCACGCAGGTCCTCAGCAGCAGGACGGACGAGGGTGACGGGGAGGTCCCGTACTTTCCGCGGCTGATGCTCCAGGTGTGGGCGGAGACCATGCGCAACGACGAGCTGGCCACCGTCATGCGGGACGGGTACACCAGGGTCCGTGCGGCCTGGGTGAAGATCGTCGAGGGGTACCAGGCGGCGGGCATGATGCGCGCCGACATCCCCGCCGACCATGTGGCGCGCGCGATGATTGGGGCGGCCCAGGGGTTCGCCGCCCAGCTGGCGCTCTTCGACGAGGTCCCGGTCGAGGCGCTGCAGGACGGACTGCGCGGCCTGATGAGCATGGGCAAGCCCCAGTGACGGTCATCGCCTGTTGAGTATGGGCGAGCCCAGCTGACGGTCATCGAACGGTCAAGTGCTGGTTAACCTCGTTGAAACTCCGCCCAACTAGCCTGCGACGCCACGCCACCAGGGGTTTTCGTAACCAGGGTGCGCAAGATCAAGCGCACTGTCTGTGTGTTACATCTATACCCGTCGCGGTGGCCGCGGCAGCCGGACCCCGCACGGTCCGGAGCGAGGACTGTGAGGTGGGACGCGTGCAACTGACCCCGCACGAGCAGGAGAGACTGCTCATTCATGTGGCCGCTGACGTGGCCGAGAAGCGAAGAGCGCGGGGGCTGCTGCTCAACCACCCCGAGGCGATCGCCCTGATCACGTCCCACATTCTCGAGGGCGCCCGCGACGGCCGCACCGTCGCCGAACTGATGTCGTCGGGCCGCAAGGTGCTCACCCGTGACGACGTCATGGGCGGCATCCCGGAGATGATCCACGACGTCCAGGTCGAGGCCACCTTCCCGGACGGCACCAAGCTCGTCACCGTCCACGACCCGATCGTCTGACGGGGGTTCCTGAGCCATGACTTCGGTGCACCCGCCGATCCCCGGCGAGATCCTCTTCGCCGACGAGCCCGTCGCCTACAACGAGGGCCGCGCGACCACCGCCCTCACCGTCCTCAACGCCGCCGACCGCCCCATACAGGTCGGCTCCCACTACCACTTCGCCGAGGCCAACCCCGGTCTCGACTTCGACCGTGCGGCCGCGCACGGCAAGCGGCTCAACATCGCCGCCGGCACCGCCGTGCGCTTCGAGCCCGGAATCCCCGTCGACGTCGAACTCGTCCCGCTGGCCGGCAAGCGCATCGTGCCCGGCCTGCGCGGTGAGACCGGAGGTGCCCTCGATGCCTGAGCTGTCCCGTGCCGCGTACGCCGATCTGTTCGGCCCCACCACGGGCGACCGGATCCGGCTCGCCGACACCGACCTCCTCGTCGAGATCGAGGAGGACCGCTCCGGCGGCCCCGGACGCTCCGGTGACGAGTCGGTGTTCGGCGGCGGCAAGGTCATCCGCGAGTCGATGGGGCAGTCCCGCACGACCCGCGCCGAAGGCGCCCCCGACACCGTCATCACCGGCGCCGTGATCATCGATCACTGGGGCATCGTCAAGGCCGACATCGGCATGCGCGACGGACGCATCACCGGCATCGGCAAGTCCGGCAACCCGGACACGATGGACGGCGTACACCCCGATCTCGTCATCGGCCCGGAGACCGAAGTCCTCGCGGGCAACGGCAAGATACTCACCGCCGGCGGCATCGACACCCATATCCACTTCATCTCGCCGACCATCGTCGACGAGGCGCTCGCCTCCGGCGTCACCACCCTCATCGGAGGCGGCACGGGGCCCGCCGAAGGCAGCAAGGCGACCACCATCACGCCCGGCGCCTGGCACCTGGCCCGGATGTTCGCGGCCATGGAGTCCAGCCCCGTCAACATCGGCTTCCTCGGCAAGGGCAACACGGTCTCCAGCGAGTCCATGCACGCCCAACTGCGGGCCGGCGCGGTCAGCTTCAAGATCCATGAGGACTGGGGCGCGACGCCCGCCACCATCGACGCCTGTCTGAACGTCTGCGAGGACACCGGCGCCCAACTCGCCGTCCACACCGACACCCTGAACGAAGCGGGCTTCGTCGACGCCACGTTCGGCGCCGTCGCGGGACGCACCCTGCACGCCTTCCATGTCGAGGGCGCGGGCGGCGGGCACGCCCCGGACATGATCACGGCGGTGTCGCTGCCGAACATGCTGCCCAGCTCCACCAACCCGACCCGGCCGCACACCGTCAACACCGTCGAGGAACACCTCGACATGCTGATGGTCTGCCACCACCTCAATCCGGCGGTCCCCGAGGACCTCGCCTTCGCCGAATCGCGCATCCGGCCCACCACCATCGGGGCCGAGGACATCCTGCACGACCTCGGCGCCATCTCGATCATGTCGTCGGACTCGCAGGCCATGGGACGCGTCGGCGAGGTCGTCATGCGGACCTGGCAGACCGCACACGTGATGAAGCGCAGGCGCGGCTTTCTGCCGGGGGACACCCGCGCGGACAACCGTCGCGCACGTCGCTATGTCGCCAAGTACACGATCAACCCGGCCGTCGCGCAGGGCATCGACCACGAGATCGGCTCGGTCGAGACCGGCAAGCTCGCCGACCTGGTGCTGTGGGACCCGGCGTTCTTCGGCGTCAAGCCGCAGGTCGTCATCAAGGGCGGACAGATCGCGTACGCGCAGATGGGTGACGCCAACGCCTCCATCCCCACGCCGCAGCCGGTCCTTCCGCGGCCCATGTTCGGCGCGCGGGGTGCCGCACCCGGACTTAACTCGGTCAACTTCGTGACCCAGTCGGCACTGGACGACGGGTTGCCCGAACGCCTCGGTCTGGCCAAGGAGTTCACGGCCATCCGGTCCACACGCGGGCGCACCAAGGCGGACATGCGCGAGAACGACGCCCTGCCGCGGGTGGAGGTGGCGCCCGACAGCTTCGCCGTGACCATCGACGGTGAGCTGGTCGAACCGTCACCCGCCGCCGAACTGCCGCTCGCACAGCGGTACTTCCTCTTCTGATGGCGGTTGTGTGTGATGTCTAGGGCCGCACTGCTCGTTCTGGCCGACGGCCGCTTTCCCGCCGGAGGGCACGCGCACTCCGGCGGGGCCGAGGAGGCCGTCAAGGCGGGGCGTGTCACCGGAGCCGCGAGCCTGGAAGCGTTCTGCCGGGGGCGGCTGCACACGACGGGGCTCGTGTCCGCCGCGCTGGCCTCGGCAGCAGCGCTCGGGATCGATCCGCTGGAGCTCGACGAGGCCGCGGACGCCCGTACGCCGTCGCCCGCGCTGCGGGTGGCCGGGCGGCGGCTCGGGCGGCAGATGATGCGGGCCGCGCGGGCGGCGTGGCCCGATCCCTCGCTGGATCAACTGGCCGCCGCCCGCCCCAAGGGCGCGCATCAGCCGGTCGTGCTCGGACTTGCCGCCCGTGCGGCGGGCCTTGGCGCGGAGGATGCGGCGTACTGCTCCGCGTACGAATGCGTCAGCGGTCCCGCGACGGCGACCGTGCGGTTGCTGAGCCTTGACCCCTTTGACGCCACGGGGGTGTTGGCCCGGCTTGCGCCTGAGCTTGATCTTGTCGCTCGGGAGGCGGCGGAGGCGGCAAGAGCCGCGCTTGACGAGGGGCTCGATGCCTTGCCCGCGGCGTCCGCGCCGTTGCTGGAACTGGGCGCCGAGGCCCATGCGCAGTGGCCCGTGCGGTTGTTCGCGTCGTAGGGGTGGACGGGCTGAACATGCCCTCCGGACGGGCCGAATGAAATGTTGAAGCATTGGAGTCGCAGTATGCATCTCGATCACTCCCACGATGAATCCGCTGCCGTGAGCGCCGACGCCCACCGTCCCGACGGGCGCCGCCGCGCCCTGCGCATCGGTCTCGGCGGGCCCGTGGGCTCCGGCAAGACCGCCACCGTCGCCGCGCTCTGCAAGGCGTTGCGGGACGAACTGGCGCTCGCCGTCGTCACGAACGACATCTACACCCGCGAGGACGCCGAGTTCCTGCTGCGCGAAGCCGTGCTGCCGCCCGAGCGGATCACCGCCGTGGAGACCGGGGCCTGCCCGCACACCGCGATCCGCGACGACATCTCCGCCAACCTGGAGGCCGTGGAGGACCTGGAGACCGATCTTTCCAACGAGGGGGTCGGGCCGCTGGACCTGATCCTCGTCGAGTCCGGCGGCGACAACCTCACCGCCACCTTCTCCAAGGGGCTCGTCGACGCGCAGATCTTCGTGATCGACGTCGCCGGGGGTGACGACATTCCGCGCAAGGGCGGCCCCGGTGTCACTACCGCCGATCTGCTCGTCGTGAACAAGACCGACCTCGCCCCGCACGTGGGCTCCGACCTCGGCCGGATGGCGGCGGACGCCAAGGCCCAGCGTTCCGAACTGCCCGTCGTCTTCCAGTCGTTGAGGTCCGACGAGGGTGTCGGCCCGGTCGCCGCCTGGGTGCGTGAGCAGTACGCCGCCTGGACCGCGTCCGCATGACCGCCGCGATCGCGGCCTCCGGAGTCCGCGCCACCGCCCGCATCGCGGCGCGGGGCAACGAGCGGGGCGGCACCGATCTGCCCGTGCTCGACGGCGAAGGACCGCTCGCCGTGCGCCGCACCCGCTCGGCGGGAACGGGCGCCCACGTCACGCTCGTGGGGGCGATGAGCGCGCCGCTCGGCGGCGACCGGCTGACCGTCGAGGCCGCAGCCCACGCGGGGGCCCGGCTGCGCGTCGGGTCGGCCGCGGCCACGCTCGCGCTGCCGGGGCAGTCGAAGGAGCCCGCGCGGTACGACGTACGCATCACGGTCGGCGACGACGCCGAGCTGTCCTGGCTGCCCGAGCAGTTGATCTCCGTACGCGACAGCGAGCTGTGCGTCACCACGCGCGCCGAGCTCGCCGCGAGCGCGAGCCTGGTGCTGCGGGAGGAGCAGGTGCTCGGGCGGACCGGGGAAGACCCCGGCAGGCTCACCAGCCGCCTCACCGTGCGCCGCGCCGGACGGCCGCTGCTCGACCAGGAGCTGTCCTGCGGGCCCGGTGCGCCCGGCGGGTGGGACGGTCCCGCCGTCCTGGCCGGGCATCACGCCATCGGGCAACTCGTCGTCGTACGGCCGGAGTTCGAGCGGGACAAGCCCGGACCCGCGCTGCTCGGCGAGGCGACGGTCCGTATGCCGCTCGCCGGTCCCGCCGTCCTCGTCACCGTCGTCGCACCGGACGCGCTGCGCGTGCGCCGTGCCCTTGACGAGGCGTTGCGCACTCTGACGTGAACGGGGCATATCCGCTCAGCGGAGTTCCCTGCACCGCCTATCGGATTGGTAAAGAAACAGCTGCCCTGTCTGTCGCACTGAACCGGTTGACCGACAGGATCCTCCTACTGTTCGAAAATCGACAGGGAAATCGACAGGGGGAGGAACCAGTTGAGACGCACCACAGCATTCGGCGCTGCCGGCACGCTCATCACGGGCTCGCTCATAGCGGGCGCGATCATGGCGCCCGTCGCCAACGCCGACGCCCGCCAGAGCGGCACCAGCGCTGACGCCCGCCAGCGGACCGGCTCGGAGGCACGAGGTGCGGCACTCGCCGCGCAGCGCGCCGCCAAGGCCGGCATCGACTGGCAGGCATGCCCCGCGGACTGGGGCCTGGACAAGGCGATCAAGTGCGGGTGGGTCACCGTCCCGCTCGACTACGCCAAGCCCAACGGCAAGAAGATCAAGCTCGCCGTCGACCGCATCGGCAGCACGGGGACGAAGGAGGAGCGCCAGGGCGCTCTTCTCTACAACCCCGGCGGTCCCGGCGCCTCCGGTCTGCGCTTCCCCAACCGCGTCGTCACCAAGGCGAAGCTGTGGGAGAAGACGGCGAAGGCGTACGACTTCGTGGGCTTCGAGCCGCGCGGTGTCGGCCACTCGGCGCCCATCTCCTGTGTCGACCCGCAGGAGTTCGTCAAGGCTCCCAAGCTCGACCCGGTCCCGGACTCCGAGGCCGACAAGAGCGCCCAGCGCAAGCTCGCCGCCGAGTACGCGGACGGCTGTGCCGAGCGCAGCGGCGAGATGCTGCCGCACATGACCACGCCGAACACCGCACGCGACCTGGATGTCATCCGGGCCGCGCTCGGTGAGAAGAAGCTGAACTTCCTCGGCGTCTCCTACGGCACCTACCTCGGCGCGGTCTACGGGACGCTGTTCCCGTCGCACATCCGTCGTATGGTCGTCGACTCGGTGGTCAACCCGTCGAAGGAGAAGATCTGGTACGAGGCCAACCTCGACCAGGACGTCGCCTTCGAGATCCGCCTCAAGGACTGGATGAAGTGGGTCGCCACGTACGACGCCACCTTCCACCTCGGCGACACCGCCGAGAAGGTCGCCAAGAACTGGGACGCGCTGCGCGCGGCGGCGAAGAAGGAGCCGCTGGGCGGCACCGTCGGCCCCGCCGAGCTCATCGCGTACTTCCAGAGCGCGCCGTACTACGACTCCGCCTGGGTGTCGATCGCCACGAACTTCTCCAAGTACGTGGCCGGTGACGCCAAGCCGCTGATCGAGGCAGCCAGCCCCGACATGTCGGACACCGCGGGCAACATCGCGTCGGAGAACAGCAACGCCGTCTACACGGCCGTCGAGTGCGCGGACGCCAAGTGGCCCACCAGCTGGAAGAAGTGGGACCGCGACAACACCCGCATCCACCGGACCAACCCGTTCATGACGTGGTCCAACGCGTGGATGAACCTGCCCTGCGCGACCTGGAAGAGCAAGCAGCACGAGCCGGTCGAGGTCAAGTCCGGCAAGGGCCTGCCGCCCGTCCTGATCGCCCAGTCCACCCGCGACGCGGCCACGCCGTACGAGGGTGCGGTCGAGCTGCACAAGCGGTTCAAGGGTTCGCGTCTGATCACGGAGAAGGACGCCGGCTCGCACGGCATCACGAACCTGGTCAACCCGTGCCTCAACGACCGTGTCGAGGCCTACCTGCTCACCGGCAAGCTGGACAGCAAGGACGTGACGTGCGCTCCGCACGCCACGCCCAAGCCGGAGTAGTTGTCAGCCAGGCATGACGAGGGGGCGACCGGTACCAACCGGTCGCCCCCTTCATGCTGCCGCCCGGCTTACGCCGTCGCCTCCTGGGCGATCGTCGCCGTGCGCGGCTCCGCGATCGCCTCGTAGTCCGCGGTCCGCAGCGCGAGCGAACGGTCCAGGCGGGCCGCGTTGAAGAAGATCTCGTCGTGGGCGAGGAGCGCCGGATCCACGACCAGTTCGAGCTCGGGGTCGAAGGAGAACGGCAGGATCGTGCCGCTCACGCTGCCCGCGAGCCGCTCGGCCGCCTCCTGCGCGGCGAACCCGGCGTACGTCCCGCCGAGCAGCTGCTTGATGGCGTTCAGGTCGACGCGCCGGTCACCGGGCACCACCGCGAGCACGTACCGCTTCGTCTTCTTGCCGATCTTCACCATCACCACGATGCACTTCGCGGCCTGCTGGAGGGTGTTGCCGCGCAGCGCGCTCACCGCCTCCGTGGCGCCCTCCTCCTCGTGCTCGATGACGCGGTACCCCGCACCCCGCTCGTCAAGGAGTCCGATCAGTTTGGTGTACAGGTCGTGCTCGCTCATCCGTGTCTCCCCTGGTGCCCGGCACCGCGTCAGGTCCGCGCGGTGCCGCTCCTGGTCAGACCGTACGTCAGAGCATCAACTCAGGGGCATCCGGGGGAACTTCCGCTTGCCCGCCGCGGCGGCCCGCTCGGCCTCCTCCGCCTTCACGACGGCGGCGTACTTGTCGACGTACTCCTGGTCGGAGAGCCCGAGGATGGCGTACATGATCTCGTCCGTGACGGCGCGCAGGACCGCCTTCTCGTTCTCCATGCCCGCGTAGCGCGAGAAGTCCAGGGGCGCACCGAAGCGGATCGTGACGCGCTGGAAGTTCGGCACCTTCTGCCCCGGCGGCTGCGCCTCGAACGTGCCGATCATCGCGCACGGGATCACCGTCACCTGCGCCTTCAGGGCCATCGCGGCGACGCCGACCTTGCCCTTGTAGAGGCGCCCGTCGTGCGAGCGGGTGCCCTCCGGGTAGATGCCGAGCAGCTCGCCCTTGCGCAGTACGCCGAGGCCCTCGCGGATCGCGGCCTGGCCCGCCTCCTTGCCGGAGCGGTCCACCGGGATCTGCCCGGCGCTGTGGAAGAACGCCGCGGTGAGGCGGCCCTTGATGCCGGGCCCGGTGAAGTACTCGGCCTTCGCGAGGAACGTGATCCGCCGCTTGATGATGGCGGGCATCAGGAAGTGGTCCGAGAACGAGAGGTGGTTGCCGGCGACGATCGCCGCACCTGATTCCGGTATGTGCTCAAGACCCTCGATGCGCGGCCGGAACATCAGCCGCAGCAGCGGCCCGAGCACGACGTACTTGAGAAGGTAGTAGAACACCCGGCTGCTCCTTACTTCTGCGGACCGGCCTGGCGTTGCGTCGTCGCAGGTCACTGGTCTTCGCGCAGCGGTCAGTGTAAGTGGCCCGCCGCCCGCTGTAACTACCCCTGATTCGCGGCGTGTTGAGCGATGGCTTGATCCACACGCCATCCGAACCACACGCCATCCGAACCACGCGCCATCGGGACCACACGCCATCCGGACCACGCGCCGCACCCGTACGGGTGAGCACCCGGCGCGTCCCCTTGGTGAGCACCGGCAACGGGGGTGGCCTGGCCTCTCTCCGGCGCCGCGGCGCGCCACCGTCCCAGGAGGCCCCCATGAGGTCCCGTCCCACGCACCGTCCCACGCCCCGCCTGCGCCCGCTCGCCACGACAGCCGCGGCGCTGATCGCGCTCTCCGGGGCGGCCCCGGCGTACGCGGTCGAGCTGCCCCCGCCGAACCGCGGCCTGTTCCTGACCGTCTCGGGGGACGAGAACACCTGGATCCGCGGCGTGCTCCTGACCTGTGAGCCCGAGCCGTCGGGCCATCACCCGCACGCGGCGAAGGCCTGCGCGGCGATCGACGAGGCGGGCGGCGACTTCGACGCGCTGCCGGCGGAGTCGGGGATCTGCACCAAGCAGTACGCGCCGGTGACCGTCAGCGCGAGCGGAACGTACCGCGGGCGCCCGATCGGCTGGCACAAGACGTACGACAACGCCTGCACGATGACGTACTCCACGGGCGACGTCTTCCGCTTCTGACCGCCGCCCCCGCACGCCCCGCAGCCGTCGCGCCGCGCCCCTCAGGGGGTGCTGCGCGACAGCACCATCGCCAGGGTGAGCATCCCGATCACGACCCAGCCGAACCACAGCCAGCCGTTGCTCCCGAGCGCCACGCTGTAGGCCGTCACCGCGACCAGACCTCCGATGGTGAATACACCCATCGTCTTCGTCGAACCAGGCATAGCCCTGCCTCCTCCCGGCAGCCCCGGCGCCTCGACGCCAAGACCGCGGCCTGAGACCATCCTCACCCGCGATGGGCCTTCGCCGCTAGCGCCCGCGCGCGGCCAGTGAGGCCAGATAGGCGTTGTACGCCTCCAGCTCCTTGTCCCCGTCGCGGTCCGCGGCCCGGTCGGTACGCCGTGCCTGGCGCTGTTCGGAGCGGTACCACTGGAAGAGCAGCGCGAGCAGCACAAGGACCGAGGGCACCTCGCTGAACGCCCAGGCGATGCCGCCCGCGGCGCTCTGATCGGAGAGCGCGTCGATGCCGAGGGAGGCGGGCGGGTTCTTGTAGGTGCCGATCATCGGCTCTGACGCCATCATCAGCGCGATGCCGAAGAACGCGTGGAACGGCATGCCCGCGAACAGCTCCAGCATCCGCATGATGTAGCCGGGCCGGTGCGGCCCCGGGTCGACGCCCATGATCGGCCAGAAGAAGACCAGGCCGACCGCCAGGAAGTGCACCATCATCCCGATGTGGCCCGCCTTGGAGCCCATCAGGGTGTCGAAGATCGGCGTGAAGTACAGCGCGTACAGGCTCGCGATGAACAGCGGGATGGTGAACGCGGGGTGCGTGATGATCCGCATGTACCAGCTGTGCAGCACCCAGAGGAGCCACTCGCGGGGTCCCTTGCGGCCCTTGCCCGCGACCGGAAGGGCGCGCAGGGCGAGGGTGATCGGGGCGCCCATCAGGACCAGGATCGGCGAGAGCATGCTGATGACCATGTGCTGCACCATGTGCACGCTGAACATGACCATGCCGTAGTCGTTCAGCTTGGTGCACATCACGAGCAGGACGGTCAGCACGCCCGCCACGAAGGACAGCGTGCGGCCCACCGGCCACTTGTCGCCGCGCCGTACGAGCCGTGTCACGCCCCAGCCGTAGAGGGCCAGGGCCACCAGGCTGCCGATGAGGAAAAAGGGGTCGGCCGAGAGTTCAAGACCCCGCCCCAGCGTGAACGGCGGCAGGTCCATGTTCATGCCGTGCCCGCTGTGATCCATCCACTGGCTCCTGTTTCGTGCGGTTGTGCGCTGTGTGTCCGCACCAGACTAGAACGGCCCCCGGACGCCGTTGCGTCCGGGGGCCGTTCGAATCGTCCGGCGTTACAGCACGCACTCCGCCTCGGCGTAGCGCTCGTCCGGCACCGTCTTCAGCGTCTTGACCGCCTCGGCGAGCGGCACCATCGTGATGTCCGTGCCGCGCAGCGCCGTCATCTTGCCGAACTCGCCGCGGTGCACGGCCTCCACGGCGTGCCAGCCGAAGCGCGTGGCGAGCACCCGGTCGTACGCGGTGGGGGTGCCGCCGCGCTGGACGTGCCCGAGGATCACCGGACGCGCCTCCTTGCCCAGGCGCTGCTCCAGCTCGCCGGAGAGCCGCGTCGCGATGCCCGCGAAGCGCTCGTGGCCGTACATGTCCTTGACGCCCTCGTCGAACTCCATGGAGCCGGGGGCCGGCTTGGCGCCCTCGGCGGCCACGACGATGGCGAACTTCTTGCCCGCGGAGAAGCGCTCGCCGACCTTCGCGGCCAGCTCCTCGATGTCGAAGGGGCGCTCCGGGACGACGATGGCGTGCGCGCCGGCGGCCATGCCCGAGTGCAGCGCGATCCAGCCGGTGTGGCGGCCCATGACCTCGACGATCAGGACGCGCTGGTGGGACTCGGCGGTCGTCTTGAGGCGGTCGAGCGCCTCGGTGGCGACACCGACGGCCGTGTCGAAGCCGAAGGTGACGTCGGTGACGGCGATGTCGTTGTCGATCGTCTTCGGTACGCCGACGATCGGAAGGCCGCCGTCGGACAGGAGGCGGGCCGCCTTGAGCGTGCCCTCTCCGCCGATCGGGATGATCGCGTCGAGACCGAGGTCCTGGACGTGCCCCTTGGCCCGCTCGACGCCGTCGCGCAGATGCGCGGGCTGTACGCGGGACGAGCCGAGAATCGTTCCGCCGCGGGCCAGGATGCCGCCGACCGCGTCAAGGTCGAGCTTGCGGTAGTCGCACTCAAGGAGACCCTTCCAGCCGTCGTGGAAGCCGATGACCTCGTCGCCGTGGTCGACGACAGCACGGTGCACCACCGAACGGATGACGGCGTTCAGGCCGGGGCAGTCGCCGCCGGAAGTCAGGACACCAATGCGCATAGCCCGGGAAACCTTTGCAACGTGGGCCGAAGTCCGGACCACGTCGTCCGGCTGGAACCCCGCCACCCTATAGGCGGCAGGGGGCGGGGCCGCACCGGGCGTCCGACTGCTGGACGCGGCCGCTCACTTGTGCGGCAAGGGGTTCAGGCGGGCTGCTTCAGGCAGGCTGCTGGGCCGCGTTCATGCGCTCGGCGCGCAGCGCCTCGTACCAGCGGTCGTCCGTCGGCGGCAGCGCGTTCACATCGAGGGCCAGCTTCAGGAGCAGGTCCGCGATGAGCGGGTTGCGGGCGAGGACCGGGCCGTGCATGTACGTGCCGAAGACCGTGCCGTTGTACGCGCCCTCGGTGCCGTCACCCGTGCCGTTGCCGCGGCCGAGCGTGACGCGCGCGAAGGGGCGCGCGGACGGGCCGATGTGCGTGATGCCCTGGTGGTTCTCGAAGCCGGTCAGCGGGGGCAGGCCCAGCTGCGGGTCGATGTCGCCCAGGACGTCGCCGACGCACCGGTCGCCCTCGCCGCGCGTGGAGATCACGTCGAGCAGGCCGAGGCCCGGCTCGCGCTGGCCGAGGTCGTTGATGAACTCGTTGCCCAGGATCTGGTAGCCCGCGCACACCGAGAAGACGATGGCGCCGTTGCCGACGGCCCGCTGAAGGCCGCCGTCACGGCGAAGCCGCTCGGCCGCCAGGCGCTGCGGGCGGTCCTCGCCGCCGCCGATCAGGTAGATGTCGCCGGAGGTGGGCACCGGCTGGTCGCTGCGCACGTCGTAGCGCTCGACCTGGAGGCGGCGCTGGTGGGCGCGGCGCTCCACGACCAGGGCGTTGCCCTGGTCTCCGTACGTGCTCAGCAGGTCGGGGTAGACCCACACCAGCCGCAGGCTGTTGTCGCTCATGCTCATTCGTCCCTACGAGGGTCTAGAGGGTCCGGTGGGGTCAGTTGCCGACGCGGCGGCGCAGGTCCTGGAACGCGGTGTAGTTCGCGATCGTCTCGATCCGTCCGGGCGGCGCGAGCTGCACGGCCTCGTCGAGGGACTCGCAGACGCGGAAGTCCAGGCCCGCGACCTCGAGGCGCACGGCGAGGTCCAGCTTGCGGTCGCCGAGCACGAAGATCGGGTGTCCTGCCAGGCGCGTGTAGTCGACGTCCCAGAGCCAGGAGGTGTCGGTGCCGTCGGCGCCGCGGGCGTTGACGGAGAGCACGACAGGGGTCGGCGGCGGGTCGATGAGAGAAAACGTTTCGAGCCAGCCCGCCGGGTTCTTCGCGAGCAGCAGGCGCAGATCGCGGCCCTGGAACTGCACGACGTCATAGCGTCCGGCGACGGCCTGGACCTGGTACATCCGCTCCAGGGCGACCTGCGGGGGCACGCCGAAGACGGCGGCGACGGCGGCGGACGTGGTGGCGTTCGCCTTGTTCGCCCGGCCCGGCAGCTGCAGATGGATCGGCCAGGCCGAGCCGTGCGGGTCCAGGACGTGGTCGCCGGAGAGCACCCAGCTCGGCGCGGGGCGGCGGAAACCGCACTCTCCGCAGAACCAGTCGTCACCGGGACGCTGCATCACACCGCCGCACGAGGGGCAGGACCAGGCGTCGTCCTTCCACTCCTGGCCCGCGGCCACCCACACCACGTTCGGGGACGAGGACGCGGCCCAGACGACCAGCGGGTCGTCCGCGTTCGCGATCACGACCGCCTTGGAGCCCGCGAGGCCCTCACGCCAGTTCTCCGCCATCATGCGGGTCTCGGCGGCGCGGTCCAGCTGGTCGCGCGAGAGGTTGAGCAGCGCGATCGCCTTCGGCTCCACGTCACGGGCGACACCGGCGAGGTACTTCTCGTCGACCTCGATCACGCCGAACTTGGCGTCCGATCCGCCCGCGAGGGCCGAGGTGATCCCGGCCGGCATGTTCGCGCCCAGCGCGTTCGACACCACGGGCCCTGCGGCGCGCAGCGCCTCCGCGAGCAGCCGGGTCGTGGTCGTCTTGCCGTTCGTGGCGGAGACGAGCACCACGTCCAGGTGCGTGGCCAGTCGCCCGAGCAGGTCGGGGTCGAGCTTGAGTGACACGCGGCCGCCGATCACCGATCCGCTGCCGCGGCCCGCCGCGCGCGACACCGCCGCGGCGGCCTTGCCTGCCGTCACGGCCAGCTTGGCCCGCGGCGACAGCGGGTCCGTGTTGCCTGCCATCAGTTCTGGATCCTCCTTGCGTACGGCGCCGCGCCTGCCCCCGGCAACGCGATGGACCTCAGCCTATCGAGATCCACTCGCAAGCCCGAACCGCGGCACCACCCCGACCCCGGGGCTCTGAAGAGGACCGTACCCTTGCGGCCATGCGACACGGCTCGATCCCGGGCGCCTCAGGGCGCGTACGACCCCTGACCCTGCTCGGTGACCCCGTGCTGCACAACCCCTGCGAGGAGGTCACCGACTTCGGCCCCGAACTGGCCCGGCTCATCGAGGACATGTACGCCACGATGTACGCCGCCCAGGGCGTGGGCCTCGCCGCCAACCAGATCGGCGTGAATCAGCGGGTCTTCGTGTACGACTGCCCCGACGACGAGGACGTGCGCCATCTCGGGTACGTGGTGAATCCGCGCCTGGTGGAGGCGGACGGCGTCAGTGTGCGCGGGCCCGAGGGCTGTCTTTCGCTGCCGGGTCTCGAGGCGGGCACGCCGCGCTTCGACCACGCCGTGGTGGAGGGCTTCGACCGGCTCGGCGCGCCGGTGCGGGTGCACGGCACCGGCTGGTTCGCGCGCTGCCTGCAGCACGAGTGCGACCACCTCGAGGGCGGCGTCTACACCGACCGCGTCACCGGCTGGCGGCGGCGCAGGGTGCTGCGGGCCGCCGCCAAGGCGCCCTGGAGCGGCTGAACCGCGCTCCAGGGGCCGCTCAGAAGCCGGGGCCGCCGAGGCGGTCGCCCGCCGCCGCGAGCCTGCCCCACAGCAGATCGGCCAGGCTGCTGACCAACTCGGCGCGCGAGCACGGCCGTTCGCCGAGCCACCAGTCGCCGGCCGCATGCATCATGCCGACTATGCCGTGCCCCCACACGCGGGCGAGCTGCGCGCTGCCGGGGCCGAGGTCGACCCGCTCCTCGATGACCTGCGCGAGCTCCTCGCCCATGCGGCGCAGCAGGGGAGCGGAGTGCAGACCCACGTCGAAACCCTGCTCGCCGGAGGTGGCGCCCTCCGACGGATGCATCAGGAACCGGTACACCTGCGGGCGGGCCTCGATCGCCGCCAGGTAGGTGTCAAGGGTCCGCTCGACCCGCTCCCTGCGGTCGGCAGGGGCGTCCAGGGCGGCGCGCAGCGCGCCGAGCAGCGCGTCGGTGTGCCGCTTGGCGAGCGCGGCGTACAGACCGCCCTTGTCGCCGAAGTGGCGGTACAGGATCGGCTTGGTGATGCCCGCCTCGGCGGCGATGGCGTTCATCGAGGCACCGGGACCGTCGCGCAGCACCACCCGGTCGGCGGCCTCCAGCAACTCGCGCCGCCGGCGCTCGGCAGACCGCTGCTGCTCGGTCTGCTGTGTGGTGGTCTCCATAGCGTTTCTCTCCCGCCCGTGCGATTGCGTGACGCACGCGCAACGTAACACCCCGCAGGATGTGCCGATCGAACGGGCGGCCGGGAGTTGACAGCGGCTACCGGCCAGTAACAGACTCCCGTTACCGCAAGTAACGCATGTCTTGATCGCAGTCCTGGAGGGGTCATGGCCGAGTTCACCATGGAGCTCAACGACGAGCAGAAGGAGGTCCGGGACTGGCTCCACGGTTTCGCCGCCGATGTGATGCGCCCCGCGGCCGCCGAGTGGGACGAGCGCGAGGAGACTCCCTGGCCCATCATCCAGGAAGCGTCCAAGCTCGGGATCTACTCCCTGGACTTCTACGCCCAGCAGTTCTTCGACCCGACGGGCCTCGGCATCCCGATGGCGACCGAGGAGATCTTCTGGGGCGACGCGGGCATCGGCCTGTCCATCATGGGCACGGGCCTGGCCGCCGTCGGCGTGCTGGCCAACGGCACCGAGGAGCAGATCGGGACCTGGATCCCGCAGATGTACGGCGACGTGAACGACGTCAAGGTGGCCGCTTTCTGCTCCTCCGAGCCCGACGCGGGATCGGACGTGGCCGCGATGCGCACCCGCGCCGTCTACGACGCGGCCAAGGACGAGTGGGTCCTCAACGGCACCAAGACCTGGGCGACCAACGGCGGCATAGCCAACGTCCACGTCGTCGTCGCGGTCGTCGACGCCGAACTCGGCTCGAAGGGGCACGCCTCCTTCATCGTCCCGCCGAACACCCCCGGCCTCTCCCAGGGCCAGAAGTTCAAGAAGCACGGCATCCGCGCCTCGCACACCGCCGAGGTCGTCCTGGAGGACGTCCGGATCCCCGGCCACTGCCTCCTCGGCGGCAAGGAGAAGCTGGACGAGCGCCTCGCCCGCGCCCGCGAGCGGGCCAAGACCGGCGGCGAGCGTGTGAAGAACGCCGCGATGGCCACCTTCGAGGCGTCCCGCCCGGCCGTCGGCGCCATGGCCGTGGGCACCGCCCGTGCCGCGTACGAGGAGGCCCTGGAGTACGCCAAGACGCGTACGCAGTTCGGTCGCCCGATCATCGACAACCAGGGCATCGCCTTCCAGCTGGCCGACATGCGTACGCAGATCGACGCGGCCCGTCTGCTCGTCTGGCGTGCCTCGTGGATGGCGAGCACCGGCAAGAAGTTCGAGTCGGCCGAGGGCTCCATGTCCAAGCTGTACGCGAGCGAGGTCGCCAAGAAGGTCACCGCGCAGGCGGTGCAGATCCTCGGCGGCAACGGCTTCACGCGGGAGTACCCGGTGGAGCGCATGCACCGCGACGCCGCGATCTACACGATCTTCGAGGGCACGAGCGAGATCCAGCGCCTGGTGATCGCCCGTACGTTGTCGGGGATGCCGATCCGTTGAACGGGCTTTCCAGTGCCTAGGGCGTGTACACGTACGGCGTCGTGACGCTCAGCGGTACGAAGCCCAGGCGCCGGAGGATCGGGCGGCTGTCGTCGGACGCGTCCACCTGGAGATAGCGGCAGCCGCGCTCTACGGCGATCCGGGCGCGGTAGGCGACCAGCGCACGGTAGATGCCCTTGCCGCGCCACCGCGGTGCCGTGCCGCCGCCCCACAGTCCTGCGAAGTCGGTGCCGGGGCAGAACTCCATCCGGGCCGAGCTCACGGGCTCGTCGCCCGCCATGGCGACGACGGCGACGACGGCGTCCGGTGTCTCGGTCAGCTGGGCGAGGACCCGCTTGGCGAGGCGTTCGCTCAGCCCCGAGCCGTCCTCGCCGAACGCCGCCTCGTGGGCGTCCGCCATCAGCCGGGCACCGGACGCGTCCGTCACCGGGAGCAGCCGTACGCCCGCGGGGAGTTCGGGCTCCATGGGCAGTTCCGCGGCCTCGGCGACCATCACCGTCTCCGGCGGTTCGGGCACGAGCCCGGCCGCTCGCAGCCGGTCGGCGAGGTCTGCGGGGCGGTCGTGGGAGTGCAGCTTCCACTCGAACTCGCGCCCGAGCGAGGTGTAGTACCGCACCTGCTCGGCGATCGTGGCGTCCGCGGTCGCCGCGTCGACGTCCGCCCAGTGGATGCCGTTCCAGTCGTACTCCCCGCCCGTCTGGCGGACGACCGCCCCGACGCGTTCTACCCGCGCGCCGGGGCTGTCGCTCCGCGCGTCACGCCTGATCTGCCGGTCGTACGCCGCCAGTACCGCTGCCTGATCCATCCGGTCACCTCAGCAGCGGGGGAGGGGCGCGGCAACCGATTTACCGTGCGTTTTTACCGTGCGTACCAGCGGCAGCGCAGCGCGGCGGTGGCGAACCCGGGCCCGAAGGCGATGGTGACGCCGCGGGCGCCGTCGGCGGGTGGATCGGTGTGCGTTCTCTCCAGGACCCGCAGGATGCTGACGCCGCCGAGGTTGCCCTCGACGGCGAGGGTGTCGGTGGAGTGCCGGGAGCCGTGGGGGGTGAGGCCGAGGGCCGTGGCGGTGTCGGCGATGATGCGGGGGCTGCCGGGGTGGATCACCGCGAATTCGGGCGGCTGGGGGCCGTGCCAGTTCTGGAGCTGGGGCAGCGCGTCGCCGACCGCGCTCAGGACCTTTTTGTCGGAGTCGAAGTGGATCCCGTCCACGCCGATCCGTCCGCGCTGCCGGTCGAGGCTGGCGGGCAGGACGTACTCGAAGCTGTCCTCGATCACGAGCCCTGGAGTCAGCGGGGCAGAGGTGAGAACGGTCGCGGAGGCGGAGTCCCCGAACAGCGCCTTGTAGATCATCGATTCGATGCCGTCGTCGGAGTGCTGGTAGATGGCGGAGAGGACCTCGGCCCCCACCACGAGGACCTTGGAGCCGGGGCGCGCGGCGATGAGTTCGGCGCCGCGCATCAGCGCGTGGACGCCTCCCGGGCAGGCCACCGTGGTCAGCGCGACACGGCGCACGGTGGGGCGAAGGCCGAGCCGCTCGATGAGGTTGACGTCGAGGTTCGGGACGGCCCAACTGGTGGTGTGCGTCGTGACGATCGCGTCGATGTCCCCGGCGGTGAGCCCTGCCGTGTCGAGGGCCGCGATGGCGGCGCGCTCGGCCATGGCGAGGGCATCGGCGAATGCAACGCGGGCACGCTCTCCCATGTCGGCAGAGCCGGAAACGGTGGGGGCGTCCAGCGGGCGGGTGAAATGGCGTGTGTCGACACCGCAGTTGTCGACGACACGGAGGATCGCCCGGAGCCGGGGGTGATCGGGATGATGAATGCGTATGTCGTCGGCTATGTCGGACGTGGTGACTTTGTGGTCGCCGAGGACTGTCTGGGGTCTTGAGACGTATGCGGGCACGAGGCGACTCCCACGGGGGGTTGAGTCGGAAGCGAGGGGTGTGCCACAACGTACTTCACGAAAGTGAAGACGTCCCCTTCCGAGCCGTGGCACCCAAGGGATATGACGTACCGTCAGCGCACGCGCAGCATCGGTGCGCGGGTGTGGGAATTGAGTGCGCCCGGATGGAAGACGAGGATCATCAGGCGAGCCCCGGGCGCGGTCAGCGGCTGGGCGGCGCACATGGTGACCCAGCCCGGTCCCTTCTCGGCGTGGAGCAAGGGCCGTTCGTCGCCGTCGGGATGCGGATAGGGGTTGCCGGCGTCATAGGGGATGGCGGTCTCGGGGGCGGCGAGGACTTCCTTCTCTATCTGACGCAAAGTGCAGTCGTCGGGCCGGGATGCGAGGGCGGCCCGCAACTGCGGCAGGACCATGGGCGCCCAGGCCGTGTGCCAGTCCGTCAGGGTGCGGCGGCCGTCAGGGTCGAGCACCATCCAGCGCATGATGTTGCCGGGGACGTTCCTGCCGGGAAACATGGTGGTGAAGGCCTCGTTGTGGGCGAGCATGTTCCACGACGCGTCGGTGACGTACGCCATGTGCCGCACCCCGTCGACCGCCTCCTGCCACACCCCCGGCACCTCCTTGCCCGACGACTGATGCAGCGGACCCGGCGGCTCCTGCAACAGCGCGTACCTGCAGAGCGAACCCCACTCCTGCTCGTTGAGACCGAAGAGCCGCGCCACGTCGCGCAGGAGGGAGGCGGGCGGATTGGGGTAACTGCCCGACTCCAGGCGGTGATACGTACCGATCGTCCGGTGCAGGAGTTGGTCCACCTGATGCTGGGAGAGGCCGCGGGCGCGCCGCCCCTGACCCGTGGGGCGGCTGAAGCCGTGCGATTCGGGGTCGATGAGGGCGCGCCGTTCGCGGAGCAGAGCGCGCAGCGCCGTCTTGTTCATGGTGGGTAATCCCTCTTGGTACACGCCGAGTTGAGCATCAGCAGTCTAAATATTCCTACCAGCTTTGGTAGTAAAGATTGCCCGAAGAAAAACGATCAGTGCGTACGGCATCATGGTCGACGCGGGACCACCGACCTGCGAGATCGATCGTCGGTGGGCACGCGGACACAACTGTGGGGCGTCTTGGCCGGGGAGCTTGAAATTGGCTGAAATTCCTCGGCGCGGGGTACCCCCTAGGCCCATTGGGCCGTAGCGGGAAGAGTATGGATCGGTTGTTCGTATTCCGATGCGTGTGGTCGGAAACGTCGCAGTCCGGACCTACGAAGCGGCACTTCTCCGAACGGTTCCCTGGGTCAACTGGCTGCGGCCGGTGCCGTCACTCGCCATTACGTAGCGGCCACGGTACCGGCCGCCCGCGGTTGTCCACGGGCGGCTCATGCTGAGCGCAACTGCTCCTCCGCACGGGCCAGGATCTCCGTCACGCGCAGCCCGAACCGCACGTCACAGGCGTGCGGCCGGCCGGAGTCGGCGGCCGCCACGAGCGCGTCGACCGCCGACCGGAACGCGTCGAGCGGCCCGCCTCCCGAAGGCATCAGCGCCGTCCCCGCCGCACCGCGCAGTTCCACGGTCACCCCGGCTGCCTCGGTGGGCGCCGTCAGGCTCAGCGCCGCCGTGCTCGACGCCCCGCCGGAATGCCGCAGGACCAGGTGGACCGTGTCCGCCGGGCCCGTCGCCGCCGTAACCGCGGTGACATCGCCGAGCAACGGCATCAGCATCGACAGGGCATGCGGGCCGACGTCCCACAGGCCGCCCCGCCGCGCACGCCACGGCGAGGGGAACGGGCTGCTCCCGTCCGGTGCGTAGAACGAGCCGTACCACTCCGCGCGGCCGGTGAACCAGCCGCCGGTCGCCGTCTGCCGGGCAACCCAGTCCGACGTCGGAGCGGCGAAGCGCAGTGTGAAGAAGACGACGGACGCCACCCCGGCCGCGTCGGCCGCCGCCTCGAGGTCGCGCGCCGCGGCCACCGACGTCGCCACCGGCTTGTCCAGGAGCAGATGGCAGCCCGCCGCCGCGGCCCGCGCGGCCAGCGGCGCCTGCACGTCCGGGGGCACCGCGAAGGCCACGGCGTCACTCGCGGCGAAGAGTTCGTCCGCCTCGGCGTACGCCGGTATCGCGTGCGCCGATGCGAGGGCGGCCGCCGCGTCGGGGCGGCGGCCCCATACGCCGGAGAGCTCCACGTCAGGATGCGCGGCGAGAGCGGGAGCGTGTGTGGACGAGGCCCAGGGGCCCGTACCGACAAGGCCTATTCGCAGTCTCTTCATGGTCGGCATTATGGCTGACTCCCTACCGTCGGCGAAGGGCAAAGCCCAGTGAACACAAGGGCGTTGGCTCTTCTTCGCTGTCACCCCGTACCCGCGAGTGGCCGGATCTCGTATCCGAACTCAGCAGTGGTGAAAGCCCATTCACCAGCTATGGTGAATTCGTATTCACCTTACTTCTTCTGTATTCATTCCTCCCTGCTTCCCGCCCCGCTTCCCCCCGCTTCGCGCCCGAGCTGGAGTGATCATGAAGCTTGTCCCGATATCCGACGCAGAACGCACGGGCATACGCACCCGACTCACCGTTCCCGTACTGGCGTTCGGCGGCATCCTCATGGCGGTCATGCAGACGGTGGTCGTTCCGCTGCTTCCCGATCTGCCACGTCTGACCGGCAGTTCACCGGGCGCCGTGTCCTGGCTGGTCACCGCCACACTCCTTGCCGGTGCGGTCCTCACGCCGGTGCTCGGACGGGCCGGCGACATGTACGGCAAGCGACGCGTCCTGCTCGCCGCGCTCGGCCTGATGACTGCGGGCTCGGTGCTCTGCGCGCTCACCTCGGACATCCGGGTGCTGATCGCGGCCCGCGCGCTGCAGGGCGCCGCGGCCGCGGTCGTGCCGCTGTCGATCAGCATCCTGCGGGACGAACTGCCGCCGGAGCGCACCGGATCCGCCGTGGCCCTGATGAGCTCGACGGTCGGCATCGGGGCGGCGCTCGGCCTGCCGCTCGCCGCGCTGATCGTGCAGTACGCGGACTGGCACGCCATGTTCTGGGCCACGAGCGCGCTGGGCGCCATCGGCCTCGCCCTCGCCTGGTGGACCGTGGCCGAGTCGCCGGTCCGCTCGCCGGGCCGGTTCGACACCCTGGGCGCCCTTGGACTCGCGGCCGGGCTCGTCTGTCTGCTGCTCGCCGTGTCCCAGGGCGGGCAGTGGGGGTGGGGCAGTGCGCCCATCATCGGCCTGTTCGCCGGTGCCGTCGTCATCCTGTCCGTGTGGTGGCGAAGGGAACTGCGGACGGAGCAACCGCTGGTCGACCTGCGCCTGGCCGTCGGGCGGCGGGTGGCGCTGCCCCATGTGGCCGCGCTCCTGGCCGGGTTCGCCTTCTACGCCAACTCCCTCGTCACCGCCCAGCTGGTGCAGGCGCCGGTCGTCAGCGGCTACGGCCTCGGCCTGTCGATCGTGGCGACAGGTCTGTGTCTGCTGCCCAACGGACTGATCATGCTGGTGCTTTCACCCGTATCGGCCCGCGTCTCCACCCGCTGCGGCGCCCGCGTGACCCTGGCGATCGGTGCGGCCGTCATGGCGCTCGGCTATGTCGTGCGGATCGTGGACAGCCGCCATCTGTGGGTGATCATCGTGGGCGCGGCCGTGGTGTCCACAGGCACCACGTTCGCCTACTCGGCCCTGCCCACCCTCATCCTGCGGGCGGTGCCCCTGACCCAGACGGCGTCCGCGAGCGGCGTGAACGTCCTCATGCGCACCGTCGGGCAGAGCGTGTGCAGTGCCGCGGTCGCCGCCGTGCTCGTCCAGCACGCCACCACCGTCGACGGGCTGCGGGTCCCGACCCTGCCCGGCTACCAACTCGCCTTCGCGATGGCGGGAACCATCGCGCTCGTCGCCTGCGCCGCGGCCCTGGCCATACCCTCGGACCGGGCACCGGACGGCCGGGCCGCCCGTCCCCTCGCGGTGGACGGCCCCGGAAAGGAGAAGCTGACGCCATGACCGCCTCGCCATCGGACGCCGGCCCTGAGGCCCCCGGCCGCCGTGACGCCGAGGGGACCAAGGCCGCCATCATCCGGGCGGCCCGGCACCTCCTGGCCCGGCACGCGCACGCCGACATCACCCTCAAGGCCGTGGCCGAACGGGCCGGTGTGAGCGCGCCGTTGATCCTCAAGTACTTCGGCAACAAGGACGCGCTCTTCGCCCGCGTCATGTCCTTCGAGACGGACGCCGACGCCCTCCTGGACGCCCCGCTCGCCGGGCTCGGCCGCCACATGGTCCACCATCTGCTCACCGGCCAGGCCGAGCACGGCGCCGACCCCATCCTGCGCATCGTCTTCGCCCCGCTCCACGGCGAACAGGGCGACATCCTGCGCGCCAACTTCCGTACGCAGGTGGCGCAGCGCCTCGGCGAGCGCCTCGAAGGACCGGACGCGGGCCTGCGCGCCGAGCTCGCGGTGGGCACGCTGCTCGGCCTGGGGGTGATGTACGGGATCGCCCGCGGGCCGCAGGTGCGCGCCGCGCCGATCGCCGAGATCACCGAGCGGTACGCGCCCACCGTGCAGGACTTCCTCACACCTCCGTGAGCGCACCGTCCGTACGGGCGCCCCGCGCCGCGAGGCCGCGCTAGGCCAGCTCCGCGAGCAGCGCCGTGCCGATGGGCAGCGCGGCATCGTCGAAGACGGCGTACGCGGAGTGGTTGAACGCCGCGTCGTCCCCGGCGCCCTCGGGCCGGGCGCTGACCATCAGCTGCGCGCCCGGCACCGCGGCGGTCACCCGCGCGAAGTCCTCCGACGCCATCAGCGGCGACGGCAGCCGCACGAAGACGCCGGGCCCGTACAGCGCGGTCGCCGCCTCCTCGGCGAGGTCCACCGCTGCGGCGGCGCACTCCATCGCCGGATACCGCTCCTCGGCCACCACGTCGGCGGTGAGCCCGTGCCCCGCGGCGAGCGACTCGCACAGCGTCACGGCGCGCGCCAGGAAGTCCCGCATGGCCGCGGGGGACGTGGCCCGGACCGTCGCGGCGAACGTCGCGTCGGCGGGGATGACATTGGGCTTCGTGCCCGCGTGGAAACTGCCGACGGTGAGGACCACCGGGTCGAAGACGTTCGTCGTACGCGTCACCAGGGACTGCAGCGCGGTCACCATCTCCGCGGCCGCGGGCACCGGATCGGCGGCCGAGTGCGGCGCGGAGCCGTGGCCGCCGCGCCCGTCCACGGTGACGTGGAGTTCCGCACTGCCCGCTGTGAGGGTGCCGGCGCGCCCCCCCCGATGACCCCGGCGGGCGCTCCGTTGGAGCTGACGTGCACGGAGTAGGCGCCGACCAGCGGCTTGCCCGCCGCATCGAGGACGCCCTCCTCGATCATCAGGCCGCGCGTGAGCTGGCGAAACTCCCTGAGACCCGGTTGTGCGTCGGGGTTTCGGGACCGCAGAACCTCGTCGCCACGGTGTGGGTGCGCTCGCTCGGCGACGTGCAGGCGCTCGAGGTGCGTCTCGCGCACGCGCTGCCCCATCTGCGTATCGTCGACCGTGCGGTCGCGCTGCGTGCGGTCAAGCTCATGGGCCGCCTCCTGGACGCCGGGGGCCGCGCCGTCGGGTTCGTTCCCATCGACCTCTGGAACGGAGAGTACGCATGAACGACGCGAGTGAACGCCCTTTCCTGGCACGCCAGTTGGGCATGCAGAGGCATCCGGAGGGTGGCTGGTTCGTCGAGACGTGGGCGGCGCCCCAGTCCTTCACGCCCGCCGGCTACCCCGGTGAGCGGGCGGCGGCGACCGCCATCTACTTCCTGCTCTGTCCGGGCGAGGAATCCGCCTGGCACGTGGTGCGATCCGACGAGATCTGGCTCTGGCACCGCGGCGGCCCGCTCGACCTGCTCCTCGGCGGCGACGGCGAGCTCCCGAAGGGAGGCGCGGAGCCGATACGGATGGGTCCCGGCATAGAGGACGGCGAGCGCCCGCAGGCCATAGTGCCCGGCCGTGTGTGGCAGTCGGCGCGCCCCGCCGGTGACGAACCCGTCCTGGTGAGCTGCGTCGTGTCACCCGGCTTCGACTACGCGGACTTCCGGCTGGCGGACTCGGGCTGAGGCGGCGGGGAAGCCGGATCGTCACGCGGCGAGGAAGTCGCATCGTCACGCGGCGGGGAGGTGGCATCGTCACGCGGTGAGCGGACCACCGTCACCGCCGCGCCCTTCCCCCGGTGCGCATCCTTCCCGCGATGCACGACCGCGACCGCCGCGAGCCCGACCGCTAGACCCAACACCGTCTGTACGCCGAAGGGTTCGCCGAACATGAGGGCACCCCACAGCGCGGTGACCGGCGCCATCAGGAACATGAGCGTGTTGACCTGGGTGACCCCGGAGCGCCGCAGGATCAGCCAGTAGAGCCCGTATCCGCCGAAGGTGGACAGCGTCACGAGCCAGCTGATCGCCACCCAGAACGACGTCTCCGCGGGCGGCGTCGCCGCGCCCGCGCCCACCGCGAGCGCCGTGAAGACGACGGCACTGGTGACGCAGTGGACCGTCATCGAGACCGCGGGAGCGACCGGGTTGGGGGAGCGGCGGTCCAGGAAGGTCGCCGCCACCAGGGAGAACATCCCGAGGAACGGCACCAGGTAGGCCCACCAGGGTGCTTCGGTGCCGCCCGTCGCGTCCGCCGCCGTCACGATGACGACCCCGGCCACGCCGAGCCCCAGGCCCAACCACTGGGTGCGCGAGACGTACTGGCCGAGCAGCGGACCGGCCAGCGCGCCCGCCACCAGCGGCTGGGTGCCGTCGATCAGAGCGGTCGTGCCGCTCGAGACGCCGAGCTGGATCGCGTAGTACACGGTGAGCAGATAGCCGCTCTGCGACAGCGCGCCGACGGCCGCCTGCCGCACGGCATCACGCGCGGTGAATCCGCGCCAGGACGCACGGGCCACGGTGAGGGCGACGACCGCGAGCACCAGGGCCAGCGGCAGGAATCTCCACATCAGGACCGTCACGGCGGACGCGCTGCCCGCGCCCAGCTTGGCCCCGATGAATCCGGAGCTCCAGGTCAGCACGAAGGCGATCGAGAGCAGGAAGTTCACGGTGTCCCTCCGGATGAAGTAAACAGATCTGTCTACTCGCTCTCCTGAGTATACAGATCGGTTTAGTATGGGGGCATGGGTGAGAGTGGGAGCGGGATCGTGAAGGCGGCTACGGCTACGGCTACGGCTGTCGATGGCGCACCGCACAGGATCGTCATGACGCCGGGTGCCCGCCGCGCCCTGGACGCCGCGAGCAGACTGTTCTACGAACGCGGCATCCACGCCGTCGGAGTGGACCTCATCGCCGCCGAGGCAGGCGTCACCAAGAAGACGCTGTACGACCGGTTCGGCTCCAAGGAGCAGATCGTCGTCGAGTATCTGGCGGGCCGCGACGAGCGCTGGCGGGCCTTCCTCGCCCCGTACGTCGACGCCGCGACCACTCCGCGGACCCGGATCCTGGCCGTCTTCGACGCCTCGCGCGACTGGGCCGAAGCGAACAGCGGCAAGGGGTGCAGCATGGTCAACGCGCATGCCGAGATCAGCGACCCGGCCCACCCCGCGTATCAGGTCATCACCGGCCAGAAGGCCTGGATGCTCGCCCTCTTCACCGGCCTGGCCCGCGAACTCGCCCCCCGCCGGGCGGCGAAGCTCGGCAGGGCGCTGATGCTGCTGCACGAGGGCGGTCTGGTCGCGCACGGCCTGCGCATCTTCCCCGACGCCATCGGCCACGCCCGCGGTGAGGCCGCGGTGCTGCTCAAGGGTGCGGTCCGGGCCGCCGAGCCGCGCGACTGAGGCCGCTGTTGGGGAAGTCTTTGCCCATGGCCGGAATGCACTGTTCCGCGTTACCGGCGCATTGACCGTACGCAATCGGATGGCGCACCCTGCCGATATAGCTGCCGTCTACACCTAGTTTGTCGGTGTGGCCAAGAGGCAGCGCGAAGCAGGAGGTAGCGCATGTGCGGCATCACTGGCTGGGTCTCCTTCGACCGTGATCTGCGGACCGCGGCGGACACGCTGGACGCGATGACGGAGACGATGTCCTGCCGCGGCCCCGACGACCGCGGCACCTGGATCGAGGGCCCCGCCGGACTCGGGCACCGCAGGCTCGCCGTCATCGATCTGCCCGGCGGGCGCCAGCCCATGACCGCGCGCACCCCGCGTGGCACCGTCGCCCTCGTCTACTCGGGGGAGACGTACAACTTCACCGAACTGCGCCGCGAACTGACCGGCCGCGGCCACCGGTTCACCACCGAGTCCGACACGGAGGTCGTCCTGCGCGGCTATCTGGAGTGGGGCGAGGCGGTCGCCGAACGTCTTGGCGGCATGTACGCGTTCGCGGTGTGGGACGGCCGGCACGACAAGCTCGTCATGATCCGCGACCGGATGGGCGTCAAGCCCTTCTTCTACTACGAGACCCCCGACGGCGTCTTGTTCGGCTCCGAACCCAAGGCGATCCTCGCTAATCCACTGGCCCGCGCACGGGTCACCGCCGACGGCCTGCGGGAGATGTTCACTGTCGTGAAGACGCCGGGCCATGCCGTGTGGGACGGCATGCGCGAGGTCGAGCCCGGCACGGTCGTCACCGTCGACCGCGCCGGCCTTCGCCGCCACGTCTACTGGCGGTTGGAGACCCGCCCGCACCCCGACGGCCGCGAGGAGTCCATCACCAAGGTGCGCTCGCTGCTCGAGGACATCGTGCGGCGCCAGCTCGTCTCGGACGTGCCGCGCTGCACCCTGCTCTCCGGAGGGCTCGACTCCTCGGCGATGACCGCGCTCGCCGCACGGCAGCTGGCCGAAGCGGGCGAGAACGTACGCAGTTTCGCCGTCGACTTCGTCGGCCAGAGCGAGAACTTCGTGGCCGACGCGCTGCGCGCCACCCCGGACACGCCCTACGTGCACGACGTCGCGCAGGCGGCAGGCACCGAGCACCGCGACATCGTCCTCGACTCGCACGCACTCGCCGACCCCGAGATCCGGGCCGCGATGATCCGCGCCCGCGACCTGCCCACGGGGTTCGGGGACATGGACGCCTCGCTCTACCTCCTCTTCCGGGCCATCCGCGAACACTCCACGGTCGCGCTCTCGGGGGAGTCGGCGGACGAAGTCTTCGGCGGCTACCTGCAGTTCTTCGACGAAGATGCCCGCGCCGCCGACACCTTCCCCTGGCTGGTGCGGTTCGCCGAGCACTTCGGTGACGACGGCGACATACTGCGCCCGGACCTGACCGCCGCCCTCGACCTTCCCGCGTACATCCGGGACAGCTATGCCACAGCGGTCGCGGGCGTCCAACGCCTCGACGGGGAGAGCGACTTCGAGTACCGGATGCGGAAGATCTGCCATCTGCACCTGACCCGCTTCGTCCGCGTCCTGCTCGACCGCAAGGACCGCGCGAGCATGGCCGTCGGCCTCGAGGTGCGGGTGCCGTTCTGCGACCACCGTCTTGTCGAGTACGTCTACAACACGCCCTGGTCCCTGAAGTCCTTCGACGGCAGGGAGAAGAGCCTGCTGCGGGAGGCGACGGCCGACGTCCTGCCGCGTTCCGTGTACGACAGGGTGAAGAGCCCCTATCCCTCCACCCAGGACCCGAAGTACGCCATCGCCCTCCAGGAGCACGTCAGGGACCTGCTCGCCGAGCCTGCGCACCCCGTCTTCGGCCTGGTGGACCGGGAGCGGGTCGCGCGGGCGGCGGGACGCGACGTACCGCAGATCACCCAGGCGTCGCGGCGCGGCCTGGAGCGCACCCTGGACCTCGCGATCTGGCTGGAGCTGTACTCCCCGGAGATCGCGCTGTCCTGAGGTCACGCTGTCCTGAGGTCACGCTGTCCTGAGGACGGGCTGCCTTGGGAGGCCGCTCAATGCCCCGAGCAGTTGCGGACCGTCGGCTGCGGCGGCACCTGCTCCGGGCGGGCGGGCTCCGCCGAGGTCGCCAGGGTGTCCAGGAACCGCTGGAGCGCGGGAGTGCCCCCGGGGCCCAGGTTCCGGCGGATGGGCGGGACGGCCGCCGGGGTGCCGGACCCGCGCCGGGTCCCCGCGCTCGGGCAGGGCGGCTCCGATGTGTCGACGGTCACGGCCCGGCGTATGAACTCGTCGACCGGCAGGCCGAGTTGGTCCGCATGACGCAGCAGCGCCGCGTACTCGTCGGGCGTGAACAAGACCTGCACAGGCTTGGCACCGTCCATGAACGCATGATGGCGCCCGCGGGCGCGCTACGCGGTGCGGTTGGCATATTCGCGCTCGAAGGCGTGAAACAGAGCGTGGTCGACGCGTGCCGGAACAAGGGTGGACCCCGACCGGACGGGGGAATCGCGATCGGGGCCCACATACCGTTCAACGGTGAACCACCGGCGGGTGTTCCCAGGTCGGGCGACTGTCGTTGTGAGCTGCGTTACGTGCGGGCCGGCGTGCGAGGGGGGCGTCCGGGGGGTGTTTCCACCGGTGCCCCGATCTTGAGTCGTACGCCCAGTGTGCGGGGCCGCGACTGTCCGTGACTTCAGAAGGGTGACGCGGAGGTCAGTTCTCCGCGGCGGGCGCGCAGGTGCTCCCGGGGCGCGGCAGCTCCCGCTCCGTGAGGTAGTCGTCCACGGCGTCGCGTGTGCAGTCGCTGCGGCCGTAGACGCGGTGTCCCGCACCCTCGTACGGCAGCAGGACCGTTGTCCGGCGGGTCTGGCGGTGCACGTTGGTCGCCCATGCGTAGTGGTTCGCAGGGTCGTGCATCGAATGCAGCATGAGGATCTTGGGTGCTTCGGTCATGCGCAGGCGGTGCTGCGGGTTGTTCACCTCGTCGGGCCAGCCGACGCAACTGGCCACCCCGGCGTGGATGCGCGGTGAGCCGCGCAGGTGCGGTGCGGCCCGTAGTTCGGCTTGGGTCAGGCGGGCGAACTCCTGGTGGTTCTTGGGCCGGAACCGCCAGTCCTGGCAGAACACCGCCTCGAACGGCTCCGCGGTCGTCTGCTGCGGCGCCGTCTGAGGGTTCTTCGCAGCCGGTGCGGGCGGGGCGTCCTGTGTGACCTGTGTGACCTGTGCGCCCTGCGTGTCCTGCGCGTCGAGTCCGGCGACGTACGTGGCCAGTTCGTCCCAGTCCGGGCCGTAGAACGCCTTGAAGGCGAAGAGCGTGATCGCGTTCGCGGTGAGCGCCTGATCCGGGGCCTCCGGATCCCGTATCTCCCCTCGGCCCGCCCTGGCGAGGAGGCCGTCCCAGACGGCGGTGACATCCCGGCCGTGCAGGGCGCAGGAGCCGGCGCGGTCACACCACTTCGCGAACTCGTGGAACGAGTCCTCCGCGGTGGCGGCCGAGGAGACGAGGAAGTCGCGGGTGCTGCCGATGCTGTGGTCCATGTTCGCGGTGAGCGCCATGGTCCGGATCCGGTCGCCGTACTCCTCCGCGTACTGCTCGCCGAACAGCGTGCCGTAGGAGTGACCGAAGTAGTTGATCTTCCTTTCGCCCAGTGACCTGCGGATGGCGTCCATGTCGCGGACGACGCTCAAGGTGTCGGCGTGGTCGAAGACCGGGCCGGTGTGCTGTCGGCAGTCCTTGCGCAACGCCCGGTTGAATTCGGCGAGTTGACTGAACTCGGCCTGGTCGCGGGGGTAGGCGGACGGGCGTTGGTCCAGGAGCTCCTTGGAACACTTCACCGGGTTGCTGGCGCCGACCCCGCGCGGGTCGAATCCGACGATGTCGAACTTCTCCTGCACCTCCGCACTGAAGTGGGTCTTCGCGCGGCGTACGGCGAAGTCCACACCCGAATCGCCCGGCCCGCCCGGGTTGACCATCAGCACGCCGACCCGGCGATCCGGATCGGTCGCCTTGCGGCGGGCCACGGCGAGATCGAACTTCGCGCCGGTCGGGTGCGCCCAGTCGACGGGCAGCCGCAGGGTCCCGCAGTCCGCTTCGGCGTCCTGGGGGCACGGCTTCCAGTCGATGGCGTCCAGAGCCGTCGGGCCGCGGCCGGGAGGATCGGCGTCCGCCGCCTGCACGCCCGGCGTCGCAGCCCCGGCGAGTACGCCGGTGGCGAGCACGGCGGTGAGCGCTGCGGTGAGCGTTCTTAACGACGGTCGCATGAAGTCCCCTCTGTTGGTCTCACGAATGTTCTGTTGGTCTCACGAACCTGTTGGTCTCACGAGCTGGATCACGGGATGGCCCATGAACGACTGTGATCGTGAGTCGCCGGAGTCACAACCGCGCGAGCAGGGAATCAGGGAGATCGCCGGGGCGCGATCAGGGTTGCCCTCAGGGGGACGCCCGAGGGGTTGCCCCCTAAGTCCCCTGATTTTTCCCGGACTTGGCAGGCAGCAGCCGGGCCGCCCGCGTCTGGAGATAGTGCCGCTCGGGGATGCTGAGCGTGCGCTGCGCCGCCGACTGATAGGCGGCGCGGGCGGCTTCGGTCTCGCCCGCCTTCTCCAGGAGATGGGCGCGCACGGCGTCGAGCCGGTGGTGGCCCGCCAACCGGTCGTCGAGTACGGCGACTTCGGCGAGCCCGGCCCGCGGCCCGTGCACCATGGCGACGGCCACGGCCCGGCCCAGTTCGGCCATGGGCTCAGGGGCGCGGCGTACCAGGAGGTCGTACAGGGCGAGGATCTGCGGCCAGTCGGTGTCGTCGGCGCGCGCCGCCTCGTCGTGCAGCGCCGCGATCGCCGCCTGCAGCTGATAGGCGCCCGCCGGGCCTTGGGAGAGCGCCTCCTCGACCAGCGCGGAGCCTTCCTCGATCGCCCGCCGGTCCCAGCGGGAGCGGTCCTGCTCGTCGAGCGGGACGAGTTCGCCGTGCGGTCCGGTACGGGCCGCGCTGCGGGCCTCGGTGAGCAGCATGAGCGCGAGCAGCCCGGTCACCGCGCCCTCCGCGGGCAGCAGGGTGCGCACGGACCGGGTCAGCCGGATCGCCTCGCGGGCCAGGTCGGCGCGGTGCAGGGCGCTGCCGGACGTCGCCGTGTAGCCCTCGTTGAAGATGAGGTAGAGCACCTGGAGCACCACGGCGAGCCGCTGATCCCGGTCGTCGGGGCCCGGCTGGCGAAACGGCACCCCCTTGATCTTCGCCTTGGCCCTGCTGATCCGCTGGGCCATGGTCGCCTCGGGCACCAGATGCGCGCGGGCGATCTCGGCCGTGGTCAGACCGCCGACGGCGCGCAGGGTCAGCGCGACCTGCGCGGCCGGGCTCAGCTCGGGGTGGCAGCAGAGGAAGAGCAGGGTGAGGGTGTCGTCCCCGGAAGGCGCACGGCTCTCGCCGGGCGCCGGCGTGCTGAACGCGTCCCGCGGGGTGAGCTGGGCGTCCGCCTCCTCGCGCCGGCGCCGGGCCTCGTCGGCGCGCAGCTGGTCCATGAGCCGCCGCGACGCGACCCGGATCAGCCAGCCGCGCGGGTTGTCCGGCACCCCCTCGTCGGGCCACTGCCGTGCCGCGGCGAGCAGTGCCTCCTGCACCGCGTCCTCGGCCTCGGTGAAGTGGCCGTAGCGGCGTACGAGCGCGCCGAGGACCTGCGGCGCGTGCAGGCGCAGCAGGTCCTCGACATCGGCCGTACGTCTCAACATTCGCCCCCGGCGCCGTCCTGGATGGGACGGATCACCACCGGGTAGGTGGGGGCGCCCTCGGGCTGCGGGCACTCGTTGATCCGCTTGGCGATCTCGGTCACGCGGTCCAGGCTCTCGCAGTCGAGGACCCAGTAACCGGCGAGCAGTTCCTTGGTCTCGCCGTACGGGCCGTCCGTGACGACCGGGCGGCCGCCCTCGTCCACGCCGACCAGGCGGGTCTGCGCGGGCTCGGTCAGGCCCTGCCCGTCGACCATCTCACCGGACTCGGCCAGATCGTCGTTGAGTGCGCCCATGAAGGCGAACATCGCCTGCAAGTCCTTCTCGCTCCAGGCGGCCGGGCTGTTGGCGGACGGCTTGCCGCTCATCGCCTCGTAGTCGGCCTGAGTGCCCTGCACCATCACCAGATACTTCATGACGTCGCTCCTTGGCTGCTGTGCGGTGTGACCCCCTGTGGGCCACTCTCACAGGGGACGTCGGAGCGGGCGAGCGCTTCTCGACATCAGGCCCGCCATCCGTCGCGTCCATGCTCCGTTCGGCCGCCGGACGGAGCATGGGGATACGGTCCGGACATGACCTACGCAGACCGTTCCGCCGAGTTCCGTGCCCTGCACCGGGCCGGTCACCCCCTGCTGCTGCCCAACGCCTGGGATCACGCCTCCGCGGCCGCGCTCGCCCACAGCGGCTTCGCGGCGATCGGCACCACCAGCCTCGGTGTGGCGTCCGCCGCGGGAAAGGCGGACGCCACGGGCGACACGCGGGAGGAGACCCTGCGCCTGGCGCGCGGCCTGGCCCGGCTGCCCGCGCTGATCACCGTCGACATCGAGGGCGGCTTCGGCGAGCGTCCGGCCGACGTGGCGAAACTCGCGGCCGACCTGGCCGGGGCGGGCGTGGTCGGCGTGAACATCGAGGACGGCCGCCCGGACGGCACGCTCACCGACACCACCACTCAATGCGACCTGATCCGTGCCATCAAGGAGACGGTCCCGGACCTCTTCGTCAACGCGCGCACGGACACGTACTGGCTGAACGCCGGGGAAGCGGGGGAGACGGAGCGCCGGGCCGCCGCCTATCAACAGGCGGGCGCCGACGGCCTGTTCGTCCCCGCCCTCCAGGACGAGGAGACCATCGCGGCCCTGACCACCACCTTCGACCTGCCCCTGAACATCCTCTACGCCCTCGGCCGCCTCACCTACAACGACCTGACAGACCTGGGCGTACGCCGAGTCAGCACCGGTTCACTCCTCTTCCGCGCATCCCTCCACGCGGCCGTCACCACGGCCCAGGGGGTCACGCGGGGCGACACACTCCCGGAGGGCCTGCCTTCGTACGCAGAGGCTGCGGCCCTCTCCGACGGCTATGACCAGGGGACGGGCGCCGGGGCCTAGGGCCTGTCCGATGGGTCCTGCCGGGGTCGTGGCCCCTGGCACGCGCTCCCCCAAGCTCTCGGCTTCGCTCGAGCAGGGAGGTGCCCCCTCCTGCGTTGTCGTCGGTTGCCGACGCTCCGCGTTGTCGCCCTCCTCCGCCTTGCAGCCGCACGCACCAGGGCCCGCTCGGCCCTGATCAATCGGCGCCCGGCGCGAAGGCCGGCCTGACCCATCGGACAGGCCCTAGTAGTGCTTCGTTAGGTTCTGGCTCGGGTGAGGGGGCGGCCGCAGGTGGTGCAGGTGCCGGTCCAGCACCGCAGCTGGTCTTGCAGCTCGTCGAGGACTTGGTAGAGGGTCAGGCCGGTGTGCGGGCTTTTGGGTCGAGCCGCCGGAGGGTGAGGAAGGCTTGGGCGGCGGTGACGAGGGTGACGTGGTGGTGCCAGCCGCGCCAGGTGCGGCCC
>NZ_SRIC01000189.1 GCF_004684775.1 Streptomyces sp. MZ04
CGCCGCTATCTCTCCGAGGGCTCCATGGCCGAACTCTTCACCGACAAGCCAGCCCCGCAGCAACAGATCCCCGCACAAGCGGAACCAAACGAGCTCCACTGACTACACCACTCGGCGGGACACCATCTCGTGGTCTGCTCAGGCGGCTGCGGAGAGTGGTCGCGAAGTGCTCCGCTCGGGACAACTGGACGCGCAGCTTCTCCACCTGCCCTGTCGCCGCCTGCTCGTACTCGCAGACGCGCTCGAGCAAAGTCTCCCGGGATTTCGCTCCCCTTGCGGGGGAATTCAGGCAATTCTGCTCCGCCGGGCCCTGGCGAGCGCAGCAGTATGAGGCGCATGGCGCCGATTTCTTCCGATTCCTCGTCCGGCAGCTCTCCGCAACAGGTCGGCCTCCGTGGCGATGCCCGTTTTGAGGACATCGCGGATGCCTCCTGGTGGCGAATGGCTGCCAGGCTGCCCCGCACGCTCGCCGCTGCTGCTCGTCTGGGCTGGGCCGCCGACCGCCGGGCGATGGTGTTGCTGGCCTGCTGCCAGCTGGCCGTCGTCGTCGGCTCGGCCGTTGCGCTGGCTGCGCTTCCGGGTGCGCTGGCTCAGTTGTTCCAGGGCGGGCAGGTGGGCGAGAGGGTGGCGGCGGCCGCTCCCGCGCTGATCGTGGTCGCTGTGGCTGCGGGGGTGCGCGCCGGTGCCGACGCGATGTCGGTCTATGCCTCCGCGCGGCTTGGGCCCGAGGTTGCCACCGGGGCGGACCTGCAGATCCTCGCAGCCGCCCCGCAGGTGGAGTTGGAGGCGTACGACAGTCCGGGGTTCGCCGACCGGCTCCAGGCCGCCGGTCGCGGTGCGGAGGCGACCGAAAACCTGATCGGCGACGCTCAGGCACTGGTTTCCGCACTCGGCCAGCTCGTCGCGGCCGCCTCGGTGCTGACGCTGCTCCATCCCGTACTGCTGCCGCTGCTCTTGCTCGCGGTCGTCCCCAAGGGCGCTGCGGCTGTCACCACCGCGCGCATCCAGCACCGCGCCGACCACCAGAACATCGCGGACAGCCATCTGCGTTACCTGCTACGGCACTACGCCACTCACCAACGCACCGCGGCCGAGGTTCGGGCCACCACCATGGCCGGATTCCTGGCCGACTGGTATCAGGAGATCACCGACCGGATCAAGGCCACGCACCGCCGGGCCGCCCCGCGCGTGCTGCGCGTAACTCTGCTCGGCGCCGGAGTCAGCGGCCTGATGCTCGCGGCGGCCTGGGCCGCGCTCGGCTGGCTGGCCGCCAGCGGACGGATGGATCTCGCGCTGGCGGCCACAGCTGTCATCGCCGTTCGTACGTCCACGGGCGCGCTGACGTCGCTGGTCCTGGCCGCCGCCCGATTGTTCCGCACCAGCCTGTATCTGGAGGACTGGCAGGCGTTCCTGCAACGGGCCGCTGAGCTGCGCGCCATCCGCGGCTGCCTGCCGATCCCACCCGGCGCGCCCGCTGAGATCCGCGCCGAGAACGTGAGTTACACCTACCCCGGCGCTACGAAACCGGCGGTCGACGGTGTCAGCCTTACCCTGCGTCGCGGCGAACTCATCGCGCTGGTCGGCGAAAACGGGTCCGGCAAGACCACACTGTCCGCTCTGCTGACAGGGCTACGCGTCGCGTCCGCCGGCACGGTGAGCTGGGACGGGATCGACCTGGCCGAGGCCGACCCGCAGAGCGTGTGGGCGAAGGTCGGCCTTGTGCCCCAGGACTACACCCGCTGGCCGATGGACCTGCGCGCCAACATTCATCTCGGCCAGCCCCGCTCCGGGAACGACGCCCTCCTCCTTGAGGCTGCCCGGGCGGCTGGCGCGGACAGTGTCATCCAGAGCGTCCGGCACGGCTTGGACACTCTGGTCGCGGGCTCGCACTGGGGCGGCACCGACCTGTCCGGCGGGCAGTGGCAACGTATCGCCGTCGCGCGGGCCTTCTACCGTGACGCCACCATGCTGATGCTGGACGAACCCACCTCCGCGATGGACCCCCGCGCCGAGTACCTGGTGATCCGCCGGTTCAAGGAGCTCGCCGTCGGCAAGACCGCCGTGTTCGTCACCCAGGGCCTGGAGAACGCCCGGATCGCGGACCGCATCGTCGTCCTGGACCGCGGCCGGGTCCGTGAAGAGGGCGACTTCCCGACCCTGATGACACACGACGGGCTCTTCGCCGAGCTGTACCGGCTGGGTCAGGACCGCTGATCATCCCGTACGCCCGGCACCACCATCATGCGGTGGTATGCGCCTGGCTGGTGCGGTTCGCCCACCGGGAGGCCGTCGACCTCCACCCAGGCGTGCGCGCGAAACGGCGATGTGCGCACTCCCGTGCACCAGTCCGGCCAGACTCCGCGCATGCGGCACAGCAGTACGGTGGCCACGGAACGCTGCAGGCAGCCCTCCCCGGCGCAGCGCGCACTGAGCGCAACGACAGCCTGACGTGCGGCGAGGGCCTCTTCCGCAGTGGCGGGGGCGGACCCGCGGCGGACCGCGGACAGGACGCGGCGGATGCGATGCGGCTTGAGGGTGACGATCAGCCGGGCGGCGGCCGTGGCGAGGAGGGCAGGGGGACGGCGGCGCAGGGGCAGGCGGTCGTGAGTCGCGGTCACCATCGGCTGGCTCATGCAGGCACCACCAGACGGGCCGCGAGCAGTTCGTCCGTGATCGAGGCCGTGTCAGCGTCGGCGCGCTCCGCAGTGAGCTTGGGGTAGGCGTCGCGCAGCGCGCGGGCCGTGTCCGGTGGTTCGCGGCCGTCGATCAGGCTGCGCAGGACGAGCGCGGCGGTGCGGTTGAGCTGCCAGTAGCGGCCGGTGACTTCATCGAGGAGCACCATGCCGTCCGGTGTGTCCGTCGTGCAGACTCCCGGTCGCAGGGTGAGGCTCACGGTGCTCCTTCGGTGACAGCTGTGATGGGGGTGGTGGCGGTGCTCGGCGGGCGGGTGAGTGTGGAGCGGGCCTGGATCCAGATCTCGCTGCCCAGGCTGGAGCTGAGGGAGCGCAGTCCCTCCGGGGTGGGGTGCACTCCGAGCAGGGACGCGCGGATCGCGGCGTCGTCGATCAGTCCTGCGCGGGCGAGCCACGAGTCGTCGAAGAGCTCGACAAGTCCGGCGCGGCTGTGGCGCAGGCTGACGTGGAAATCCGTGCTGTACTCGCCCTTGGTGTTCCGTCTCAGGACGTCGTCGGGCACGATGCCGCGTACCGCTTCGGCGAGCACCGGTTTGTACCGGCCGGGTGTGCTGCGCTCGGCCACGCGGATGGCCAGGGCCGCCTCGATCACTTCGTCATCGAGGTAGGGCGCGGCCTGCCCCAGTCCTTGGCGGGAGGTCACCTGGTCCAGCAGGCGCAGGCCGCGCCCACCGGTGCGTACGCACGCGAGCGCCGCGTGCTGGCCGCGCTCGGGGGCGAGGGGCTCGGCGCCGGCGGAGGCTTCCTCGATCAGACTCCGCACGGCCTCGGCCGCGTCCCGGGTGGCCCACGGCGGCATGAGCAGGTCCGCGCCCCACGCCGTCGAGGGGGCGCGACGGGCCATGGCCGGTGACGGCTGTCGCGGCGCGGTGAGGTCTTCCGCCCAGGCGGTCAGCCACTGGCCGAAGGTCCTGCGGTCCGCGAGCTGCCGCAGCAGTTGGCCGAGCGGCCAGTGCTGGGAGGCACGGTGCGTACGGATACGGGAGTACGCGGCCAGGGGGTGGCGTCGGACGTAGTCGTGCAGGTGCGAAGGGAACGTGCCGAACAGTTCGTCTCCGCCGCCGCCCATCAGGTGCAGCCGCGATCCCCGGACCGTCATGAGGCGGCACTGCTCCGCCAGCCGGGCGCCGTCGCGCACCCACGGACCCGGCTCGTCGGTGGGCACGGCGTCACCGGTGAGAGCCGTCAAGTCGCTGTACCAGTGCGGCCATTGGTCCTGGGCGGGCGTGACGTGCTCGATGTCGGTCAACGCGGCGGTGGCCCGCGCGGCCCAGGCGGCGTCGTCGTTCTCCGGGTCGAGGCTCTGCCAGCGCATCGTGACCAGCTTCGTTCCGGGCTGTCGGGAGGGCTCCTGCTCCCGGGCGGCCAGGAAGCACAGGCTGGTGGAGTCCATGCCGCCCGTCAGGTCCGCGCTCACCGTGCCCCCGTCGGCCATGCAGGCATCCACCGCGGCGGCCAGCGCCGCGCGCACCGCGGGCACGCCTTCCTGCCAGGGGAGCCGCGGCTCCGGCGGGGTCCACCACGGCTGTGTGCGGGCCCGCCCGTCGGCGTCGATCAGCAGCGCGTCGCAGGACGGCAGGGCTCGCACGCTCTGCCACACACACAGATCGTCCAGCGGGTAAGGCAGCGGGGAGGAGAGCAAATGGGCGGCCAGAAGCCGTTCGTCGGGGGCCGCTCCGATCACGCCGGCGAGCCGGTCCGAACGGTCGGCGGCCACCGTCACCCCGCCCACGCGCGCGTGGAAGAGCCGCCGCACCCCAGACGCGCTCCCCCTGGCACGAACCGAACCGCCGACGGAGGCAAGGAGATGGAAACTTCCGGTCAGACCGTGGGCGATCCGCTCAACGTCCCCGATGTCCCGCAGCTGACCCGCCCGCACGGACAGCGCGTCCGCGGTGACTGGACAGCGCCCGATCACCGCGACTCGCCGCGCCCCTGCGGCTCCCACCGTCACCTGTCCATCCGGCCAACTGCCCAGCAGCCACGGCCGACCGGAGTGGTGGGTGATGGCCTTTGTGGCCCAGGGGCGCAGAAGCCGCGCCGCGGCCACGCCCGATTCACCGTCCGGAAGGATCGTGAACCACACGTCACCGCTCATGGCACTCACCCGTCATGTGGTCTCGGACTCAGATCAGTTGGGGCCGAGGTACCACTCATAAGGCGGGAACCCGCCCTCGTAGTACGCTCCCAGGGCCTCGCCGCGGGTCAGCTCGACGAAGTCACCGACTTCCACCATGGCCGGCGGTTCGTACACCTCGTACTGCTCCATGAAGGTTCCTCTTCCACTTTTACCGACGGTGCGAAATCCGCACCGGGGCGGTAATTGCCCGTGGCACTTCGGCGTTATGCCAACCGAGGTCATCCTCCATCCTATGGAGTGAAGTGAGAGGATTTCCGCCCTCAAAAGAGGGACGGGACGGCGCCGTGTACGCCAGCGGCCGGAGGGTGCCAGGGAGAGCTCGGAGGCGTGCGGGCACATCAAGCGGAACGCGAGGAAACGCCGTGCCCCTACCGATGAGTCCGTCTGTGCGGTCGGCCCCCTGACGCGGCAGTCTCCGGCGCGCGTGCACCGAACCGCTGCAGCTGCCCCTTCGCGGCGGGCTTTCCATCAGGATCACTGGTCTTCGAACGCCAGAAGCACCCGCCGCGATGGTGTCCCGCCGAGTGGTGTAGCCGGTCTGGGTTCTGGAACGCGCGGGGGTCTGCTCGGGGCGTGCATCCGCTGTCGGTGACTGCTCCCTGAGCAGAGGCAGGCCATCGCGCAAGTCTCTTTGGTGAACGGCCAGTTCAACCGAGGAGGACGCGATGGCCTTGTCCCAGTCTGACCTGATGCGGCTGCTGGAGTCGATACGTACGGCCGACGGAGTCGAGGCAATCAGGGCGCTGTGCGAGCACATCCTGCAGGAGCTCATCGAGGCGGAGGCCACCCAGGTGATCGGTGCCGGCCCACGCGAGCACTCGAGCGAGCGCACGACCTGGCGCAACGGCCACCGCGACAGGCTTTTGACCACCCAGGCCGGCGACCTGGACCTGAAGATCCCCAAGGTGCGGACCGGATCGTTCTTCCCCTCGCTGCTGGAACGAAGGCGCCGGATCGACCGGGCCCTGTTCGCCGTGGTGATGGAGGCATACGTCCACGGCGTCTCGACGCGGTCGGTCGATGACCTGGTCAAAGCGTTGGGGGCGGACTCGGGGATCTCGAAGTCTGAGGTGTCCAGGATCTGCGGCGAACTCGATGAAGAACTGTCCGCGTTCAAGGAACGGCCGCTGGATCACACCGTGTTCCCCTACGTGTTCCTGGACGCGACTTACTGCAAGGCGCGGGTGAACCACCGGATCGTGTCGCAGGCGGTGTGCTTCTTCGAGGTGTTCTTCCAGCTCAGCATGGGTCCACGACTGGGCCGGCTTGCCTTGCAGGGTGCGGATCGCCCTCGGCCAGCCAGCCCCTGGCGACCAGCCGCTTCAACTTCCCCCGCGTCCCCTCGATCTTCCCCACCTCGGCCGGCAGCCCGATCCTCGGCACGACCTGCTTGGCCCGCACCGGCCCCGGCGCATCCCGGACCACCTCCACGCTGTCCCGGTAGATCTTCGGAAGTGCACTCGTGTCCATCCCCGGCCGCCAGTGGGGCACCGCCAGCACCCCCACCATCTGCCGCTCGGCTCCGGCGTACGCAGACGACTCCTCAGTCTCGTCCGCCTCGACGGCTGCCGGCTCCACATCCACCGCGCCAGAGGTATCCGCCGACATCTCGGCCATCACCTCGAACACCGTCTCCCGGGCGATCTGCAACCGACCCAGATTCTCCCGAGCCTCTTCCAACCGGCCGGTCACCTCGGCCAGTTGCTCCTCAAGCTCGTCCACCCGCACCCGGGCAGTCGCCTCCCGGGCCTCCAACTCCTCGAACAACGAGCCCATCAGGATCGCCTCCTCCACCGCCCACGGTAGAGAGGGATCCAGCCGGACACACCCCGATCAGCACCGACCTACCGGCTGCTTCCCTTCAGAGGAACTGCACCCATCGGATTCTGCCGGTATTCCTGCACCAAGTTGACCAGCACCAGCTTCTGGCCCGGCTGCCGCATGAGCCAGACCGCCCCCTGCTCATTGGCCAGCTCGATCGACCAACCGGATTCCCCGGGCGACCAGGGGACATAAAACAGAGGTGCCCTGTGGGTGCTCACAATCCCGGCTTCCGTCTCCCGATGCCGCCGATGAGCTTTGCACGTGTCTCGCCGGTTGGAGCGAAGACACTTCCGAGACGGGGTTGATGGGCCCATGCTTCAGCCGCGACTGAGAGGCCTGAGCGGTTATCACCGCCCCACCGCATGGCTGGTGACCAGAGGGTTTACGGGACTCACGCCGCTGCGTCGGCTTCCTCGGCTTCGGCGAGGGCCCGGTAGAGCGATGCGACGGAGTGGGACCTGCTCGCCCCTCCGCCCTAGCCTGACACGGCCTGTAGGGCACGATGCTGGGCATGCGCCACGACCTTGAGGATCCCGAACTGAGGCGGCTGCGCCGCCACTACGTCGCCGCCGGCCAGCGCTACCTACGGCTGCGCTACAGCATCTTCCGGCTGAAAGAGCGCGAACGAACCAAATTCGCGCGGGAGCTGGCCCGAGCGGCAGATGCCATATCGCCCCACCAGCTTGGCCTCCTCCTCGACAGCGGCTGGCGCGAACGCAAGACCGCAGCCTGGCTGATCGCGATCGCGGGCCGTACCGACTTCCGGCCGCGGCTGGGCGAGCTCCTTCTAGCCAGCGAGGCCGGCTACGCCGGGCACGCGTACTGCATCACCCTGGCCACCTTCGGCACCGAGGCTGACGCCGACCTGCTGGCCGCCTACCTCGACCGCTATCTGCCCCGACCCGACCTGGACTACGACCAGTCCTCCGCACTCGGAGCCCTCCTCCACCTCGACGCCACCCACGGCACCGACCGGGTGGCCCGCTTCCTCACACCGAACGGCCCCTGGCAGCAGTGGGTACACGGACCGCCCGCCAAACAAGAGTCGGAGCCCGCCGAATACCAGGAGGACATGGCCCGGTTCTGCTCCTTCGCGCAGGAAAGCGCCCGTCACTGCACCGCCCACAGAACATGAGGTGGGCCCGGACCCGGGGCAGCGGACCGGTCGACGAATCACCGCGCCGCTAGCCGCGGGCGGTGGCCGAGGCGTGGACGACCCGGACATGTGATCAGTGGCAGGGGTGGCAGGAGTCGAACCTGCGGCATCCGGTTTTGGAGACCGGCGCTCTGGCCTCTGAGCTACACCCCTTCGACCGGCGTCAGCTTGCCACGCCCGGCACCTGGGGATCCACGGGATTTCGGGAGGAGATGCCCGCGCCCATCGACAGCACCCAGCGGGACGTGGGGGCCCAGACGTCGTCCGGGTACAGGTTGATGATCTGGCCGGCCTCCCTCGTGCTCCCCCTCATGGGCACGATCTCGACAGCGTAGGACGGATTCCCCCCGGGTCCTCCGTGCCGATGCTCCTGAGTACTCCCTCGCTGTTGCCGCTGTGACTGATGTCGGCGAGTCCTCACCGAGGATGTCGAACGGACTGACACGGCACTAACGCATCAACGTACCCAGGACGGGGCGTACTCGACGTGGGCCCCGTCCCAGGGCCCGAGGTCCCGGCAGATGTGGTAGTAGCAGCCACCGGGGATGAAGTGCCCGACCTGCGCGTGCGGAGGGCCGTATACGGTCAGGTCGACGAGATCCCTGGCCGCCGCCCGATAGTCCATCGGATCACCGGTCAGGAAGAGGGTCTCGGCCCGGTTCTGGTCCTGTATTCGGGGCGGCCGCTGCCAGTTCGAGGGCTGCTCGCGCTGCTGCCGCGCCATCAGTTCCCGGTACTGGTAGGGCCAGAGACCGAGCGGCATCTCGGGGCCCGACTCGGGGAGATCGGTGAGTGGGGGCGAGACGCTGGTAACGCTGCCGGTGTTGGCTCTGGAGCTGGCCAACTGACGCAGCCGCTTCCAGTGCCCTGGGCGGAACTGCAGTGCCCGGGGAGCCAGTACGAGATCGAAGGGCACCTCGTGCTCGTCGTCGAAGGCGGGCGCCAGGGCCGCGCTGCGGGTGGGCAGGTGGATGAGCGAGTGGCTGGAACGGGCCGCCAGTAAGAAGAGCGCGGCGAGGCGCCTGCCGTCGGGGCGGTCCACGGACATCCGCCATTCGTCGTCATTCTGCCGATAGAGGGCCACGCACCGAAGCCGGGGCTCGGGCCGCACGATCGTCAACTCCCCTTTACCGGTGCGCACTCGACGGCGCACCACCCGGACCCGCAGATCTTCCTGGACCAGCGCCGCCTTCACTTCACCCATCCCCCGACACCCCTATCCGTCGACACCTCTGTGCGGCCCATTGTGGGTGCACCAGGGGCGGCCTCCTCCAGACGGCGTGAGTGTGACGAGCCGACCAGGCCAAGGGAGTTCGGAACCGACTCTCCAGCCGTGCAGCCGTCAGGATCTCCTGACGGGGAATCCTCTGTCAGGAGATCCTGAGCTAACTCAAGAACGGCCGCTGAAGACCGCGTGTGCGTATGAGAGGTCAGTCTTCGCCCGGGGGATTTCCTCGCCGTGCAGCCGGATATCAAGGTCCCCGGCCCAGGCCAAGGCCCACGTGCGCAGGGCATCTACCCGGGCGGGATCCAGGCCGTAGTCGGCGAAGTCCTCGTCGTCCCACCATTCGGCACCGACGAGGCGGTCGCGCAGCTCATGCAGGCTGAATTCGTAGCGGGCGTGGCGGCGGCCGAGCGTTTCGAGGTCGGCGGTGGTGCGCAGCCGGGAGGCGGCGTGGACGTCAATGAGGTCGCGGACCGCGCCGCGATCGGCGAGTGCGCGGACCTTGGTGCCGATCACGTCGTCGAGGGCGAGGACCGGTCCGAGCTCGGTCGTGGTCGGCGGGGACCAGAAAGCCTCCTTGAGGATGTCGATCTCGCACTCCTCGCCCGTATGAGGGTCGGCGGCGATGAGCCGACCGGAGAGTGGGCTGGTCTCGATCTGGCGGACATGCCAGCCGCGCCGGGCGAGGCCGTCACTGACCGTGCGAGTGATCTCGTCCATATGAGAGGGGTTCTCGGTGGCCACGTCCAGATCCTGGCTGAGGCGGTCGACCAGGCCGTGGGCCTGGACCGCGTATCCCCCGGTGATCACCAGCGGGTAGGGCGTACCGATGGCCAGGACGTCGGCCAGGAGCCGGCGCTGCAGGTCGCTCAGATTCACGCGGCAGCGGCCCCGGCGGAGGCCAGTTCAGGGAAGGCCGATTCCCAGGTGTGGCGGAGCGGGCGGCTGATCAAGGTCCGCAGCGTGGGCCACTGAGCGGTCAGCAGGTCCCGGTTCAGGAGGTTGATCAGGTCCTGGTGCTGTCCTTCGGCCAGGACGGTGCGGTACAGACCCATCCGCGACCGGGGCTGATCCAGCGTGTTAGGAGCGGCGGCCCGACCAGGCCACGTGCAGAGGCAACTCGACCGCGCCGCGACGGGGCCCCACCAGGTCCGCCAGGCTGGCCGGTAGACGCTTCGCGTACTGCTCGCACAGCACCTCGAAGGCGTCTGGCACCGGAAACGATGAGGACGAAACAGCCATGCCCTCAGTATCACCCGCGGGGCCTTTGGCGGTCACCATCACGCCTCAGCTTCGCGTGCGCCAGCTGAGGGGCAGTTCATCGAGTCGGAAGATGCCCCACTCCCAGAGTCGGCCGGGCGTGAGCCGTGCTGTCACCGCGCGATCGCGCCCTTCCTGTTCTGCTTCGCTGCGTGCCTGCTCCAGGGCTTGGACCAGCCCGAGCGCGAAGTGTTCTGGCAGCGGCGGCTCATCGATGACTCCAACGGCATGAGCCACAACGAGACTCGAGTCGAGCGCTTGACGGTCGACGCGGACGCCATGGGTGCGTTCGCTCTGCTCGATGTGGAGCACCGATTCGGCACGCACCAGCTCCAGGCTGTTGTGCCGATCTGGGGCCACGTAGATCCAAACGTCCACCACTGTGTGCTCCTCTTCAGGGTCTTGGATTGGCCAGTGTGTGCATGCAGTTCTGCCAACCGGGGCTTAGCGGCCGGTGCGCAGAACCTCGCGGCGAGTGGAGACGAGGTTGTGCCACCGCGCGCGGGTGGCCCGTTCGCCGTCGAGCCATTGAGGGGCGGTTTGATCGGCGGGGAGCGGGAGGCCGGCCATGAAGCATGCGATGTCGACGTAGTAGGCGTAATCCCCGCCGCCAGTGAGTTCGCGCAGGCGGGAGATGGTGGCGCTCAGCCCGTCGTGGTCGTTCAGGACGGCTTGGCGGAAGGCGGCGGCGAGTTCGAGGGTGGGCGTCATGGAAGTGAGGCCCGCGTCGTCGAGCTCGGCGTGCAGGGCGCGTACGCGGTCGTCGAGTGCAGGGTTGCCGGCGTCGCGGATGAGGGCGGCGATGGCCGCGCTGATCGTGGCCGCGCGCAGGTTGAGACGGGCGAGGCTTCTTGATCTCCCGGCGTTCGGGGAGGGTGAAGGTCCTGGGCCGGCCGCCCTTGTACTTCGGGTAGAGCGAGTCGAAACTGTCGGCATTGAAGTTGTGGATCACGTCGCGGACCCGGTCCGGGCTGGTGAACGTCACCTCGGTGATCTTCGCCACGGCCATGCCCTGCGCGGATAACAGCACCATCTGGGCCCGCCGCCAGGTCACCACCGACCCGGTGCCCCGGCGCACGATCCGCAGCAGGCGCCGCCCTTCGTCGTCATCGATCTCCCGGACCCGCACCCGTTCAGCCATCCGCACAGTTTCCCGGAGCCCTCCGCTCCGTGGCCGTAAAACCGGCGTGTTCGGCCTCCTCCGCTCGCGGACACATGGCGCACGACTGGCTACTGTTCGGGGTATGTCTGAGACTTCCGGCCAGCATTCCCTGGGCATCGATCCCATATCCCGGCCGCAGCCCTCCGTTGCGGTGCCGGGACTGCAGTACATCGCCGACTGGCTCACCCCCGACGCCTGCCAGGCCCTGCTCTCAGACATCGACGCCGCGGAGTGGTCGTCACAGTTGAAGCGGCGAGTGCAGCACTACGGCCACCGCTACGACTACGGCCGCCGCAGCGTGGCAGGCGATCGGCAGGCAGCCGCGCGACCGCTTCCCGCATGGGCCCGAGAGGCGGCCGCCCGCCTCGCAAGTGAGGGCCTGATGGGCCAGGAGGCGGAGCAGGTGATCGTCAACGAGTACCAGCCGGGTCAGGGGATCAGCGCCCACGTCGACTGCCTGCCCTGCTTCGGTCCGGTCATCGCCGCGATCTCACTGGGCTCCGGATGCCTCATGGACTTCACCAATCCTGAGGACGGAGCGAAGTTGGCAGTACCGCTCGCACCCGGCAGCCTGCTGGTCATGACCGGCCCGGCCCGCTACACCTGGCGCCATGCCATCGCCGCACGCAAGAGCGACCCCGGAACCACCGGCCGCGTCCCACGCGGCCGACGCGTGTCGGTGACCTTTCGTACTCTGCTCCACCCCGGCCAGTAGCCTCCGCCGAACCATCACCAGACCGTCTGCCCACACTCTCAACAGGGCGGACGATTCCTGATGCGGCACTAGGACACCGGGGCCTACACGCGGGACTCCGCGCTCTTGGGGCGGTGACGTGGCGTCACAGATAGCTGGAATGAAGGCCGTCCGTGGTGGTTCAGGAGGTGATTTTGGCCGACGATGCGGTGGCCTTCGCGGCGCGGACGGTGCCGCCAGGAAGCGGCCTACCCCGGGTGCGGTGCGGTGGCCCACTTCTTGGTCACACTCGAAGAACCCGTGCGGCCACTGCCACGGCACGGCTGCCCGCCGATGATCAATGGGTGTGGGTCTGCTGCGGGAACTGTCCGAGCTGGGAACGTCCCTGCAGAAGAGCAAACGCAGCCGGCGAAGCACCGGCCCGAGCATCAGGGCCTCAGCAGTCCGCCCACCCACCAGTCGTGCGGCTTGCCATCGTTGGCGATGCCGCGATTGCGCAGAGTCCCTTCGACGGTGAAGCCGAGTTTCTCGGCGACGGCACGCGAGCCGGTGTTCCCGACCATGGCCCACCACTCGATGCGGTGGACGTCGAGGGTGGCCCAGCCCCAGTCGCACAGGGCCCGAGCGGCCTCCACCGAGTACCCGCGTCCGCGCTGGTCCTTGACCGCCCAGTAACCGAGTTCGTAGACGCCCGGACTGATGATGAACAGGCAGTACGAGCCGACCAGGGCGCCACTGTCCCTACGGAAGGCGCCGAGGGTGTAGTTCTTGTCCGTGGCCCAGCCCGCGGACAGTTCCTCGCCGATGCGCTTCTCCGCGTCCGCACGCCGGTACGGCACCGGCACCGGCGTACAGAACTGAATGTCCTCGTCCTGGCAGGCTTCGTACACCGCATCCACGTCGGCCGGTGTGAAGGCCCGAAGCACCAGACGGTCGGTCTCAAGAGTCACCGGATCCATTGCGGCAGTATGAACACCACCAGCAAGCAGCGACCAGCGAATATCCCCGAGCACCGCACATCACAACACCCCGGGCTGATCAACGGTCGTTGCAACACCCCAGATCAGCTGCCCCCGAGACGGAGCTACGCCCACCATCAATCGCGGACCGAGCCGTAAGAGTGCTGTGGTGCTCGGCATCGCGTATAGGGACGGGAAAAGCACCGCGCACGGTTGGGCGGGGCGCGGCGGAACGTGGGTGAAGGTCACAATGAAGCGGACGGGCGTCACCGGGTACGTGCATTTGTCCCTCGTCGCGTGGGGCAAGGAGGAGTTGGCTCAGACCGGGTGACCAGTCGGTGCGGCAACGACCCCGGTGGGCGGGCATGTCAGAGGTTGCTGAGGCTGGCGGCCACGGCGGTCAGTCGGTCCATCGCGTGAGCCACGCCGAGCCCGTCCATGTAGTCGCGGACATGCACGATCTGGCTGTTCCGGATCCGGATCACGAGGATGCCGGGAAAGTTGAAGGACTGGCCGGTCGTGGTCACGGTCCCGGAGACGATCTGCTCGACGACGATCACCTCCGCGTCGGTGTTCTCATGCACGACGACTTCGCGGATCTCCTTTGGTTGCGCCGGGCTTGCACCCCAGGCCGCTCGATAGCCCGCGCGGACCTCTTCGCGTCCCTGGTAGCGCTCAGGCATGCCGGGGAAGAGGAAAGGAAACTCGTGCACGGAATCGACCGCGTACAGATCGGCCAGGTCGTCCGCGGACTTGTCGAGCATTGCCTGCTGGTAGCGGGCCAAGACCTCACGAGGGCCGAGGTTGGCCGAGGTTGTGTCCGGCATTGCTGTTGGACTCCGTTCAGTCAACGTGTGACGACATTCGAGCGCTGGGCCAGAACTTCAGGACTTTGGGGCTGCTGATCGGACGAAGGCCCCCAAGATCCGGTTGTGACGCCCGACTTGGAGACCCTCTTGACCGCACTCTATTGCAGAGCCCGCGAACGGTTCATGGGCAGGAACACACTGCGCGCCAGTCCCATCGCGCGGCGCGTGTGCCCCAGTCGGGCGTAGACAGCGGGAATGTCTGGGTGCAGTGCTTCGTTGCGTCGGGCCACAAGGTCCTCGGCCGCGGCCAGCATCGCCAAGGTGCCAAGGTCGTCGGGGGCGCAGCGTCGTGCGCTTGCGCGCGCGGCGGCGATCTCGGCGAGGCACGCAGCGTCGCTGCCGGTCACCTCGCGCATTCGTATGTGACGGCGTACATCCGTAGCGAGAGCAGTGGAGCGGCCCGTGTCATGGAGCTGCGCGAGCAGCCTCCCGTAGGGCTGGAGGAGGTACGCAGGGGTACCGGGAGGCCAGCCCTTGCAGGCGTACGACTCTGCCCATGTGTGCAGACGTTCCCAATAGGTGTCGATATCGGGCCCGAGTTGCGCCTGGGCCGCGGCGAAGAGCGTCTCGTGTGCGAAGAGGTAACCCCGACTGTGGGCGTACAGCCCCATATCCGAGCCGCCGTCGCCGCCAGAGCCGCGCAGGCGCAGCATGCGGCCGAAGCGTGGAAAGCCGAGTGCGCTGCAGCGCAGCACCGCGTCTTGCTCGCCCACCTGTCCGAAGGACACAGTCGGGGTGTTGGTGTGGGGTACAACGAGTACCGCGACGTCGATCCCTGAGTGCTGCCATCTCACGGTGGCTTTGATGGTGCGTTCCTGGGGCCGGTCCGCCTCGAAGCGCACCAGTACCTGCGAGGCACCGTCGACGACATGGGCAGCGGTCAGAATCCTGCCCGGTGCGACGAGGTAGCCCGAACCGCGGCGCCGCGTACCCGCCTTGGGTAGCGAGACGAGGACCTCGACGGCGCAGTGTGCCTGTAGACCTCGGTCGACCACATGGGCGCGGTTGCCGGCCACGTGCTCGTCCTGCTCAGCGCTCGTTGTCAACCTCGCCGCCCGCGATCAGGACCGGTCGGGCTGGGCTTCCATCCGTCGCAACGGTCGTGGGATTGAGCGTGACGGTGACCCGCTGCGTCTGGGCGTGCGCATACTTGCCATTCGCCCCCGCGTCGACGACCCACAGCCGGGTCCTGGCCTCCGCGCCTGCCTCACGGCTCACCGCGATGGTGGCCTCTAGCTCCACAGGCCCCAGTTCGAAGCGGACCGCTTCGCCCTCACTGTCCGCCAGGGCTATGGCCAGCTGGCGTCGCAGCTCGCGGACCATGTCGGACAGCTCGATCACAAGACCCCCCTGGTGGCGCAAGTGCGGTGATCAGATGCTACACACCAGGGTGTGGCGGGTTCTGTGTATGGTGCAGATGGCCACCGAATCTGGCCGGTGACGCCGGTTGCTGGTTCCACGCTGGATCGTGGCTCGGTATCGGTCCGTTCGTGCAGGTCGTAGCGGAGCCGCCGATGTGCGGGGGCAATGTGAAGAGGCTTCCTCAGCGTAGGTCGCTGAACTAGGCAAACATGCATGTCAGTTGGGGTCGTGCCTTTCGGGGTGCGGCCCTGCGGGCGGATGTGCTGCTCTCTGCTGCGGCCACAGAGTGGGCTCGCGCTAGCGGTCGCGAAGGCGTCGTGATGGCACTGCCCCCACACACACAGCGATCGTGACCGTGCCTTGGAGGAAGGCAACGCATCCGGGAGAACCGGCTCCTCGCGGTCAGGCTGGAACGCCTTCTTTGGCCGACTCACGTGGTGGCGTGGGCTCCGGCGGGCTGGTTCGGCGGAGCGACTTGCGGAGCATGGAGCTGATGTCCGGGTCGTGGCCGAGCGGTGCCAGGAGCAGGAGCAGGCCGCCCCACATGGCGAGGGCGAAGCTCCACAGGCCCATGGTCACCGCGATGGAGAGATGGAAGAGCGCACCGGCGGGCAGCAGCATCCAGCGCACCTTCTGAGGCATCAGAAGAGCGGCGGCGAGGGCGATCTCCAGCACGAGTGGCCCCCAGGTCATGGCGGCGACGCCTGCCGGGCTCTGCACGACGGTGTTGAGCGCGGGGCGCAGCCAGCCCGCCGCCCCGAACGCGTCGTTGTTGACCCAGTAGTACAGGGCGGTCCCATCGGCCCATTCGGCGTGGGGGAGTTTTGCCACGCACGACTGGAAGTACAGCACGGCCATCTGGATGCGGGCCACGTAGATCGCGCTGACGCCGATCAGCGCCAGGGTGCCGCGCTGCTCCGGGGCGGGGCGCTGCTCCTTGTGCCGGACGCGG